>JAAEOR010000588.1 GCA_024222895.1 Hyphomicrobiales bacterium | reverse complement strand
TGTCCTCGATCGCCCAGCGATGTCCTTCCACCTTGACCAGCGTTTCGATGGGCGTCCCGGCTGGACACCATGTTGAGAAGTAGGCGAGATCGCCGTCGGCGATGTTTCGGCGGATCAGCAGGCCGCGCGTCCACAAGCCGGGTGCGGGCGGCGTGGCCGACCCTGTGCTGGTCGGAGACCCGCTGGACAAGGTTGCCGCGGGCGTTACGCCCGAGCAGCCCGTGCCCACGAAGCTCCGCCGGTCGACTTCGACCCGACCCGAGTTTGGCACCCACCGTTCAAACGAACGGCGTCCAGGTATCGGGGCGGGGCGGCAGCAGGCGGCGGAAATAGGCGAGGCCGGTGTCGGTCAGATGGCAGCCGTCGGGCCGCATGAAGTCGTCCGGCATGCGCTTGGTCTTGTTGGCCACTGCCCCGAGCGGCACCAGTTTCAGCGCCGTCTCGCCATTCTCGTATTGCTGGGCGACCGATCCGCTGCCCTGCCGGCTCGCTTCGGCGGCAAAACGCCCGACGGCGAAGGACTCGGCCCCGTCGATCTCGCTGACCGTGCCGAGGAAACCGCGCGGCAGGTAGCCGAAGGTATCGACGCGGGCGCGAACGCCCGGCAGGTCGTCCTTGATGGCCAGACCCAGCGCCTGCCCGAGATCGCCTCCGGAGAGCTGGAGGTTTCCGTGGGCGTCGCGCTCATGCAGGTGGGCAGGAATCAGGGTTTCGGCCAGGGGCCGGTGATCGGCGGTCTGGACGCCCTCCGACATGGCGATGATACAGCGGCCGTGACGGTCGAGTACGCCCCGGATGTCGTTAACCAGTTGTCCTTCGGTGAACGGCACTTCCGGGACGTAGATCAGATGCGGCCCGTCGGATTCGTCGCGCCGCCAGGCGGCCGCGGCGGCGGTGAGGAAACCGGCATGGCGGCCCATGACGATGCCCACATAGACACCGGGCATGGCGCGGAAGTCGAGATCGACGCTGAGGAAAGCGTTGGCGACGAACAGCGCCGCCGACATGAAGCCGGGTGTGTGATCGTTCTCGACGAGGTCGTTGTCGATGGTCTTGGGCGCGTGGACGAAATGCATCTCGTCGCCGGCCGCATCGTCGAGGATGGCCATCGTGCCGGACGTGTCGTTGCCGCCGATATAGATGAACGATGAGGCGCCGGCCTGGTCGAGGCCGGCCAGGACCCGCTGGCAGTAGTCCTCGTCCGGCTTGTCGCGGGTGCTCCCGAGGCCGGAATTCGGTGTGTTGGCAAAGCGCATCAGGTCGGCCTCGGAAAGGTCGGACAGGGTGACATAATCGCCGCCTGCGACTCCGCGCACGCCGTGGCGGGCGCCGAGGAACCGGGCGTCCGGGTCATGCTCGCGGGTGGCGAGAACGGCGCCGGTGACCGTCTGGTTAATGACCGCCGTCGGTCCACCCCCTTGGGCGATGACATAGACCTTGTTCATCTGCGTTCCTTTTGATCTGGCGTGCGATCGTGGTGCAATGCTATCCGATTCAGCCGATGCGAGACCGGCTGCGCCCCATGTACCCGTCGAGGCGATTGCGGATGTGGTTGCGAGACTGAAACCGCTCATACCCGCGTAGGCAGGTATCCAGCAAGGGAAGAATCTGGATCTCCGCCTCCGCGGAGATGAGCGGGTGTGTTGCCTGAAGCTGCTTCAGCAAAAGCGATGCGAGTGTTCTCAGCAAGGGCGCTCGCACTGCCCGGAAAGAGCGAAAGCAGAGAATCCAGCTAAGGGTCCGTGGCGAAATAGCTGCTGCGCAAACGGCACCGAGCTTGACTGAATAGGTGTTTTTTTCGGGTGATCGGAGATTCATTTATTTGTCCGCGGACCCTAAGCGGCGATCGGTTCCGTAGGCGACGTCGCCTGCCAACTTCAAGGTCACTCCACATGTCATGCCCGTCCTCCGACTTGATCGGGGGATTGTCACGGGTATCCACGTTTCATTGAAGGCTGCAAGGAAGCGGCTTCTCCGACTCTGCCATGCCACCAGCGTTTTTGTCGCGCATACGAGGCGCTTTCGTGGATGGCAGGAACAATCCCCCGATCAAGTCGGAGGACGGCCATGACGCACGGAAGAACCGTTGAGGTCGAAGCACCTTCCAGGGAAGGACGACGATCCGGTTCAGCAAACGCGACATTCGCGTGCCGCCCGCAGCCTGTCATGCCCTGATATTCGAAATGTAAATATTATTTAGATTCAGTATGTTGTGAGAATTATTTGATGTTAAATATCTTCGCCAGAGGCGGCAGTACGCGGTTTGGGTTCAGTGCCGCGATCGGACCGTCAGGTCCACTGCAGCAGGCTGACCTCGGCCGAGAAACCGGGTCCGAAGGCCGCCAGAAGCCCGTAGTCGCCGGATTTGCGCGGGGCATTGCGGATCTCGTCGGCGAGGACGAACAGTACCGTGGCGCTCGACATGTTGCCATTCTGGCTGAGCACCGCATAGGACGCCCTGAAGTCTTCGGCTGGGCGGCCGAGCTCGCTCTGATAGGCCTCGAGAATGCGGGTGCCGCCGGGATGGAAAACGAAGCTGGCGATATCGTCGGTGCCGATGCCGGTGTTGGCGAGGGTGTTGCCGACCGCCTCGGGCATCATGTTGCGGATCGTCTCCGGCACCCGCCGCGAAAACAGCACCCGGAAGCCGGAATCGACAAACTCCCATCCCATCAGCCGGTTGGTCCGTGGCCGCAGCAGGGTGGTGCTGTTGAGGATGGCGATCGGCCCGCCATCGCCGCCGCGAATGAAGACCGCCGCGGCGCCGTCGCCGAACAGGCTGGCGGCGACGAGATTGGACTTGGCGAAGTCGCTGCGCTGGAAGGTCAGCGAATTGAGTTCCACCGCCACCAGCAGCACGACCGACTCGGACGACTCTCCGGCCAGGGTCCCGGCAAGGGCAAGACCGGCCGCTCCGGCGCCGCAGCCGAGGCCGAACAGCGGCAGCCGTCGAACCCGGGGGTTGAGGCCGAGCTTGTTGATCAGCGCCACATCGAGGCTGGGCGTGGCAATGCCGCTGGAGGAGACGAATACCACATGGGTGACCGCCGCAAGGTCGACATCGGCATTGGCGAGGGCGTTTTCGATGGCGGTTGTGGCGAGGCGTTCGGCCCAGTCGAGATAGAGATTGTTCTTGTCCTCCAGGCTGTGGTCGCGGGTGAACCAGGCGGGCTCGACGCAAAAATGGCGCTGGTCGACCAGCGCGCTCTTGAAGACCTGCAGGTATCGGTCGACGTTGGCGATCTGGCCGGCAAAATGCTGACCGGCCATTTCACGAGCGACCGTCTGGGGCATCAGGTAGGGTGGGACGGCCGTGCCGACAGATACGATACTCGCCATGCTATTGGTCTGGCTCTCTCACCAACGGTACCCACGAGCCCGCACTCGGACGGGATCGTCGCTTCGGTAGATGTGCTTGCATTGTGTCTAGTTCCCCCGCCCCCTTGGCCTCGCCCGGGTGCTAGATTAGCCTAAGCCCGGGGGGCGGCAAACGTCTAATCCGCTCCGGGGTTTGCGGGCAGATTGGATAGAAGCCAATGGTTGTATGAGCGAGCCATCGAAGGTCGCTCCGGCGACGCCGGATCGCGGCTCTCTTTATCGCACGGTGCGGGGCGCCCTGCTGGTCATTCACCTGTTTCCGGCGGTGATGAACGCGACCGCGGGGTTAGCCTTCACGTTGATCGCCTCGGGCGGTGGTGCGCCGGGCCGGGCGATCGTGGTGGCAGCATCGGTTTTCCTGGTGTCCGCTGCCGTCGGCAGCATGAACGACGTCCTCGACGTGGACCTCGATACGCGGACCAAGCCGTCCAAGCCGATCGTCCGCGGCGATTTTTCCAGAGAGGCCAGCCTGATCCTTTCGCTCACCGCGGCCCTGCTGGGTGTGCTTCTATCATTCGCTCTCGGCTTCGACGTGATGCTTGTCGCAGTTCTGGTGCTGGCATCGGGGCTCACCTACGACTTCTGGCTGAAGGAGACGATATGGAGCTGGATCCCATACGGGATCGGGATTCCTGCACTACCGGTGTGGGGTTTCGTGGCGGCGGACGCTTTCACGCCGATCTTGCTGGCAAGCTTTCCGCTCGGCGCACTCGTCGCGTTGGCGCTCTATCTGGCCAACACCATTCCCGACATCCACGGCGATACCGAATACGGTATCGAGGGTCTCGCCCATCGCCTGGGCCTTGCAAGGTCACAAGCCGTGACCTGGCTCTGCTTTGCCGCCGCGATCGTCCTCCTTGCCTTGACGCCCGATCTCCTCGGCAACGAATGGACGATGCTGATGCCGGGTTTGATCGTGGGAGCGGTGCTGCTAGTGGCGATGATCGCCGACGCGATGATCAGTCGCTCCCAGGGCAGCCTGCATCGCGGCTGGTACACAAGCGCCGTCCTGGCAGTTGTCCTCGGCGTTTCCTGGGTCATCAGCCTGCCGGTCGTATGAGCATGCGGATGGCCGGACCATGACCTCGACCGACAACGACCGCGTCATCCTGGTCGATGAGGCGGATGGCGAAACGGGCACCCTAGACAAACTGGAAGCCCATCGCCGTGGCGTGCTGCACAGGGCTCTTTCGGTGATTCTGGCCGACGCCGACGGTAATCTGCTCCTGCAGCGGCGCGCCGATGGCAAGTATCACTCCGGCGGACTGTGGACCAATACCTGCTGCAGCCATCCGCGCCCCGGCGAGCCGGTCATGGTGGCCGCGGCGCGGCGGCTCGAGGAAGAGATGGGAATCGCCTGCGGGCTGGTTCCGCTCTTCGCGGTTCACTACCGCGCGCCGGTGTCCAACGGCCTGATCGAGAACGAATTCGTCCACGTCGCCGGCGGCCGGTTCGACGGGACGCCGCGGCCGAACCCGTCGGAGGTGGCGGCGTGGCGATGGGACAAGCCGGAGGCCATCCGTCGCGATGTCGCGGCCGATCCGGAGCGCTACTCCGTCTGGTTCCGGAAATATCTCGATGAGTTCGGCCGCGAGATCGGCCGCCTTGCTGCTGGTGCCGGAGAGGGTTTGACCCAGGGTTAACCGGCGGGGAAGACCAGGATCTCGCCCGGATCGATCTCATAGCCGGTTACCTGGCCGGGTGCCGGCGCGTCCTGGGCCGGCACGACAAGCCGAAGCGGGCGATCGAGTCCCTCGACCGCCAGATCGGCAAGAACCGTGTCGCCGAGGCATTGCCCGGACACGACCCGGCCGGCCGGAAGGCCGATCGTGTGGTCGAAGAGACGAACACTTGTCGGGCGAACGCAAACTGTCACGCTGGTCCGATCCTTGATATCGGGAACGGCGATCCGGCCCAGCGGGGTGTCGACGGCACCGTCTCGGCAGACGCCGCCGATCTCGGTCAGCTCGGAGAAGAACCGGGCCACCTGAAGCGATGTCGGTTGCCGGTAGAGCTCCTCGGCCGTGCCGCTTTGCACGATCCGCCCGGCCTGCATCATCATGATGCGGTCGGCGATGCGCATGGCGTCTTCGGGATCGTGGGTCACCAGAATCGATGTCGTTCCGCTCTCGCGCAGGACGGTGCTGGTCTGGTCGCGGATCACGTCCCGTGTACGGCAATCGAGATTCGAGAACGGCTCGTCCATCAGCATCAGGTCGGGCTGGGGTACCAGCGCCCGGGCGAGCGCCACCCGTTGCTGCTCGCCGCCTGAAAGCGTGTGCGGATAATCGTTCTCGCGATCGCGCAGCCCTACCCGGGTCAGCGCCAGGCGGGCCACGGCCCGGGCTTCGGCGACCGGCAGGGCCCGGATTCCGAAGAGAACGTTCTTCAGGATCGTGAGGTGCGGGAACAGCGCATAGTCCTGGAACATCATGCCGACGCCGCGCGCCTCCGTCGGCACGAATGTCGACGGCCCGGAAACGGCCTTGCCGTTGATGGTGATGCGGCCGCTGTCGGGCCGCTCGAGGCCGGCGATCAGCCGCAACAGGGTCGACTTGCCAGAGCCGGAATGCCCGACCAGGGCGACAATCTCGCCGGATCCGAGGGAAAAGTCGATGGAGCCGACGGCAGGGACCGACCGATAGGTCCGGGAAACCGCTTCCACGGTGAGCGAGGGAACGAGATGCAGCTCGCGGGAGGACTGATTGGAACGGTCGACACGCGCCAGATCCCGGCCGTCGGGTGCCGGCGGACCATCGCGCTCGGCGGCAGGCCGGCGCAAGGTGACGATGTTTCCGGTCTCCGCCATGTCCTGTCCGTCTGCTCCGCGTTCGACTGATCGATGATGCAACGGATCAAGTGGCGCATTGATGGACGTCAATTGTCAACACTCCGTTGCGGTGGAACGACCGGTTTGCTCAACCGCGCCAGCAGCATGACCGGCAGGAGGCCAACGATCACGATCGCCAGTGCGGCCAATGCGCCATCTTCGTAGGTACCGCGGGAGGCCTCGCCATAAAGATGGGTGGCGAGCGTCTCGAAATTGAGCGGGCGCAGCAGAAGGGTTGCCGGCAGTTCCTTCATGCAATCGACAAACACCAGGATTGCAGCCGCACCCAGGGCAGGGCGGATCAGCGGCAGGTGGACACGGCGTAGCGCTCCCGTCGGAGTCTCGCCAAGCGTCCGGGCGCTCTGGTCGAGGGTGAGCGAGACCTTGTTCAGACCGGCTTCGGCGCCGCCGGCCGAAACGGCCAGGAACCGCACCACGTAAGCGTAGATCAACGCCGCCGCCGAACCGGTCAGCAGCAGCCCGGTCGAGACGCCAAGGACATCCCGGGATACGCCGTCGACCAGATTGTCGAGGCCGGCAAGCGGCGACAGTAGCCCGATTGCGACAACCGTGCCCGGCAACGCATAGCCGAGGCTGGCGATCCGCAGCAGCCCCTGGCCGGTCCGGCCATTGTCGATCCGCGCGGCATAGGCGACTGCCAGCCCGAGCAGGACCGCGATTACGGTCGCGCCGCCCGCGACCGCGACCGTATTGACGGTCTCGGTCACGATCGTGTCGGAGACGCCGGCGAACTCGATCCGCCGGGCGGCTTGGACCACGAGGTGGAAGGCTGGCGCGCCGAAGCCGATGATCACCGGAATGAGCCCCAGCCCCAGCGCCGACAATCCGCGCAGGCCGGGGAGCCGCCGTCGTTCCGGCTGTGACGAGCGCTGGGCCCGACCGGCGAAACGCTGGCGGCGCCGGGCGTAACGCTCGATGACGACAAGCATGACGACGACCAGCAGCATCACCAGAGCGAGTTGTGCCGCCCCGGCCAGGTTCGACTGATTGATCCAGGTCGAATAGATGGACAGCGTCAGCGTCCGCACCCCGAGGAACTCGGAGGCGCCGATGTCGTTCAGGGTTTCCATCAGGGCAAGGCTGGCACCCACCGCGATCGCCGGACGGGCGAGCGGCAGGGCGACGCGGAAGAAGACGGCGCGTTGGCCGGCGCCGAGCGTGCGCGCGGCATCAAGGAGACCGGCCGCCTGCATCAGAAACAGTGCTCGGGTCGACAGATAGACATAGGGGTAGAGAACAAAGCCGAGCAGAACGATCGCGCCGCCGATCGAGCGCACATCCGGCAGCCGCAGATCCTGCGGGTTGGACAGCCCGAGGACGTCGCGAATCGCCGACTGCACCGGTCCGACCGGATGAAGCAGGTCCAGATAGGCGTAGGCGACAATGTAGGTCGGCAGGGCAAGGGGGAGGAGCAGCGCCCAATCGAGGATGCGCCGGCCGGGAAAGTCGTAAGCCGTGACCAGCCATGCGCCGCCCGTCCCGACAGCGACGACCACAACACCGACGCCAGCGAGAAGGATCGCCGTGTTGAGTGTCGCGGTCGGCAGCACATTGGCGACCAGGTGGGCCCAGACGTCGCCCGAACCCTGAGCCGCGATCACGACAAGGGCGCCGATCGGGAACAGCACGAGAAGGGCCGCCGCTCCCGAGGCGGCAACCCAGCCGCAGACACCGCTGCACCATGTCGACAGCGTCAGGCGCCGGGGTGCGGGGGAGGTGACCGACACGAACGCTACCCGAGGTACCGGGGAGCCGGCGCAGGCCACATCGAGTGTGAGAAATGCCGGCTAGTCATTGAACCCGGTCTCGTCGACCAGTTCGCTCGCCCGCTTTCGGTGAACCGCAATATCCGTGACTGGTGTCGGGTCGGCACTCAGTGCCCCGAGCGCGGCGATGATCGGGTCGATTGTAGCACCGGCGACGACCGGGTATTCGAAATTGCCCTCCGCATAGATCGCCTGGGCGTCTTCGGAGACCAGATATTCGAGCAGCGCGATCGCGTTGTCGCGGTTCGGCGCGTTCTTGGCGATGGCGGCGCCCGAAATGTTCACATGGGTACCGCCGTCCTCGAATTCCGGCAGGATAACGTCGATCGCCGCCGCCCATTCCTCCTGATCGGGGCCGCCGGCGCCGCTGCGCATCAGGCCGATATAATAGGAGTTGCCGATGCCGATATCACAGATGCCGCCGAGGATGTCGCGCGCCACGTCGCGGTCGCCACCGCTGGCAGTCCGGGCCAGGTTGGCCTTGACGCCGTCGAGCCAGGCCTTGGTGTCGCTTTCGCCATGATGGGCGATCAGGGCGGCAATGAGGGCGTTATTATACGGATGCTGACCGGATCGGATGCACACCTTACCCTGCCACTGCGGATCGGCGAGATCCTCGTAGCGGAAGGTCGCAAGACCGGCCCTGTCTTTTGAGGCATAGAGCACACGGGCGCGCTGGGACAGGCCATGCCAATGGCCCTCGGGATCGCGAAGATTCTTCGGAACGGCTGCATCGAGGACCGGCGAATTGACGGGCTGGGTCACACCAGCGTCCTTGAGATCGACAAGATTACCGAAGTCGACCGTCATCAGGACATCGGCGGGTGAATTTGCGCCCTCGGCGGCAACCCGTTCAGCAAGGCCCTTGTCCACGAACACCGTATTGACGGTGACGCCGGTTCTGTCGGTGAAGGACTCGAGCAACGGTTTGATCAGGCCGGGTTCGCGGGTGGTGTAGAGGTTGACCTCGCCATTGGCCGAGGCAGATGCGGGAATCAGGAAAGTGCACGCAATCAGTATAACGCGCCCGAAAGGCACATTCGGCATTTCAAACTCCTCGTCTCTAGCCGGTTCAAGGCCGGCCGATCGCGGTGGACACCATGAGATAAGAAGCGGAGGCGATTAAATCAATTGAAATCAACTATTTAGAACGTGTCTAAGGTATTGGGCAGAGTGGTTCCAGGTCGTAGTTTGGAACCGTTCCACTGTAGGTCCGATTCTCGCAAAACAGCGTCGTGGGAGTCGGCTTTGTACTTCGCGTTGGCTATTGTCGGCGCCGACCTTTCCCGATCCTGCGAGGCCCACCCATGGTCGCCACCGACCGCGCCGCCCCATCGTCCGACAAATCACGCTTTGCCTGGTACGATCCGCTCGCCATCGACGGCGAACTCAGTGAAGAGGAACGCATGGTCCGCGACATGGCGCAGGGCTATGCTCAGGAGAGCCTGCAGCCGCGCGTCCTGACGGCATTTCGCGATGAGCGGTTCGATCGGGAGATCATGAACGAGATGGGCGAGCTCGGGCTGCTCGGGCCAACCATCCCGGACGACTATGGCGGAGCCGGTGCCGGATATGTCAGCTACGGTCTGATCGCCCGGGAAATCGAGCGGGTCGATTCCGGCTACCGCTCGGCGCTCAGCGTCCAGTCGTCGCTTGTGATGCATCCGATCCACGCTTACGGCACCGAAGAGCAGCGTCGTCGGTTTCTTCCGAAGCTCGCATCGGGCGAACTCGTCGGCTGTTTTGGGCTTACCGAACCGGACCACGGATCCGATCCGGGCGGGATGACCAGCCGCGCCGACAAGATCGATGGCGGCTACCGGCTGACCGGTAACAAGACCTGGATCACCAACGCCCCGATCGCCGATGTGATGGTCGTGTGGGCGAAGTCCACCGCCGAGGACGACACGATCCGCGGCTTCCTGCTCGAGCGCGGCATGGCGGGACTCAGCACGCCGTCAATCGAAGGCAAGATGTCCCTGCGCGCCTCGACCACCGGCGAGATTGTCATGCAGGGCGTCGAGGTTCCGGAAGCCAATCTTCTGCCGGACGCCGCCGGCCTTGGCGGCCCGTTCGGGTGCCTCAACGGCGCCCGCTACGGCATCGCCTGGGGGACGATGGGAGCGGCTGAGGATTGCTGGCACCGTGCTCGCCAGTATGTGCTCGATCGCACGCAGTTCGGCCGGCCGCTTGCCGCCAATCAGCTCATTCAGAAAAAGCTCGCCGACATGCAGACCGAAATCACCCTCGGCCTGCACGCCGTTCTGCGTGTCGGACGCCTGATGGACGAGGGCCAGGGACCGCCGGAGGCGATCAGCCTGGTCAAGCGCAACAATGCCGGTAAGGCGCTGGATATCGCGCGGGTTGCCCGCGATATGCATGGCGGCAACGGCATCGCCGATGAGTACCACGTGATCCGCCATGGGCTGAACCTCGAATCGGTGAACACCTACGAGGGCACCCACGACATCCACGCCCTCATTCTCGGACGGGCCCAGACGGGCATCCAGGCATTCAGCTAGGAGCGTTGTCAGGAAAAGTGTTTGCACTTTTCCGCCCGGACAGAGCGAGCACGGAACAGTTGCGCTACCGGTGACCTCGGGCTTCATCGCTCGACTTGATCTACTGGTGTCCGGTTTGGACTTTCTGGACAAGGCGCATGGCGTTAGTTCTTCTGTCCGCAACGCGGACGCGAAAACGCTCCCCCTCTCCGTCATACTGCTCCTCCGACTCGATCGGAGGATCCGACCGCAGTATCACTATCCACTCGCCCAAACGCTGGGTTGAGGTCTTCCCCGATCCCGGTTCTGCTTCCCGAGGCGGGCGTTTTTCATAATCGCTTGGTCGCCACGCAGGCCCGAAAGCCACATGTTATTGCAGCTTGAGATCGATCCTGCGGTCTAGCCGCAGGATGACGATCGGGGGGGCAACAGAGGCCGAACAACCAGCCCCTTGGGCAGACTTTCCGCAAACGATGGCCGGCGACACGCGTCCTCGACCGATGGTGGGGTTTGAGCGAAGATCACTTGCGTTAATGATTGCTGCGGACCAGCGCTGTCAGTAAAAGTGCGTTGCACTCCACGGCCCGGAAAGAGCGAAGAATTGAGTTAACAGCGGTCCGTGTCAGGACGAATCGATCGCTGGCAGAGCTTTCAAGCGCCGCCGGGTTGGTATTTCGCCGCCGGGCGAGGGATAAGCGAGGGCATTGCGATTCGTTTCGGGACCGATGCCCATGCCGCCGCTCGCCGGTTTGAAAGTGGTCGAACTCGCCCGCGTCCTGGCGGGACCGTTTGCCGGGCAGCTCCTCGGCGATCTGGGCGCCGAGGTGGTGAAGGTCGAGAGCCAGGCCGGCGATGAAACCCGCGGCTGGGGCCCGCCGGATGTCGACAGTGAAGACGGGGCTTCGGACGCCGCTTATTTCCACGGAACCAACCGCGGCAAGCGGTCCCTTGTCGTCGATCTGCGGCAGCCGGACGGTCAGGCGATCGTGCGCCGGCTGGTCGAGCGGTCCGACGTGCTGATCGAGAATTTCAAGGTCGGCGGCCTCGCCAAATACGGGCTCGACTACGAGTCCCTGCGCGCGATCCGGCCGGGGCTGGTCTATTGCTCGATCACCGGTTTCGGCCAGGACGGCCCCTATGCCGGCCGCCCCGGCTACGACTTCATCATTCAGGGCATGGGCGGCATCATGGACGTGACCGGCGCCGCCGACGGCGAGCCGATGAAATGCGGTGTCGCCTTTGCCGACATCTTCACCGGGCTCTACGCCGTCATTGCCATTCAGGCAGCGCTGGCCCATCGCGATCGGACGGGCAAGGGTCAGCATATCGACATGGCTCTGCTCGACAGCCAGGTCGGTGTGCTTGCAAATCAGGCGATGAACTATCTCGCCTCGGGCCGGGCACCGGGTCGCCTCGGCAATGCCCATCCCAACATCGTTCCCTATCAGGCGTTTCCCGTTGGGGATGGCTACATCAACATCGCCGTCGGCAATGATGCCCAGTTCCGCCATCTCGTCGATGTTCTTGGCGCACCGCAGCTTGGCGAAGATCCGGACTACACCGGCAATGCCAGGCGCGTGGCCAACCGCGATCGCCTGATCCCGCAGCTTGCCGAGCGAACAGCGCGGTTCAAGGGCGCCGATCTGATCGAAAGGCTGGTGGCAGCCAATGTCCCGGCCGGGCCGATCAACTCGGTCGCCGATGTGTTTGCCGACCCGCAGGTCATCCACCGGGGCATGCAGCTGATGCTTGAGCGCGCCGACGGGGAGCCTGTGCCGTCGGTGCGCTCGCCAATCCGCATGTCGGAAACGCCGCTTGCCTATGATCGGCCGGCGCCGGGTCTTGGCGCCCACACCCGCGAAATCCTCGGTGAGCTGGGCTATTCGGCTGCGGAGATCGACCGGTTGAAGCAGGCCGCGGCGGTCGGGTGGCGCGGCGGTGACGGTTCGAAGTAGTCGGGGGAAATAGCGTGATCAAATGGCCGTTTATCCTTGCCGCCATCGGCATTGGCGGCCTGATCGCCATCCAACCCGGCATCAATTCGGACGTCGCCCGTCGCCTGGACAATCCATTTGCCGCGGCCTTTCTGTCTATCTCTGTCTCCTTTCTGCTCGCAACTGTCTATGTCCTTTCCGCCCGACAAAACGTCTCGTGGAGCGCCGTCACGTCACTGCCCTGGTATCTTTGGCTGGGCGGTACCATCGGCGCGATTTTCGTCGCCGGAAGCCTGTGGCTGGCGCCGGTCCTGGGGGCTGCTGCCTTGTTCGCCGCGATGATTGCCGGTCAGATGATGATGGCCCTGATCGTCGACTGGTTCGGTTTCGGCGGCTATCAGAGCCAGGGTTTCGATCCATGGCGGCTTCTGGCGGTCGGACTGGTTCTTGCTGGCGTACTCATTTTCCAGCGTTCCGCGTAGCCGGTCACTTCGCGAACAGGAAACAGCCGCGGCGTGGTTGTCGATCCGGAGCGACTCCGGTAGCCTCGCCGCGATTCCTGCCGTTTCACGCTTCACCGCGACGACTCAGCGACGCTTGCCGGCGATCCGACACCTTCGGTTGTTCCGGTGGTCCGGCGTCGGGAGGCAGGCCGTACACATGGATAACGCCTTGGACAACCGGCACTTAACATCACGCGGAACGGCATGACCTACAATCCGTCTGCAGACCGCTACGATCGTATCGAGTACCGCCGGACCGGTCGGAGCGGCCTGAAACTGCCGGCGATATCGCTGGGGCTGTGGCACAATTACGGCCACAACGCGCTGGCGTCGGTAGCCAGGGACATGTGCCGCACGGCGTTTGACAACGGCATCACCCATTTCGACCTGGCCAACAATTACGGGCCGCCGCCCGGTTCTGCCGAAGAACATTTCGGCGAGATCCTGAGGACGGATTTTCACGGCCTGCGGGACGAGCTGGTGGTGTCGACCAAGGCAGGCTACCGGATGTGGCCGGGGCCCTATGGCGAATGGGGATGCCGCAAATACCTGCTGTCCAGTCTCGACCAGAGCCTTAAACGCACGGGGCTCGACTATGTCGACATCTTCTATTCCCATCGGGTCGATCCCGATACGCCGCTCGAAGAGACCATGGGCGCGCTCGACACCGCGGTTCGCCTGGGCAAGGCGCTCTATGCCGGTATCTCGTCCTACAACGCCAAACGCACGGCCGAGGCGGCGAGAATCCTGCGGGAGCTGGGGACGCCCTGCCTGATCCATCAGCCGAGCTATTCGATTCTCAATCGCTGGATCGAGGCGGACGGTCTGCTCGATGCGCTCGAGCGGGACGGCATCGGCTGCATCTGCTTCTCGCCATTGTCCCAGGGACTGCTGAGCAACAAATACCTTGGTGGGGTTCCGGAGGGTAGCCGCCGTGCGAGCGGTTCGCCCGCCTGGAGGGACGAGTTCCTCAGCGAGCAGAATCTTGCGGCTATTCGAGGCCTGAACGCCATCGCCGAGCGCCGCGGTCAGTCGCTGGCCCAGATGGCGATCGCCTGGGTCTTGCGCGACCCGCGTGTCACCACGGCCCTGATCGGCGCCAGCCGGCCGGACCAGATCGTCCACATTGTCGAGGGACTCGACAAATCATCCTTTGACAATGCCGAACTGGCCGAGATCGATACACTGGCGCAAGACGGTGGTATCAACCTTTGGAAACAGTCCAGTGACGCCTGAGGGGGAGTTCGAGCGATGAGCAGCAGTAACCGGGAACGGCGCAGCGCCCGCTGGTTTGCCTCGAGCGGTCTTCGTGCCTTTGGCCACCGGTCACGGGCGCTGCAGATGGGCTATGCCTATGAAGACTTCATGGACAAGCCGGTGGTCGCGATCATCAACACCTGGTCCGACCTGCAACCCTGTCACGCCCACTTTCGCAACCGGGCGGAGGAGGTAAAGCGCGGCATCTGGCAGGCGGGCGGGTTTCCGGTGGAACTGCCGGCACTGTCGTTGTCGGAGACCTTCGTCAAGCCGACCACCATGCTCTATCGCAACCTGCTCGCCTTGGAAACGGAGGAGCTGTTGCGATCCCACCCGATCGACGGTGTGGTGCTGATGGCCGGCTGCGACAAGACCACGCCGGCCACCCTGATGGGGGCGATCAGCATGGACCTGCCGACCATCGTCATGCCGGCCGGGCCGATGCTGCGCGGCAACTATAATGGCGAGGTGCTCGGCTCCGGCAGCGATGTCTGGAAATACTGGGCGGAAAAACAGGCCGGCACGATTTCCGAGGACGAATGGCGGGCGATGGAGTCGGGAATCGCCCGCAGCTACGGCACCTGCATGACCATGGGCACCGCCTCGACCATGACCGCGCTGACCGAGACGCTGGGCATGACCCTGCCGGGCGCATCGTCGATTCCGGCGGCCGACTCCGGCCATGCCCGGATGGCGACGGACTGCGGACGCCGGATCGTCGCGATGATCGAGGAGGATCTGAAACCGTCCGATATCCTGACCCGCGCCTCCTTCGAAAACGCCCTGGTGGTCCAGATGGCGCTGGCGGGCTCGACCAATGCCATCATCCATTTGATCGCCATGGCCGGCCGGGCCGGGATCGCCCTTGATCTCGACGATTTCGATCGGGTCGCCCGCGAGATTCCGGTGCTCGCCAACATCCGGCCGTCGGGCGCCTTCCTGATGGAGGATTTCTATTATGCGGGCGGGCTGCTGGCCCTGTTTGCCGAACTCGGCGACCGGCTCGATCGCACGGCAATCACGGTGACCGGCACCAGCCTCGACGCGGTGATCGGCAAGGCCAGAACCAACAATAGCGACGTCATCCGACCGCTCGAAAGCCCGGTATCCGATGCGCTTGGCATGGCGGTCCTGCGCGGCAACCTGGCTCCCGGCGGAGCGGTGATGAAGCCGTCCGCGGCGGATCAGCACCTTCTCAAACATTCCGGTCCGGCCCTGGTCTTCCGCGACTATGACGAGATGGATGAGATGATCGACCGCGACGATCTCGACGTCACGGCCGATCATGTCCTGGTGCTGCAGAATGCCGGCCCGGTTGGTGGCCCGGGCATGCCGGAGTGGGGCATGCTGCCGATACCGAGAAAACTGCTGAAGCAGGGCGTGCGCGACATGCTGCGCATCTCCGACGGGCGGATGAGCGGCACCAGCTACGGTGCGTGCATTCTCCACGTGGCGCCGGAGTCCTATGTCGGCGGGCCGCTGGCGGCGGTACGGACCGGTGACCTGATCACGGTCGATGTCGACAAGCGGCTGCTTCAGCTCGAAGTGCGCGAGTCGGAGATCGCCCGTCGTTTGGAGGAATGGACGCCGCCCGATCGGACTTTCGGGCGCGGCTACAATCGCCTCTATGGCGCCCACATCCAGCAGGCCGACCTCGGCTGCGACTTTGATTTTCTTGCCGGTACGGCCGCGACTCCCGAACCGGATATTCACTGAGCAGCCGCGTTTTCAGGAAAAGTGTTTGCACTTTTCCGCCCGGAAAGAGCGGCAAGGAAGAGAGCGTTTTCAGGAACAGTGTTTGCACTTTTCCGCCCGGAAAGAGCGGCAGGGAAGGGCGCGTTTTCAGGAAAAGTGTTTGCACTTTTCCGCCCGGAAAGAGCGGCGGGGAAGGGCGCGTTTTCAGGAAAAGCGTTTGCACTTTTCCGCCCGGAAAGAGCGGCAGGGAAGGCCGCGTTTTCAGGAACAGTGTTTGCACTTTTCCGCCCGGAAAGAGCGGCAGGGAAGGGCGCGAGTCAATGTTGGACGACGCCCCCTCCACCACCCTTCGGGCGGTCCCCCTCCCCCGAAATCGGGGGAGGATCGGCGTTGGATCGTTGGGCGGGTACCAAGACAGTGCCACCCATCCTCCCCCGATTTCGGGGGAGGTGGCATGCGGAAGCATGACGGAGGGGGGCGCCGAGCGCCAGCAGGCGCCCAGCCCGGGCCCGCTCCCCCGCTAATCGCCCAACAGCAGGGTGACCACGCCCGGGAACATCAGCAGCACGCTCAGCGCCAGCAGCTGGATGAAGATGAAGGGCAGAAAACCCTTGAAGATGTCAGTGAGGGATATGTGCGGCGGCGCCACCGACTTGAGATAAAAGGCGGCCGGGCCGAATGGCGGCGAGAGGAAGCTTACCTGCATGTTCATGGTGAACAGCACACCGAACCAGATCGCCACATATTTCGGATCGATGCCGCCCAGGAAACCCAGTTCCTCCACCGGCAGGCGAACCACGATCGGCAGGAACACCGGCATGATCAGAAGGACGATGCCGATCCAGTCCATGAACATGCCCATGACCAGGAAGATCAGCATCATCGCCAGGATGACGCCCATGGTCGGCAGGTCCCACTCGACGATCAGATTGGCGACAAAGGTCGGTCCGCCGGCCAGCGTATAGGCGGCGGCTAGCGAGGCGGCACCGAACGTTACCCAGATGATGGTGCCGGTCGACTTCATCGTTCGCATCAGGGCGTCCCACACCACATCGAACGACATTTCGCGGCGCAGTACCGTGATGACGAACACGGCGATCACGCCCATGGCCGCGGCCTCGGTGATCCCGGTCACGCCGCCATAGATCGAGCCGAGCACTACCCCGATGACGACCAGCGGCGGCACCAGTCCCTTGCCCATCTCCCACGAGCGGAGCGCCCGCTCGCGGCCGAACACGAACGCCAACGCCGCCGCAGCGATGACCAGGATGCCGATGAGCCAGGGCAGGTGATGGACCATGCCGAGCGGTACCGGATCGACACCCTCGACGATCGCGTTGCCGCCGGTCGCGGTCAGGAACAGGGCCCGGATAAGCAGCAGGGTCGTGGCGCCCAGCAGCATGATGGTCAGGAAGCTGGAAAACAGAATCCCTTTCTCCACGCCCTCCGGCACTTCGGGATCGGGCTCCGGCAGCGGCGCCTGCTCCGGCCTCAGCCGGGTCCGGACGATGATGTAGATGATGAAGAAGGACGCCAGCATGAAGCCCGGCAGAAACGATGCGGTGAACAGCGACTTGATCGACGTCTCGGTGATCAGGCCGTAGAAGATCAGGACGATCGACGGCGGAATCATCGTCCCCAGCGATCCCGAGGCACAGATGGTGCCGATGGCCAGGTTCTGATTGTATCCGAGGCGCAGCATCTGCGGCAGGGCGATCAACCCGAGCAACACCACCTCGCCGCCAATGATGCCGGACATGGCCGCCATGATCACCGCGAGAATCGAGGTGACCACCGCGATGCCGCCGCGGGTGCGTGAGAGCCAGACATTGAGCGAATCGTAGGCCGCCTTGGCGATGCCCGATCGCTCCAGCAGTGCCGCCATGAAGATGAACAGCGGTATGGATAGCAGTACATAGTTGGTCAGCTGTCGGTAGATCGACTGGCCGATCACCGCCAGCGGCCCGCGACCGAAATTGCCGTAAAGCAGGTCGGGCCCGAACTTCATCACCAGCACGGCGACGGCCAGGAACGCCGATGCGAACCCAAGCGGCATGCCGATCGCCAGCAGAAAGAACATGCCGAGCAGCAGGAGGAGCGAAAGCGTGCCGATGTCCATCGGGTCAGTCCTTGATGGTCCGGCGGATCATCTCGATCTCGCTCTCGTCGATGTCTTCGATCGGAGTGTGGGACTCCGGTGCCTTGTTCCAGTCGGCGATCAGATTGGACAGCGCCTGGATCGCCACCAGAGTGATGATGAAGAGAATCGCCGGTTTGATGGTCGCCGGGATCGGCGGGTCCCAGGCCGTGCCAAACGTCTCCATCCGCAGGAGTCTGGTCCAGGCTTCAGTGAAGCCGCCCCAGATCATCGAGACGGTGAAGGCCCAGATGAGCGCCACGGAGAGAACGTCGGCGGCCTTGCGCAGCGCGCGAGGCATCATGTCGTAAATGATGTAGATGCGGATGTGACTGCGCTGCTGCATGGCGTAGAGCCCGGCGAGCAGAAAGATGAAGCTCGCGATCCACAGCGACAGCTCGTTGGCCCATAGTGTCGGCTTGGAAAAGACATAACGGGAGACCACCTCGTAGAACATCACTAGGACGACGGCGGCGGTGGCGATCATGGTCATGCGGGAGCAGACCAGGCTGACGATGTCGAAGAAGCCGTCCGGCTCCGGCTCGATCATGCCGCGCGTGTCGGAGAAATAGATGCCGGCGACCAGCAGCGTCAGCGCGCCGACGATCTCGGTAATCATGACAAGTGGATACTCGCCCGGCTGAAGAAACGCTTTCAGGCCCCAGCCGGTCTCGAAAAACATGGTGCCGGCGATCAGGATGATCGCCAACGCCGCGACCACCACGCACATGCCGATCATCAACGACCGTATCGGCTTACGGGCGGCACCGAGCCACACGCTCTTGTCGGGATCTGCCATGTCCTAACTCCGCCGCGGCCGGACGAACGTCGTCCGGCGGGCCCTTTTGGGGCTCGCCAGACTGTTTTGTGGCACTATCGGGAAGATTAGAGCAGGCCGATCTTCTTCATCCAGGCGCGATGGGCGTCGACCAGGGCCTGGGCTTCCGGGGTCTTCGAGGCCCAGTTGTCCCACGCTTTCTGGGCACCGGCACGGAAGGCAGCGCGGTCTTCGTCGCTCCAGTCGTAGAGGGTGACGCCATCGGCAACCAGCTTGGCCGCGGCTTCGCGGTTGGCAACCTCGAAGGTGAGCGTTGTCTGCAATGCCAGCTTCTGGGCCGCAACCTCGATGATGCGCTGAATATCCTCAGGCAGACCGTTCCAGACCTCCAGGTTGAAGGTTACGTGGTCCATCGGCATGGAGTGGAAGCCGGGGAAGGTCGCGTGCTTGACGATGTCGTAAAGACCCAGCCCGACATTGTTGGCGAGCGACGACGCATCGGCGCCATCGATGATTCCGGTCTCCAGCGCGGTGAAGATCTCGGTGAAGTCCATCACGATCGGCGATGCACCCAACTCGGCGAAGATCTCCGTCTCGAGGCCCGGCGGCGAGCGGAACTTCCAGTCCTTCAGGTCGTCGGGGCCGGCCAGCGGCGCCGACGAAGACATGGATTCCTGACCGGCGGCCCACCAGCCGACCAGGTGCATGCCCTGGGCATTGTAGAGTTCGTTGGCCGCTTCCAGGCCACCGCCCTGATACAGAAAGCCATAGAGTTGATAGGGGTTATCGTAGCCACCCATCGGGTCACCGACGAACTGGAAGGCCGGGTTCTTGCCGGTCTGGTAGGCGCCGCCATGCATCTCGCCATCGAGAATACCCGATGCCGCCGCGTCGAAGCCTTCCGCCGATCCCACAACCGAGGACGACCAGAACATCTCGATCTTGACCCGCCCGCCGGACATCACTTCGACATCGTCGATAAAGGACTGTGCCAACTGGCCCGACTGGTTTTCCGGCGTGTAATGCGTCTGCATGCGCAGCGTGATTTCCTGCGACTGCGCCGTACCGGCTGCGACGGCGACAAGGGCTGTCGCCGCGACGCCCGCCAGGGCCGCACGCGCCGTACCACCAGTGAGAGATTTCAGCATTCGGTTTCCTCCGATTTGTCCGTCAGGCTGTTGGGTTTAACGCCTGTTCCGGATCGTTGTTGTCGTGGCAGGGGTATGCCCTCCAGCATGCGCCCCGCGTCCGCCACGCGCACTCCTAGCATGATATCGATAACAAGAAAAAGCGCTCTTGTGGCTTGTCGGCCCGGCGGCATTTTGCCGGCTCTGCTGATGCGTTTCAAGCTCCGCTCGTCGTTCGCGGAGGTGGAAGACCCAAATCCGCAATCGGAAAATCGTCATGATGGCGCAACGGCCAGTGGGGCGGAATTCGACATTTGAGTCCCGCTCTCGGCGGGCTCTCGCCCAAATATCAAATTAAAAAAATCCTAAAGAATCAGATAGTTGCCAGTGGTCGTGATGACTCCGGGATATGCACGAGCGGGTGCTGCAGGAGGGCAGAAAATACCGGAGCCGGACCACTGGATTGGCTACGGGCAGGGCTCGAATGCCGGCGCCTCGGTCGACACCCGGCGCATCGCCCATTTGCAGCTCTGGACCACCAGCTTGCCCTCGAGCTCGGGGACTTCCCGCGAGACGAAGACCGTGTCAGCGGCGAATCCGAAGGTTTCTCCGGTCGTTGTTGCCGGGAAGATGCGCACAAGCTCCTGGTAGGCGAAGGTGCCTTCGCAGGATTCGACATAGCCGCTGACCGCGTCACCCGCCGGGCTGTCCCGGACCATCCCGCGGTAGAGGATGGTCGACGCTCCCTTTTCCGGGTCAACCAGCGTCCGAGTGGTCATGTCGATGCGATCGCCGGTCTGGACGATGTCGATTGTCCACGGGCGGCCGAAGCTCGATGGGGCGCCGTCAGTCAGCTTGTCGCAGGCGAAATAGCCGTCATAGGTCCCCGTCCAGGAGAACGTCTGGTCGGCTGCCGCGCCGTTCGCCATCGCCAGCGTGGCGGCGGCGGCAACGATCGTGTGTCTGATCATCGTTCCTCGTCTCGGATCGGGTCAGCCGTCGGCCGGGGTTGCACGCCAAGTCAATCGACAGTTTATCCGGCGTTCCCCGGACAAACGTTATCGGAGCCCTAAATTGGACGATTCCGGCTCCTGCGGCAAGGCGACCCAGCGGCGTCTTGCGGGTGAGGACGACACCGGCGTCCACGTGAGGCCCGTGCTGGATCGGCTTGGCGACTTTGCCGCCTTTTTGGCCGATCGGTGACCGGGACTGGCTCGCGCGTTCTTGAAAAACGCACCGGCCGCACACTTGCGCCTTTGAACCACGGCCAAAGTCCAGCAGAGGTTGAGCAACCTGTCACCGCAATCCGTGCAGGGGCGGAGCGCAGAGAGGCAAAGGCTTCCCGACCCTATCGAAGCACAACGGGCATTTGTTGGCATCAACCCCCGTCGCCATGGAGCCCGCCTGCACCGTCGGTCGACGACGCTACGCTGGGCCCGCAATCCGTTCGAACACCAGCATCGTGAAGATGTCGAAGATCTTGACGCTGCGCCGTTCGATCAGCTTCAGTTCCGGTCGGCCCATCACCTGATCGATCGGGAACTCAGGGCGCCACCCAAGCTTGGCCGAGAACCGCGACAGCCACCGCTCCACTGATGCGCGCGGGCCCTTGTCGGTTGAGAAGTGGTTCACCAGGAACACCCGCCCGCCCGGCTTGACCACCCGGATGATCTCGCTGAGCACCCGCTGCGGGTCGGGGACAACGGTGATCACGAACATTGCCATGACGGCGTCGAAGGACTCATCGGTGAAGGTCAGGTTCCCGGCGTCCATCTCGGCCAGGGCTTCGACATTGTCGAGCCGGCTGTCCGACACGCGTTTTTCGGCGCGGTCGAGCATGTCGCGGCTCAGGTCGATTCCGACGATGCGGTGTTTGCGGTCATAGCGGGGCAGGGCAATGCCGGTGCCGACGCCGACTTCCAGGATCCGGGATGGCGGGAGCTTGTTGGCTTCAGCTACCACTGTGCGGATCGGGCCACCGATGACCATCCCGAAGACCCGGTCATAGACCGGCGCCCAGCGGGCGTAAGCGGCAACCACGCTTGAACCGTCAATATCGGCGAGTTCAGGGTCCTGTCTTCGTGCGAGCCCGGATTGCGCGGCTTCGCGGTTCGGCTCGACCATGCCTCCTCCTAAAGTATGGCGGCGACCTTGTCCGGGTTGACCAGCTTGCGGAGTGCCGTTTCGGCCTCGGCGGCATGTTCCGAACGCTCGATCCATCCGCCGCCGAGAACCCGCGCACCGTTGCCGTCGGTATCATAGAGCGCGCAGGCCTGGCCCGGAGCGACGCCAGCCTCGCCCGAGGCAAGGTCGACCAGCACCTGTCCGGATTCCACGACCAGGCGTGCCGGCATGGGTGGCCGGGTCGAACGAACGCGGGCGTAGAGGTCAACGCCGTCGGCCGGCAGGTCGGCAAGCGGCGTATCGCCGAGCCAGTTGACCGATCGCAGATGCAGTCGCCGCGTCTCCAATGCGTCGCGCGGGCCGACGATCACTCGGCGCCCGTCCGGATCGAGGTGGACCACATAGAGTGGCTCTCTCAATGCGACACCGATGCCGCGCCGCTGGCCGATGGTGTAGTGAATGATGCCGTCATGGCTGCCGAGAACCCGGCCGTCGAGATGGACGATTTCGCCGACTTCGGCGGCGCCCGGCTTGAGCTTGCGGATCACATCGGCATAGCGGCCGCTCGGCACGAAACAGATGTCCTGGCTGTCCGACTTGTCGGCAACCGCCAGCCCGAGATCCCGGGCGGCGTCACGGGTCTCCGCCTTGGTCATCGTGCCCAGCGGGAAGCGTAGATAATCCAGCTGCGCCTGGGTCGTGGCAAACAGGAAATAACTCTGGTCGCGGTCATCATCGACCGGCCGGAAGAGGGCCCGGCCGTCCCCATGCCGTTCCGAGTGCACATAATGCCCGGTCGCCAGGGCATCGGCGCCCAGCTGCCCGGCGGTCTCGAGCAGATCGGCGAACTTGACCGTCTGATTGCAGGCAATGCAGGGCACCGGCGTCTCGCCGGCGGCATAGCTCTCAGCGAATGGATCGATCACCGCCTGACGGAACCGCTCTTCATAGTCGAGCACATAGTGCGGAATGCCAAGGGTCTCGGCGACCCGTCGGGCGTCGTGGATGTCCTGTCCGGCGCAGCAGGCGCCCTTGCGATGGGTAGCCGCGCCATGGTCATAGAGCTGCAAAGTGATGCCGACGACATCATAACCGGAGCGCTTGAGCAATCCGGCGACCACGGAGGAATCGACGCCGCCGGACATGGCGACGACGACGCGGGTCTGCTCAGGGCGGCCGGGTAGGTCCAAATCGTGGCGCATAATGGTGGTTTTCTGTCGCTGGCTCGAGCCGCCGGAAACGGCTGCCGGGATGATGCGACTATAGTGGCGATCGCGTCGTCTTCAAGGCAAAGCGGCGGTCGGCCGAGTCGACGCGTTGCGCAAGTCTTTACAAATCTTACCGAATTGTTGCTTGGCATTTAGCCAAATTTTAAAGCCGGTCGTCTAGTCTCGCGATCTGGACAGGTCAGGACGAGTAGAGAGTAGAATGACCGATCAAGTACGGCCGCGCGTCAAATATGTCATTGGACCGGACGGAAGTCCGTTGACGGTCGCTGATCTTCCGCCGCGTGATACCAAGAGATGGGTCATCCGGCGCAAGGCAGAAGTCGTCGCGGCGGTTCGCGGTGGACTGCTGAGCCTCGAAGAAGCCTGCAGCCGCTATACATTGACAGTTGAGGAGTTCCTGTCCTGGCAGCAGTCGATCGACCAGCACGGACTTGCCGGCCTGCGAACAACCCGAATCCAGCAATATCGGGACTGAATCACCGGTCCGCTGCTGCCCGCGACATTGCAAGCCGGTCGAAACACAGTAGCATCAGCACCACGTGTTTCATTTAGAAACCGCTGCGGTGCATCCTCCGCTCGTCCTTCGTCACCCCTCCATCGTCATCCTGCGTCTTGACCGCAAGATGACGGCGGGAGGGAGCTTCTTTCGGGGCCGAGCATCGGCAGCGCGCTGAAGGCCGCGGGAATCATCGGACCCGCGATTGTTCCTTCAACAAGCCGCCGCGGTTCGGTATTGAACGCTGAGACCTTGAATCATGGGACGCATGCGCCCCGGCCATGGGGGTTGTGTTCAGCCTGACCTGACGGACCGTCTTGAATGCTCTATCCGGCTATCGAACCCCATGCGCATGGCATGCTCGATGTCGGCGAAGGCCATCACATCTATTGGGAGGTCCGGTAATCCGCACGGGCGCCCGGCGGTGGTGCTGCACGGCGGCCCCGGCCCCGGCTCGTCGCCCGGGACCCGGCGCTTCTTCGATCCCGACGCCTACCGCATCATACAGTTCGACCAGCGGCAGTGCGGCCGGAGCACCCCGTCCGCCGGCGATCCGGATACCGATCGTTCAACCAACACCACCGCCCATTTGCTTCGCGACATGGATCGACTCCGGCGTCATCTTGGCATTGACCATTGGCTGCCGCTTGGCACCTCGTGGGGGTCGACCCTGGCTCTTGCCTACGCGGAAGCGAGCCCGGCCCAGGTGACGGCGATTGTCCTGGTCGGTGTCACCATGACGCGGCGGTCGGACATCGACTGGCTCTACCGCGGCGTCGCACCGCTGTTTCCGGCCGAGTGGCAGCGGTTTCGGGCCGGCGCGCCGCCGCAGTTACCGGACGGGGACCTGGTCGCGGCCTATTACCGATTGCTCAATGACCCGGATCCGGCCGTGCGAGCCAAAGCTGCGGCCGACTGGCACAACTGGAAGGCGGCATCGATCTCGATCGACCCGGACGCGAAGCCGCCGCCGAACTGGTCGGATCCGCATTACCGCATGACCCGGGCGCGGATCGTCACCCACTATTTCCGCCACAATGCCTGGCTGGCCGAGGGCATTCTCTTGAAGAACGCATCGGCGCTCGCCGGGATCCCGGGGGTGATGGTACAGGGGCACCTCGACCCGATGCGACCGCTGGGCGCCGCCTGGGAGCTTGATGGCGCCTGGTCCGACGGCCGCCTGGTGGTGGTCCCCAATGCCAGGCATTCGGCTGGCGATCCGGGCATGACCGAGGCGATTCTTGCCGCCACCGACCGGTTTGCCGGTTGATCTGTTCTATTACAAGGTCGTCACGGTGCCCCGTTTCGGCACGAGAACCTGCGTATCGCCGCCGGCCATCTGTGCGGCAAAGTCATCGACCCTGCCGTGCAGGGCAGGAAAGGTCTCGTAATGGCACGGAACGACGGTCTCGAAATTGTAGAAGCGCTTGCAGGCCATCGCCGCCAGCCGTGGCCCCATGGTGAAGCGATCGCCGATCGGTACGATGCCGATCTTGGGCGCGTAGATTTCGTTGATCAGGGCCATGTCCGAGAAGATATCGGTGTCTCCCATGTGAAGTAGGGTTTTCTCACCCGGCGCTTCGATGATGACGCCGTTCGGATTACCAAGATAAATGGGGCGGCCGTCTATCACCGTTCCCGACGAGTGCCAGGCTGGAACGAACGCAACGGAAAACGCACCGAAGTCGACCTGTCCGCCGCTGTTCATCGGGCTGTAGTTGGTAACACCCTGGGCTTCGAGAAAATGGCAGAGCTCGAAACTGGCAACCAATGTGGCATCCGTTGCCCTGCAGATTTCGACGGTCGAGCCGGTGTGGTCGTCATGTCCATGGGTCAGCACCACATGGGTCGTGCCGTGCCAGGCGCCGGCGGCGTCGCCGGTAAATGTCGGATTATCGAGAAACGGATCGATCATGATCACCGCCCCGTCGAGGTCGAGGCGAAAGGCGGAATGGCCGAACCAGGTCAGTTTCATGAAGATCTTCCTTTGAGTCTTGGTCGCTTCTCGGGTTGTGCGCCGGATCGCGGGCGTTCAAGGATAATAGACGGCCATGACGAAATCGCGCGATCCCATCGATGTTGGCGAACTGGCGGCTGTCCTCCCGCGGGTTGGTGCGTTGATGGGCCTCGATCTGGGGACCCGGACGATCGGGGTTGCCGTGTCGGACCCGGGCCGCCGGATCGCGACGCCGTTGACGGTGATCCGCCGCCGCAAGTACACGGCCGACGCCGAGACGCTGCTGGCGCTGATCACCGATCACGCGATCGCCGCGCTGGTCCTTGGCCTGCCGATCAACATGGATGGGTCGGAGGGGCCGCGCTCCCAGGCGACCCGGGCGTTCGCCCGCAATCTTGCGGCGCTCACCGACCTGCCGATTGCGCTCTGGGACGAGCGGCTGTCGACGGCGGCGGTCACCCGCACGCTGCTGGAGGCCGATATGAGCCGCCGGCGGCGGGGCGACGTGGTGGACAAGATGGCCGCGGCCTACATCCTGCAAGGGGCGCTGGACCGGTTGAACGCAGGCCAATAACAGCAGCGACGTGTTTACTTGGCCCGTGATTGCGACCACGGGGACGACTGTACGGCCGAAAAGCCGTGGATAGCTCCACGCCAGCGATCAAACCTCCGATCATGCCCGCAAAGGCGGGCATCCGGACTCCTTATTCCTTTAGGCTCTGGATTCCCGCTTTCGCGGGAATGAGTGGTCTCATGCGATGGCAAAATGGCCATCCACGGCAGCAGCGCCGTTGCGCACGGCGCCTGGTCATGTCTCAGCGGGGATGGACCCACTTCGGCAGGTAGGAATAGCCATCGACGTCGGGCTTGTTGAATTCAAGCCCGCTGCGGGTGAGCAGCTTGCCCAACTTGCCGTCATTGAAGGCGTCGAGGGTCTCGGTACAGCCGCCAATATGTTCGCCGCCGACGAATATCTGGGGGATGGTCGGGATATTGATGCGTTCGCGCAGGGCCGAACGGATATCGCCGCCGCGATTGTCCTTCTGGTATTCCGCCGAATCGAGATCGACCGAACGGAACGGAATGTCGTTTTCCGCGAACATCCGGCGGATGGACCACGAGAACTCGCACCATTCGAGCGCGAAGAGAACGACTGGCTGTTCCGCCGATGTGACCGCGTCCTCGACGAAGGCGACCGCTTTGTCGGAGGCTGCCTCCGGTGCCGCCTTGCCGTCGGATGGCGGCGGCGGCGGCGCCACGTCGAAGCGATAGCGCGGCGTCGAGGCGGCAATCAGGTTTTCCTCCTCGGTCATTTCCTCGGGCACGTCCTCGAAGAGGGGGGTGCTGAGATAGCGTTCGCCGGTGTCGGGAATCATGCACAGGATCGCTGTTCCCTTCGGCGCCCGCTCGGCGACGGCCAGGGCGCCGGCAAAGGTGGCGCCGCCGGAAATGCCGCAGAAGATCCCTTCCTCGGTGGCAAGCCGGCGGGAATATTCCAGCGCATCATCACCGCGGATCGGCGCGATCTCGTCGACCAGGCCGGCGGCAAGGGCGTCATTGGCGAGCTTGGGGATGAAGTCCGGCGTCCATCCCTGCATCAGGTGCGGACGGAAATGGGCGTGGCTTCGGGCCGGTGTGCCGTCGTCGTTGTAGACCTGTGGTACGCCACTGCCCATGATCGGCGCATTGTCGGGTTCACAGACGACCACCTTGATCTCCGGTCGCTCCTTTTTCAGGACCCGCGCGACGCCCTTTAGCGTTCCCGACGTGCCGGCGCCGGTCACCCAGTAGTCGAGCCGGCGACCGTCGAAGGCTCGCAGGATTTCCGGCGCCGTGGTGCGTGAATGAATGTCCGGATTGGCTTCATTCTCGAACTGATGGCAGAGGAACCAGTCGTGTTTCTCGGCGAGTTCGATAGCCTTGGCAAGCATCCCGGTGCCTTTCTCCGAAGCCGGTGTCAGCACGACCTTGGCGCCGAGAAAGCGCATCAGCTTGCGCCTTTCGACGCTGAAATTCTCCGCCATGGTCACCACCAGCGGATAGCCCTTCTGGGCGCAGACCATGGCGAGGCCGATTCCGGTATTGCCGCTGGTCGCCTCGATCACCGTCTGGCCGGGCTTGAGCGAGCCGTCGCGCTCGGCCGCCTCGATGACGCCAAGCGCCAGCCGGTCCTTCACCGAGCCCATCGGATTGAAGGCTTCCAGCTTGACGAACAGGTCGACACCTTCAGGCGCCAGCTTGTTGATCCGCACCACCGGCGTATCGCCGACCGTACTGAGGATGTCGTCGTGGATTTCAGTCATTGTTCCTGTCTCTCTGCCCGTTGCCGGGGCCGGGTCCCTATGCCCATATCGGTCCGGCGGGCATTATGGCCACTCATCCACCGTCGGACAGGAATATTTCTCTGTCACTTGTGAATACTCGGGGCCGAGCACAGAAGCAGTGCCCGAACCGGGAAAATCTCGACCCGGCGATTGCGCGCGTGGGTAGTCATCCTTCGATCGGTTCTCCCAACGTGTGGGCATTCTCACCTGGCGCACCGGTGGTTCTCAGTGAAATCGGATGCGGCTGTTGACCGTTCAAAGTAGCTGGATCGATTTTCTATCGGCGCTTCAGTACTGGTCATTTGCATTGCTTGCGCGACCATTCCAGACTCGGATTCGCGAACTTGGAGTGAACACGCCGGGTGCGGAAAGCCAACGCTTACTGCGATCGGTCGGAGGTCAGCATGAAACAGGCGACGGATGTACGCGGCATCCCCTGGACAGTGGGTTCTGACCGATCAGCCGAACCGCTCTTTACCGCTATCGAACAATACTTCATGTTTTCCGACAAGACGATGACGAGTCTTGATGCGCTCCTGGCGGGCGATCCCGACTGCCCGGGCGCCTGGGTGCTGAAAGGCTACCTGTTTCTCTTCGCCCGGTCCGCATCACTCAAGGTCAACGCCCTTGAGGCGCATGCATGTGCTTCGGGGCTTGCTTCCCGGGCTACGGCGCGCGAGCGACTGCACATCCGGGCGCTCAAGGCATGGGCGGAAGGCGATTGGCTG
>JAAEOR010000587.1 GCA_024222895.1 Hyphomicrobiales bacterium | reverse complement strand
TAATTCGCGATGTCTTCGATTCGGTGGGACCCGCGGCCGACAACCCATGCGCCTTCGAGGTTGTTGGTCTTGATCTTTCGCTCGAATTCGAGCTCCGCCTCATTCGCCGTCGGCAAACGCGCTTGAAGATGGTAGCCGATAAGACGAGCGCCTGATCGTGCGGCCAGTGCGAGCGCGATCTCCGTGCGTTTGCGACCTGTTGGGGAATCATCGATACTGACAACGATATCGCCGAACTGCATGACTGGTCCGTCCGCGCTGCTCAAAACTGTTCGTTGATCATCTCAACATTGTTTCCGAGTCAGGCGATTGATTCACGTCAACATACAGATGCCGACAAGCGGACCGTAGCCCGATGCCTGCCGAGGGGCGTCGGAAAGCCGGCGCCCTTCCAGCTGTTCGCGACGGCTTCGCCTTCGGTGTGAGCCGTTATCTCAGCCTGTCGAGGGCCTCGGTGATCGCGCGCGACCGCTCCGGATCGCGGTCTTTCATCCATCTGGCAAACTGACGATAGACCGCGGGGACATTCTCGATGCCGAGTGGCATGACACGTTCCGCGGCCACGATCGCCTCCTCCTTCCGTCCGGCAGCCCACAGGCAACGCGGATACAACGACTGGAGGGTCGTTTCATGGATCCAGTCGTCGCCGATCCCGACAATCACCAGACCCAGGTTCTCCAGTGCCCGTTCCGCCTCGCCGACGGCCAGGAGCTCTCTGGTCGCGACAATCCGGGCGTGATCGGCGAGCAAGGCCGCGTGCTCATCGCGCCAGGCCATCCATTCATCAAACAGCTCGTCGCGGGTGAAGATGCTTTCGAAGGATCGCATGGGCGTGCCGTGGAAGATGCCGGCAGCGCGCGAGAACATCGAGTCGGGCGGTGCAAAAATCTCGTCGCAATGTCCGAGCATCACCATGTCGGCCATTGCGGCCTGGGCATCGTTCCCATCGGACCCGTCGAAGATCTGCGACGATACGGAGATCTTCGCCGATGCCACGCCCAGCACCTCGCGTACATTCCTGTCGTTGGAGAACAAAACGATCCGATCGACCTGTTCGCCGAGACTGTCGATCGCCCGGTGATAGTAGTCTGCCGGCAGGTATTTGCTGCCAAACCAGTGGATACGTCTGAGCGGTCCCGCCACATCGCCAAGCCGAACGTGGATACCCAGGGATTTCTGCCCGGCCAGCGCCCGATCGAAAGACCGCCTGGCCGCGTCCATCGTCGCCCGGATGTCCGGGTGGAACGGCAAGGTTCCGAAAATATCGCGGGCCTGGCGCTCGGCATCCGCCGCGGTCTCGTCGGCGAAGCGCGCGATGTCGGGTCGATGGTAATAGAGATGGTCTTCGGCTTCCGCGGCTTCGACCTCATCGATCGGTCGTGCCCGGCTCCGGAGGCGGCGCTGCATCCGTTCCCGCTCACCGGCAAACGCCTCGCGATGATGCCTTGTGACAAAGTCCGGCGAAAAGATCTCGTCCACCGTCACCGGCTCGCGGACATGTTGTGCCGGCATCAGCGACCAGTGAAACAGGAACTCGGTATTGAGCCTGCGCGCCACGCGCATGGCGCCGACCAGACCGATCAGTCGAGCACCGAGCCCATCCGGGCGAGAAAAGCAAACAGCCATCTGACCATTGTTGCGCGTGGAACACTGTGCCTGGAGACCGGCGACGCACCAACCTCCCAGACAAGGCCCCCGCGAAATAGACCCATGGGCGCCCGGGTTTAACTCCGCGCCGATTTGGCCGAGTGCCTCTCTGCGCGATTCTGATGCGCTCCTGACGGGAGCAACGGCCCGGGCGGGCGTCGCTGCAAAGGCCGGACCATGCGGTGTGACAACCGCAGCGTCCGCATGCTGCGGGTGGAGCGCCAGATCGTGCCGCGGGCGCGCACCCGCTTGGCTGAGGCGTGAGATTGACCCGGCGGGCTGGCGGCCCGCGCAACGGCGAACGCCGTGGCGCGTCGTTCGGCCAGGCGACGAATGGCAATTGTGATGCGGCGCGGGCTGCGGTATTGAGAGCGCATTGCTATCCGCACCCGTAGCTCAGCTGGATAGAGCGCTGCCCTCCGAAGGCAGAGGTCACAGGTTCGAATCCTGTCGGGTGCGCCAATAAAATCAAACAGTTATCGAATATATGGTTGGGAAAGAGTGAGCTTTATCCTCTTAATATCCTCCTAAAAAAGATAGAATCCGACAGATTGAACAGTCAGTGGACAAGGGAGTTGACCGAGAAAACCGACGAAATTGACGCGATATTACGGGCGGTCGGAGTAGCGCTTCATAACTGGTCGCGCGTCGAAGGAACGCTCGTTCAACTGCTCTGGCGATGTCTGGAAACGAAGACTGCTCAACCAGCGTCGATTGTCTGGAGCAATGTCATCAGTATTGATCCCAAGCTGAACATCATTTCTGAGATGCTCCCACTGATAATC
>JAAEOR010000586.1 GCA_024222895.1 Hyphomicrobiales bacterium | reverse complement strand
GGCTCATAACCCGAAGGTCGCAGGTTCAAATCCTGCCCCCGCCACCACAAAAGCCCTGGTCACAGCGTTGCTGAGGCCAGGGCTTTGTCGTTTGCAGGTCATTCTTCTAACGGATCTTCTAACGGACGATCCGGCACGGGGCAGCATTCCTAGCTCGATTAAGGCTCGGCCACCCAACAGAGGCGCGCTGGCATTCGCTGGGTTGGTCAGGGCCAACAGCTGCCGATCGCAGCGCGACGCTATGGCGTTCGTGGATAATGGTCAGGTGTTGGATCGAGTTGAGGACGAGCTTCTAGCGGAAGCTCGAAGCGAAGTGGGCTACGCAGACCACAAGGCTTCGCTCATCCTCGCCGCGCTTGGGATCGGCTTCTCGGCGTTCCTCGGGGGGACGTACGCCAGCGACTGGCGTCCATCCGATCTCCGGTCGTGGGGCGAGTGGGCATGGTGGCTAGGCGCAGTGGCAGCGTTGTTGGCTGTCGGCGCGGCAGCGCTCGCAGTATGGCCGCGTCTTGGGGATCGATCGCTCGAGCGGCCCCTGTACTACTGGGGCCAGGTGTCCAAGACCTCAAGCATCGAAGATATGGTTCGTCACCTCGAAGAGCATCCACCGGACCCTCTGAAGCGCACACAAGATCAGCTCTGGCATCTGTCGCGACTAGTCGCATCAAAGTATCGCTGGGTTCGGTCGTCTTTGGTGCTGGCAGCCGGCTCAACGGCGATGTTCATACTTGCCGGAATTAGCGCGCTCTAGTGTGCGAGCTTGGGCCGCGTTTCTTGCGGTTCCTTGAGTAGCCCGCTCTCGGTCAAGGTCTCTTCCACCAGGTCGAACCCTTGATTCTGTACACGGTTCCACCGATCGTCTGGTTCGAGTACTGGCTCCACATCGACCGGCCGTCTGAAGCGATTCGTGCGGAGTCGTGGCTGTGATCGTGCGTCTCCTCGGTGCAGTACACGTTCGGCGAACCGCGGAGGTCAGACAGCTTGGCTGCAACGTTTGGAGCCCGGCCGATGGCAATGAGGTCGTTGCTGGCGCGGACGCCGCCGCGGACAAGCATTGCCTCCCCCGTAGCAATTCCTACACCGTGGCCGAGGTTCCAGTGGTCATTGAGGTCGGACCACTTCGCTGCGAACTTCTTGTCGAGAACCTCGCTCACGGCCCAGTTGATGCCGAGCCCTGCCTTCATTGCGCTGCTGTTTTTGGAATCGCCCATGAAGATCCCCATCACCCGATCACCATCGAAGCTGCGGATGGCTCCCCCGTAGTGCTTGATGACGCGACTGGCAGCGTCGAGGTAACTCCGAATCAGCTTCCCGGTGACTTCCTTCTTCAACTTGTGCGCCGCTAGGGAGGACCCTGCCAGGTCGGCGTAGAGGTATGTCGCCGTCACGTTCACCGCTCCTCCTGCCAGCTTCACATCCTCCGTGGCTGGTACGACTTGGCCATTCCGTGTATCCCAGGACGTGTTCAGAACCAGTTGAACATTCGTTTCTATGGAGTCGCTGACCACGGACATGGTTGACCTCCTTGCGCGTGTGGTGCCGTCGGCATCATGGTCTACTCCCCGAACACCGCGGCGCCGAACGTGGCCGCCGCTTCGGCTTGCATGCCGGGCATGACGTGTTGGTAGACGGTCATGGTGAAGGCGATGCTGCTGTGGCCGAGGCGTTCGCTCACGACCTTGGGGTGGATGTTCTGCTGGAGCAGGATGGTGGCGTGCGTGTGGCGGAGGTCGTGAAGCCGGATCGTCGGTAGGTCCGACTGGGTCATGAAGCGCTGGAAGGTCTGGCTGATGAGGTCGGGGTGGACCGGTGTGCCGTCGGGTTTGGCGAACACGAAGCCGTCGTCGCCGCGCTGGCCGGTCGCCATGCGGTCCTCGAGCTGGTGGCGTCGGTGCCGTCGCAGCATGGCGATGGTCTGCTCGTCGAGGTCGATTGTGCGGCGGCTGGACGCGGTCTTGAGGTCGGCTTCGATGAGTTCGTACTCGACCGACACGACCTGTTGATTCACGGTGAGCCGGGCGGCTTCGAGGTCGACGTTGCGCCATCGGAGGCCGGCGATCTCGCCGCGGCGCATACCGGTGGTCGCGGCGAGGAAGTAGAGCGGGTAGAGCTCGTGGTCGCCGATGGCTTCGAGGAAGGTGCGGAGCTGGTCGCCGTTCCAGACGTTCATCGATCGGCCGCTGCGGCTGATCGAGGGCGGGTCGGCGATGTCGGCGACGTTGCGGAAGACGGTGCCCTTACGGGTGGCGTCGGAAAGTGCGCTCTGAATGGTGGCGTGGACGTTGCGCACCGACTTGGCCGAGAGCCCGCCGCCCGTGCCGTTGCGCTTGCCCTCGGTGAGCAGCTTGACGTAAAGCTCGTCGAGGTCCTCGGGCTGGAGCTTCTGAAGCGGGATCAGCCCGATGTTCGGGTTGATGTGGAGTCGGATGTTGCGCTCATAGGCGCTGGCGGTCGATGGCTTCACCCTGGTGCGTTTCGACGGCAGCCATCGTTCGAGGAGGTAGTCGCCGAGCGTGATCTTGTCGGGCGACCGGTAGTCGCCGTCGTGCATCCGCTTGACCAGATCGCCGAGGATCTTCTCGGCGCCCTTGCGGGTCTCGCCCGCCGCGTGCCAGCGATGGCGGGGCTTGCCGGTGGCAGCGTCGATGCCCTCGTAGACGACGGCGTAGTAGCGGTTTCCTTTCTTGGCGATGTGACCTCTCATGTGTTGCTGCCCTTCGCTTCATCGGTGCCGTCTGATGCCGGATTGTCCGCGTCGGTTCCGGGTGCGTCGACGTCGTCGAGCTCGTCGAGCAGTCCGACCAGGCCGGCCAGCACGTCCTTGGCTCGGTCGACGTCGCCGAGCAACTCGCCCAGCCGCACCCGCGCCCTGGTCTTGAGGAAGGTGTCGACGCGCTCGTCGAGGTGACTCGACGCCTTGCCGAACTCACCCGAGCGAGTGTCGCTGTAGAACCGCACACGGCCTGGCGCGCTGACCGCCCAGTCGCGTAGGGCCGCCTCCCACTCAGGGAGCGTGTCGGGATTGCCGAGGATGGCCTCGAGGAGCAGGAGCGGGTCCCAGCCCTCACCCCTGTTGGCTTTCAGGTCCGGCGTGGCGATACCGATCTCGTCGATCGCAGGCGGAGGCGTGAAGAACCAGCCGATCGGCAGCCGGAATCCCCGAGACAGCGCCAGGATCTCGTCGGCGTTGAACTGGCGGATGCGCCCTCCGGCGAAGGACCGCTCGATGGCCGAGAAGCTCGCGGTGGAGAGCTTGGTTCCGAGGTAGGGCTCCAGCTCAGCGGCTGCCTGTTCCTGGGTCCAGCCCCGCATGCGGCGCGCTTCGGCGATCCGGTAGGCGACGACCTGGTTCGGGGTCCAGACGGGCTTGGTGCTGCGGCGGGCCATGACTCGACTCTAGTCAACTTGAGCGCAGGTTTGTCTACCGCGCGGTTGCATTCGAATCACAACGCTGGTATTTCTAGTCATCCACGTCTGAGTTGATAGATCAACGGACAGGCAAAACATGAGTGAGCAACCACCGGACCTTCTGACAGTCGAAGAAGCCGCTCGGGTTCTGCGTATCGGCCGCACCAAGGCCTACGCCATGAGCCAGGAGTGGCGCGTCACCAACGGCGAGTCTGGAATCAAGGTCTGCGAACTCGGCGGTCAGCTGCGCGTCCCGAAGGCCTGGCTCGAAGAGCAACTCGGCGCACGTGTTCTCGTGATTCCGTCGGCGCCGGACCGTGCGAAGCGCAACGGCCACACGCCGAAGCCAGCTCCACCGCAGAGCGAACCGGCACCGCCGGCCGAGCCAACTCCACCGGCCAAGCCGATCAGGTCACGACGCCGCACCAAGCGCAGCACGGCGAACAGCAACCAGCTCACCCTCCCATTCAGCTGAGACCGGCATGCATCTCACACCCACCTCCCGACGACCTAACCAAGAATCGACAGACGAGTGCACGGACCGTGCCGGGAGATGGCGCGAGATCACCGGTAGGTGGCGGCGATGACCGCCCGGGTCACCACGCTCAAGGGCCCCGATGCCGGTACCTACTACGTCGAGGCCCTGCCGTCCTACTACCTCGACTCCGGCGAACCGAAGGGTATGTGGCATGGCAACGGCGCTGAGCGGCTCGGGCTCGAAGGCGAGATCGTCGACCACGAGTTCCTCCGGATCATGGCCGGCCACCTCCCGCAAGGCCGCGATGCCGTCCACCTCGGCCGGCCCTACACCGACGACTCCGTTCGCGGGTTCGACATCACCGCGTCGGCGCCGAAGTCGGTATCGACCCTGTTCGCCATCGGAGACGACCACACCCGGACCGACGTGCTTGCCGCCCACGACACTGCAGTCGGCGTGATGGTCGACTGGATCGAAGCCCACGCCCACACCCGCTATCGCATCAACGGGCAAGTTGCCGTCGTCGACGCCGAAGGCATCATCGCCGCAACGTTCCGACAACACACGTCACGATCACTCGATCCGCAGCTCCACACCCACGTCGTCGTCGCCAATCGAGTGATGTCGCCCGACGGGCGATGGCTCGCCCTCGACGCCCGAACGCTGAAGCTCGACCAACGCACCCTCTCCGCGATCTACCACGCCACCCTGCGCTCCGAACTCACCGAACGACTCGGCGTCGCCTGGCAACCCGTCGTCAACGGCATCGCCGAAATCGCCGACGTCCTCGACCGCGTCCTCGAGGAATTCTCCTCCCGCACCGCCGACGTCCAACGCCGCATCGACGAGAAACTCGACCGCTTCTGTGACACGTTCGACCGCGACCCGACGCCTCGGGAACGGTGGCGGCTCGAACGCGAAGCCGTCGTCGACAGCCGACCAGCCAAACCCCACGCAGCCGATCCCGACACCCTCCACGATCAATGGACCGACCGCGTCCGCAGCATGGGCATCGAGCCGTCACACCTCGTCGACGATGCCACCGGATGGATCGCCGCCCAAGAACTCGACGCCAGCGGTGCACAAGAGATGATGCGTCAAGCGATCGAGACGCTGTCGGAGAAGCAGTCGACGTGGCGACCGGCCGAGCTGACCCGCGAGATCGCCGCCGCCATCCCTACCGACACCCACATCGACCCGTCAATCATGCGCGAACTGCTGGACGGGCTCACCGAACTGAGCATCAACCAGCACTGCGTCGACATCTCCCGCCCCATCACCGACGGCGCCATGCTCCGGCGCGACGGCCGACCGGTCACCGAGTCGGTCGCCGACCGGGCCCTCACCACACCGGCCATCCTCGCCCAAGAAGAACGGCTCCTCGCCTGGGCCGAACGCCGCATGACCCGAGAAGGAATCGACTCGGCCAAAGCCGTCGAGCGCAGCAACATCGAGCTGACCGGCCCCCAAGCCGAAACTGCCGCCGCGGTCGCCGGAGACGCCGACCTCGTCCTCGTCGTCGGCCCGGCCGGAACCGGCAAGACCACCGCCCTCGCACCCGCCGTCGAACAACTTCGAGCCGAAGGCCGCACCGTCTTCGGTGTCGCTCCCTCGGCAGCCGCCGCCGACGTGCTCTCATCCGAGACTGGTCTCGGGGCCGACACGATCGACAAGCTCCTCACCGAACACTCACTGCGCCGGCCACCCGACCACCGCTACGACCTGCCCGTCGGAGCGACGGTGATCGTCGACGAGGCAGGCATGGTCGGCACCGACCGCCTCGACAAGCTCGCCGCTCTGGCCGACAACCGGGGCTGGCGCCTCGCGCTCGTGGGCGACCCGATGCAGTTCTCCGCCGTCGGGCGCGGCGGCATGTTCAACTACCTCATCGATACCCACGGCGTCATCGAGCTCGACCAGGTCCACCGCTTCTCCAACGACTGGGAACGCGACGCCTCACTGCGGCTCCGCTCAGGCGACGCCTCCGTCGCCGACCTCTACGACCTCCACGGCCGACTCTATGGCGGTACCGCCAGCCGCATGGACCGAGCCGCACTCGACGCATGGGAAACGGCCCGCCAAGACGGCGAGACCGTCGTTCTCGCCGCGCCCACCAACGAAGCGGTCGCCCGTCTCAACCAGACCGCCCAGCAGCGACGGATCGCCGCAGACCAGATCGACACCAACGGCCGCACGGTCCAAGCAGGCGGATACCGGCTTCACGTCGGCGATGAGATCGCCACCCGCCGCAACCACCGCCAACTCCACACCGACCGCGGCCTGATGATCCGCAACCGCGACCAATGGGTCATCGACACCGTCCACCGCAACGGCGACCTCAGCGTTCACGGACGATCTGGCACCGTCCGTCTCCCCGCCGAGTACGTCCAACCGCACGTCGAGCTGGCCTACGCCCAAACCAGCCACGCCACCCAAGGCCGCACCGTCGACCGATCCATCCTCGTCCTCGATGGGCCCACCGATGTGCGCGGCATCTACGTTCCCATGACCCGCGGCCGCAACCACAACGACGCCTACATCGCCACCACCGGCGAAGACACCGCCCTCGACCTCTTCACCGACGCCATCACCCGCAGCTGGATCGACCAACCCGCCGTCGCCCGCCAAGCCGAACTCGCCGGCCAGAACCGGCACCGCCCCGGCACCCTGCCTCCGAACGAGCTCCAGAGCTTGCTCGCCCGGCAAGCTCAACTCACCGACACCCTGACGCAAGTGAGCGACGACCTCGACACCCTCCCGCGAGACCTTGGCTGGGCGGAGCAGGAACGCCGGTCGGCTGTCGCCGCACTCGATCAGTCCCGCGACCGACTCCAACGCGCCTTCGACACCCTCGCCGACCACGATCGGCCGTTCCGCCGCCGAGGCCACGAAGTCGACATCGCCCAAGCCAAACGAGCCGTCGAGGATCTCCCCGGACCGATCAGCGAACGAGCCGACAAGATCAGCGCAATCGAGGGCCGCATCACTGATCTTGAACAACGCCTCGCCCAGACGCGCAAGCTCGACCAGCGACGCCCGACCATGCAGACCCAGCTCGACGACATCGACAGCCGCCTCAGCGACGACCGCCGAATCCGCACCCGGCACGCCCGCCGAGACACCCCCGAGCGCATCACCAACACCCTCGGCGCCCGACCCGCAGGCGGCGAACCATCCCGGGCCTGGGACGTCGCCGCCGGACAGGTCGATCAACACCAGACCGCCTACGGGCTCACCAAGGGCCTCGGCCCCAGCCGAGGCCCCAAGCTCCCGATCGGCTTCCTCCATAGCCGATCGATCGCCAAGGCGACCGAACGCAACTTCGAACAGGTCATCACCCTCCAACGACGCCAGACTCTCGAACGAGAAGGCCCCGTCATGCGAATCGGAAGATGACGCAGCCAAGCCCCGCCCCGAGGGGCAGGGCCGAACCCCATGATGTCCCACCCATCGGCGTCAAGGGCCGGCTCCGGGACTCCGCTGCGCTCCGTGTCCTCACCTCCGCCCTCCGGGCGATCCCTTGACACCTGAGAGGCGAAATTCGCGTGAGACGAACGAGTGTTCGTCATAGGATGGGCAGGTGATTGGCCAGCAGCAGGAGATTCCACCTCGGCCCTACGGCTCGGCACACGATCTTCCGTCTTTCGTCGAGATGCGGCAGCAGGTCCAGATCCTCAAGGGACTGACCCTGTTCGTTATGCGTGACAAGCGAGCCGAGATGATCGAGCTCGAGCGACAGATGAACGAGATGGCCGACAGGGTGGATGCGTTCTACGAACGACTCGGGTCGCGGCACTGGACCTTCAACGATTGGATGAGCGTCGAGAAGGTAGACGCGATCCTCGATGAGACGTCGAAACCCGAAGATGCCGAGGTTCGGCTCATCGAGTTGTACCAGGACCCGGAGGCGACGAAGTGGCACTTGGTGCGGTTGCGGAACGTGGCCGGGCTTCGGCAGCGCCATCACCTAATCGTCCGTGCCCGCGAGGACTACGATGCCGGCCGCTTCGACACATGCACACTGCTACTGATCACTGTGATGGACGGCTTCGTCAATGACTTCGAGGCGAACAAGCGGAAAGGCCTGGCCGCTCGGGACGCCGACGAGATGGTCGCCTGGGACAGCGTGACCGGACACCACATGGGGCTCACCAACGCCCTCAAGCCCTTCATGAAGACGATCAAGAGGCGCATGGACGAAGAAGTCTTCGAGCTTCACCGTCACGGGATCGTTCACGGTTCGGTCGTCAACTACAACAACGCCGTCGTCGCCACGAAGGCGTGGAATCTTCTCTTCGCCGTCGTCGATTGGAGCGCCGCAACGACCAAGAAGGTGAGTGAGGACGAGAAGCCTCCGGAGCCGGGCTGGAAGGAGACACTCAGCTTGATCGCCGACCACGGTCGGAAGAAGAGGGCCCGTGAACAGTTCGAACCCTGGACCATCAGGTGCGAGGACGAGGGGTTCGAGGATGACGAAGTCGTCGCACAGACCCGGCTCTTCATCGAAGCATGGCAGAAGACGCAGTGGGGTCGGCTCGTACCACTCATGCCATCCCAGCTCATCGGCGCGAAGCGCTCGGGCGAGGCGGCCGAGTACGCGAAGTCATGCTTCGAGTTCCACGACATCGCAGGTGTCGAGATCGATCGAGTCGAGTACGCGCAATCGAGCGTCGCTGAGGCCCGGGGTGTTGCGACGATCGATGGAACCGCGGCAAGTCTGCGGCTCCGCTGGGTGTACCGCGACTCTCAGGGCAACGTTGCGCTCAATGGCGAGGATGGGACCTGGCAACTAGCGGTCATCGCCCCGCGCACATATCTCGTGGACGAGCACGGCGAGCGGCTGAACTGACATCGCCTCCCGGTTGGTCAAGCTTGTTCCCTCCGGCCGATCCTTCGACCCAAGAGCCGGTCCATTCCTCCGATCTGGCCCAGAATGGAAGGATCTATGGCGGAAGAAGCCTCCGAGTACCTCGCACCTGAACAGCGCGCTCGCATCGACATCGATGCGCAGCTCGCCGCGTGCGGGTGGATCGTGCAGGACTACAAGCACGCCGCCATTGCCGCAGCCCAGGGCGTGGCTGTCCGTGAGGTACCGACCGCGGCCGGACCCGCCGACTATGTGCTGTTCGTCGACCGCCAGGCCGTTGGCGTGATCGAGGCCAAGAAGGTTGGCACCACCCTCACCGGCGTCGAGTGGCAGACGCACAAGTACCAGACGAACTTCCCCGGCGAGCTCCCAGCCTTCCTCCTCGATGGCGCTCTCCCGTTCGGCTACGAGTCAACTGGCAAGGAGACGCGGTTCACGTGCGGCCTCGACCCCGACCCGACGTCGCGCCGGGTCTTCACCTTCCACCGCCCGGAAACCCTGGCCCGCTGGCACGAAGACCAGGTCAATCTGGGTGGCCACGCCACGCTGCGAGGGGGACTCCAACTCCTCCCCGAGCTCGACCCCGCTGGCCTCTGGCCCGCCCAAGAAGAGGCCATCAACAACCTAGAGAAGTCGCTGAGGGAGAACCGGCCCAAGGCCCTCATCCAGATGGCCACCGGATCAGGCAAGACCTTCACGGCCGCGAACATCTCCTACCGTCTCCTCCGCCACGCCGGCGCGAAGCGCATTCTGTTCCTAGTCGACCGCGGCAACCTTGGACGCCAGACCATCCGCGAGTTCGAGGGTTTCGACACCCCCGACGATGGCCGCAAGTTCACTGAGCTCTACAACGGTCGCCGACTCGTCTCATCGCGCCTCGACATCGCCGACGAGTCAGCGACCAAGGTCCACGTCTCGACGATCCAGCGGATCTACTCGATCTTGCGCGGCGAAGAGCTCGATGAGGACCTCGATGAAAAGTCCGGCTTCGACATGACTCCCGAACGACCGGTCGAGGTGGTCTACAACCCGGCAGTTCCGATCGAGTCCTATGACGTGATCATCGTCGACGAATGCCACCGCTCGATCTACGGGGTGTGGCGCCAGGTCCTTGAGTACTTCGATGCCTTCCTGATCGGCCTCACCGCCACGCCCGGCAAGCAGACCTTCGGATTCTTCGACCAGAACCTGGTCATGGAGTACGGCCACGAGGAAGCCGTGGCCGACCGGGTCAACGTCGACTTCGACGTGTTCCGTATCCGCACCGAGATCAGCGAGTCCGGCGGCAAAGTCGACGCCGGCATGGTCACCGAGTTCCGAGATCGCGAGACCCGCGAGCAACGCTTCGACCGCATCGACGAGGACCTCGACTACGACCCTGCCGAGCTCGACCGCAAGGTCGTCGCCCGAGACCAGATCCGCACCATCATCCGCAGCCTGCGGGACTCGATGCCGGTCATGTTTCCTGACCGGAACGTCCGTGACGACGGTCGCCTCCGCCACATCCCCAAGACCCTGATCTTCGCCAAGGACGACAGCCATGCCGACGACATCGTCCAGATCGTCCGCGAGGAGTTCGGCCTATCGAACATGGGCGCGGTGAAGATCACCTACAAGGCAGCCGAGTCCGGTCACAAGCCCGACGAACTTCTCGCCCAGTTCCGCACCGGCTACGACACCCGCATCGCCGTCACCGTCGACATGATCGCCACCGGCACCGACGTCAAACCCATCGAGTGCGTCGTGTTCATGCGCATGGTCAAGAGCCGCAACTTCTTCGAACAGATGAAGGGCCGAGGCGTCCGCATCATCAACGACGACGACCTCCGCATCGTCACCCCCGACGCCACAGCCAAGGACCACTTCGTGCTCGTGGACGCCGTCGGCGTCACCGAGACCAAGCTCCACGACACCGTCCCCCTCGAACGCAAGCACGGCGTCGGGTTTGACAAGCTCCTCAACCAGATCGGCCTCGGCGTCACCGACGAAGCCGTCGTCTCCTCCATCGCCTCCCGGCTCGCCCGCCTCGACAAGCGCATCAGTAGTCCCGACCGCGCCGAAGTCGAAGCCGCCGCCGGCGTGACTCTCACCCAGCTCTCCCACCAGCTCGTTGAAGCGCTCGACCCCGACCGCCACTACGCGGAAGCCCAAGCCGTCACCGGTGCTGACGATCCCGACGCCGACCAAGTCGCCGCCGCCCGCAAGCAACTCGTCGAGACCGCACTCCAGCCGCTCGCCGGAAACTCGGAGCTGCGCGAGAAGCTCGTGGATGTCCGGCGCAGCTACGAACAGGTCATCGACGCCGCCTCCAAGGACCGGGTCATCTCCGGTGAGTTCTCCAAGGACGCGACGGACCGGGCCCGCACCACCATCGAGTCGTTCCGCGAGTTCATCGACGAGCACCGAGACGAGATCACCGCCCTGCAGATCCTCTACAACCAGCCCTACGGCGGAGGCCTCACCTACGCCGACATTCGAGAACTGGCCAACGCCATCCAACGCCCGCCGCGAAGCTGGACCCCCGACATGCTCTGGCAGGCCTACGAAGCCCTCGACGCCAGCAAGGTCCGAGGCTCAGGACACCGCCTCAACACCGACCTCGTCAGCATCGTCCGCTACGCACTCGGCAACACCGACGAACTCGTCGCCTACCCCGACCTCGTCAACGAACGCTTCGGTGCCTGGCTTCTCCAGCAAGACAACGCCGGCCGTACCTTCACCGACGATCAACTCGCCTATCTCCACATGATCAAAGACCACCTCGCCGCGAGCCTCACCATCGCCCCCCGAGACCTCACCGAAGCCCCCTTCAGCGAACACGGCGGCCTCGGCCGAGCCCGCCAACTCTTCGGCGACGACCTCAACCCCCTCCTGCACGAACTCACCCAGGCGCTCGCCGCATGAACGACGACCTGCCGGAGGGGTGGAAGTGGTCGACGATCGGCGAGGTGGCCGACGTGCAGCTTGGACGTCAGCGCTCCCCTGCACACCACAACGGCGACCAGATGCGCCCGTATCTCCGATCAGCAAACGTCACCTGGGACGGAATAAGTGTCGAGGACGTTAACGAGATGAACTTCGACGACGCCGACTTCGAGAAGTACTCCCTCGAGCCTGGCGATCTCCTGCTCAACGAGGCCTCCGGCAGCCCCAATGAAGTTGGGAAGCCTGCCATCTGGTCGGGTGAGATCTTGAACTGCTGCTTCCAGAACACCCTCCTGCGGCTCCGGCCGCACGAGGTCGACCGCAGCTACCTCTACTGGTACTGCTACTTCGCGGCGTTGACAGGGCGGTTCGGTGAGGCCAGTCGTGGCGTCAACATCCGGCACTTGGGCAAACGTGGACTCGCAAGTTTCCGCATACCGATCGCGCCCCCCGATGAGCAGCAGCGGATCGTCTCCGCCATCGAGGAACACCTCACTCGACTCAGGGTCGCAGTGGAGTCCGTCGAGCGTTGCGCTCGGAACGTGGACCAGCTTCGCCCACGCGTCCTCGGAGAGATCCTCGGCGTCGCTGCAGCTCCGAGTCTTGACGACGCTGCACCAGTCGTTGCATTGCCGAACGGCTGGAAGTGGGAGCGAGCCGCAGCCGTGTGCGAGATGGTTGCGTCGGGCAGCACTCCGAAGGCGGCGAAGATGGCCAGCGGCAGCGGCGATGTTCCCTTCATCAAGGTGTACAACCTGGGTTTCGAGGGGGACCTCGACTTCACGTTGAAGCCGACATTTGTGGGTAGGGACACACACGAGGGGTTTCTCCGCCGCTCGCGCCTTCGACCGGGTGACGTCCTAATCAACATCGTCGGCCCGCCACTCGGCAAGGTAGCCATGGTGCCTAGCGACCATCCGGAGTGGAACATGAATCAGGCAGTTGCTGCGTTTCGCCCGGGCCGGGAGATGTCGGGCGCCTTCCTAGCGTTCCTACTTCAGTCGAGCGTCGTCCTCGACCCTCTCCTACGAACGGGCAAAGCGACCGCCGGTCAACGAAACCTCAGCATCACGAACTGCCGTCGGATCTGGCTCCCGGTTCCACCGATTGAAGAGCAAGGAGTGCTCACAGAGAGGCTCGAAGAAGCAGCGTCTGTTGTCGGCGCGACAAGGCACGGGGTGCGGATAGGACTCCATCGCGGGGAAACGATGCGCCGCTCGATCTTGTCGGCCGCATTCGAGGGGGGACTCACCTCGGGGGTAGCAGCCGCATGACCGCTGATCCAAAGGCTCTTGTCCAGAAGCTGTGGGACTTCTGCGACGTCCTTCGAGACGACGGTCTCTCGTACGGCGACTACCTGGAGCAGCTCACCTACCTGCTGTTCCTGAAGATGGCCGATGAGCAGTACGAGCTGCTTGGCGAGGAACGGGTTGTGCCAGAGGGCCTCGACTGGCCGTCGCTGCTCAGCCGGTCCGGCGCCGACCTCGAGGTCCACTACAACGAGATTCTCACCAAGCTCGGCGCGGGGGACGACATGCTCGGCGTTGTCTTCCGCAAGGCTCGCAACAAGGTCCAGAACCCCGCCAAGCTCGAACTGCTCATCAAAGACTTCATCGACGACCACGACTGGCTCGGCCTCGACGCCGATCTCAAGGGCGACGCCTACGAGGGCCTAATCGAGAAGACCGCCCGCGAGGGCGCCAGGGGCGCGGGCCAGTACTTCACCCCCCGCGCGTTGATCTCGGCGATCGTCGACGTGATGCAGCCCGATCCATCGGATCGCATCTGTGACCCGGCGTGCGGGACGGGCGGGTTCTTCCTCGGTGCCTACGAGTCGATCGTGAAGCGGTTTTCGCCGCTCGACCCCGACCAGCGCGACCACCTGCGTTCGGGAGCGTTCACCGGCTGGGAGATCGCCGAGCTCCCGGCCCGACTTTGTGCAATGAACATGCTGCTGCACGGCATCGAGAGCCCCGAGTCCGACTCGCCGGTACACGTCGACGACGCGCTGCGGGACGATCCCGGGGTGCGGTTCGACATGGTGTTGTCGAACCCGCCATTCGGTCGGTCCTCGTCGGACAGCTACGAGCGCGAGAACTTCTGGACCACCACCCGCAACAAGCAGCTGAACTTCGTCCAGCACATCGTCGGGCTGCTCAAGGTCGGCGGCACCGCCGCGGTGGTCGTGCCCGACAACGTGCTGTTCGAGGCCGGCGCGGGCGAGACCATCCGCCGACGGCTCCTCCACGACTGCGACGTCCACACGCTGTTGCGCCTCCCGACCGGGATCTTCTACGCCCAAGGCGTGAAGGCCAACGTGCTGTTCTTCGAGCGCAAGGAAGGCGCCGAGCACCCCTGGACCCGGGACCTCTGGGTATACGACCTTCGGACAAACAAGCACTTCACGCTGAAGCAGAACCCGATCACCCGCGCCGACCTCGACGCCTTCGTCGACCGCTACAAGCCTGGTGCCCGCCACCAGCGCGTCGAGTCCGAGCGGTTCAAGAAGTACAGGTACGACGAGCTCATCGAACGCGACAAGGTCAGCCTCGACGTCTTCTGGCTCCGCGACGAGAGCCTCGAAGCCACCGACAACCTCCCTGCCCCCGGCGTCATCGCTGCCGAGATCGTCGAGGACCTGGAAGCCGCCCTCGAGGAGTTCCGCGCACTGGCCGAGAGTCTCGAAGGTGTCGGCGTGGACCTCGACGAAGTGGCTGACCTGGGTGATGCCGAATGAGGCCGTCACACCCCGTCCGTACGATCGGACTACATGGAGACATCACGGGAGCATTCGGTCATGGCTGATCGCTCGAGTATCGAGTGGACGGAGGTCACTTGGAATCCGACCACAGGCTGCGACAAGACGTCCCCCGGCTGCGACAACTGCTACGCCCTCACACTGGCGAAACGTCTTCGAGCGATGGGTCAGGCGAAGTACCAGAACGATGGTGACCCAAGGACCAGCGGTCCGGGATTCGCGCTGACCGTCCACGAAGACACTCTTGATGCGCCCTACGGGTGGAAGTCACCGCGGCTCATCTTCGTAAACTCGATGAGTGACCTTTTCCACCCGGACGTGCCGCTCGACTTCATCCAGCGGGTATTTGCCGTCATGTCTGAGACGCCGCAGCACACGTACCAGGTGCTTACCAAGCGTTCGAAGCGACTCGCTGCCGTGGCAAGCGAGCTCAACTGGCCCGCGAACGTCTGGATGGGTGTCAGCGTCGAGACCGACCGCTACGCCTTCCGTCTCGATCACCTTCGATCGGTGGATGCAGCGGTGCGTTTCGTCAGTGCAGAACCGCTCCTCGGACCCTTGCCGAACCTCGACCTCACCTCGATCGACTGGCTGATCGCTGGCGGCGAAAGCGGGGCGAACGCCCGGCCGATGGATGAGCAGTGGGTCCGCGACGTCCGAGATCAGTGTGGTGCCGCGGGTGTTGCGTTCTTCTTCAAGCAGTGGGGCGGCAGGACTCCGAAGGCTGGCGGCCGAGAGCTAGACGGTGCGTTGTATGACGAGATGCCCGCGCTGGCTGCCCCGTAACCTCGTCGTGAGTTGAAGGGCTTCACGGAGGAGTAACGAAGATTGGTCGATGAAGCGATCTGGACGATCGAACAACACACCCAAGCGAAGCATGAACTCCTCCGTCGCTACCTTGGCGCTTGGTTTCCGATCCTGACGGCGTCCGGCTTCAACCGACGGGTTGTCTTCCTCGACGGCTTCGCTGGCCCAGGCATCTACGCCAACGGAGAACCGGGGTCCCCACTGATCGCCATCGAGACGCTGGTGGACCACGCCCACTTCGAGCAGCTGTCAAGAACGGAGTTCGTGTTCATCTTCGTGGAGGCCGATGGTGAACGGTTCGCAAGTCTCGAGCACGAATTGAACGGCTATTGGGCCCGACGAGATGGTGGCAAGCCAGCCAACGTGCGCATCGAGTTGTTCAACGATGAGTTCGCTGCGGTTGCTGCGCAACTGGTCGCAGCAACTCATGGCCAGAGCAAGCAGCTGGCGCCGACGTTGGCCTTCATCGATCCGTTCGGCTGGTCCGGTGTCCCTCTCGACTTGATTCGCGACCTCCTCGCCTCGGACAAGTGCGAGGTTCTGTTCAACTTCATGTACGACAGCGTGAACCGCTTTGTGGCAGATAAGCGACCTGGCGTGGCGAGGCACTTCGCCGAGCTTTTCGGCACGAGCGAGAACGAACACAAGGCAGCTTCGGTCCTGAACGGTGAGGACAGGAAGGCCTTCTTACGCGACCTGTACATGCGGCAGCTTCAGGACGTGGGTGGATTCACGTTCGTAAGAAGCTTCGACATGATGGACCTTGACCGTGGCCGAACTGCGTACTTCTTGATGTTTGGCACCCGTCACCACAAAGGCCTCCAAGTCATGAAGGACGCCATGTGGTCCCTGGATCCGATCGCGGGCGCGCAGTTCAGCGGGCACGCTGGTGATCAGCAGATGCTCTTCTCCGAAGAGCTTGACGTGTCGCCACTGCGCAGAGCGATCCTCGACCGATTCACAGGTGAGTCTGCTGCGGTCGAGATGATCGAGCGCTTCGTGATCGAGGAGACGGACTACAAGGCGACGCACTACAAGAAGCAGGTGCTCAAGGTTCTGGAAGAGGAGGGTTTGCTGCTCTGCGAGTCCGAGCGCAAGCGACGCGGCACCTATCCGAAGGGCACGAGTCTTCGATTCGTTGAACCGGGGGATCAGCGTGATTCCTGAACTTGACGCGAAACGGGTGCGGGAGTGGGCTCATGCGAAGACGCCGCCGGAGTGCCGCGACGAGATGCGGGTCGAGGTGGACGAGACGCCCCGAGGTTTGACGATCCTCGATTGCCGGCCTCCCTGGAGCGATCTGATCGGACCGGAGTGGACTCGCACGCCGATCGCTCGAATCGGCTATGTGAAGAAGCGCAACGAGTGGACGCTCTACTGGGCCGATCGCAACTCGAAGTTCCAGCGCTACTGGGATGCGGAACCGACGCAGCACGTCGGCGAGCTCCTCGACGAGCTCGATGCAGACAGTTCCTGCATCTTCTGGGGATGAGCACGCCCTGGACTCCCGAGCCGTTCGAGGCTGACGACGGATCGGTTCCGTTCGAGGCGTTCATCAACGATCTCTCAGACTTCAAGTTCGCCGCACTCGACGCAGCGATAAGGGTCGTGCTCGCCGAGCGAGGGATCGACCTGGTCAAGACCGAGTGGCTCAAGGCACTCGGCCAGGGCTTGCACGAGTTCCGTGTGCGGCACGACGCCGACGAGATCGCCCGCATGTTCGGCCACGAGCCCGGCGAGCTTGATGCGCCGCCTGAGAAGATCCTCCTACGAGTCTTCGTGCACTTTCACGGAGACAAGATCGTGCTGCTCCTCGGCGGCTACGACAAGGGAAAGACGCCGAAGCCGAAGCGCCAACAGCGCGAGATCGAGCGCGCCCGGAAGCTGCTTGCGCAGTTCAAGGAGCGGCAGCGGCGGAACCGGTAGGGGATCGGAGACGTTGACTTCGTATGGGGAATTCCCCATACTGGACGGCAGGAGAATCTGACATGAGCCGAACCTACGAAGAGATCGCTGCTGAACGCCGAGCGAAGCTCAACCCCGCGTCGAACGAACACGCCGAGGTGTTCGAGCAGGCGTATCGGATCGCCATGCAGGTCGTCGAACTGCGCGAACGTCACGGCCTCACCCAGTCGCAGCTCGCCCAGAAGTGCAGCATGGACCAGGCCGACATCAGCCGCATCGAGCGCGGGTCAACCAGTCCCACCACGCGAGTTCTGCAGCGCATCGCGGACGCGCTCGACGCCGACCTCAAGCTCGTCGCTCGCGCGTCCTGAGCGGTCCCGCCCGCCGAGACTTCTAACGGATCTTCTAACGGACGGCCCGTCAGAGGCTGTTATCCACAGGCACGGGCCGACACGTCGAGGTCACAAAAGCCCAGCTCAGACGGCCTTTCTGGCACTGATCGACATCGGTCGATACGGGCTTTGACGAACTCATAACCCGAAGGTCAGGCGGTCGGGTCCTGCCCGT
>JAAEOR010000585.1 GCA_024222895.1 Hyphomicrobiales bacterium | reverse complement strand
TTCGCCCGCCGAGCTGCGTTACGTCTCTCGAACGATGACCCCGTATCGCCCTTCGAGACGTGCCTTGTCGGCAAACGAATTTGGGCCATCAAAGGGGTCAATATCAACCGCCCTTGGTATTACCTTCGCCAGGGTCGAGAAGACGCTGGCAGCGTAGTCGCTCAACGCACCGCTGTCGTTGCCGAAGGCGCGAGTCTCCATGACCAGTTCCCGAGCCAGCGGTGACATGTCGAAAACCGAGAGCGGCGCCGGCGGCGGCGCGACGAAGCCCGGCGCAAACAGCACGGAGCAAGCCGTCAGTTTCTGCGGCAGGCTGACGATGACCTCGTTCTCCGCCGCGATCAGTGCGGCGCGGGCAGGCGGCAAGGTCCAGATGCAGCCATCGGCTTCCAGGCGCATCATGCCGACGCTGGCGTAGAGGAGATAGTGCCGGTTCATGCGAAACGGCTGGGCGGGAGCCGGCGGGAAATCCTGAAAGATCGTGTAGGCGTCAGCCGATCCCATTGCGCCGACCCATCAGTCAATCCATCCACGTCTTCAAAGGTTTCCGCCAGGAGCCTCCGCGAAGCGGGCGGTGCGATCATCATAGGCCGCAAAACTTCCCCGGACCGGGTAAAAAGTGGTGAGGCAATGTAGGCGGAAAAATCCTCGGGCGTCTTCCACTCGTGAATCAGTCCGACATGGGTTTCCGAACCGGCCTCGGTCAGGACCCGGTGGCCGGCATTGCCGGCGAGCTTGATCATCTCCTTGCCCTCTTCGACCAGGAAGTCGACGGCCGCGGCCCGGTCCTGTGCCGCAACATGAAAATCGACGATGGCTATCAGCATCGGTCTACTCCGGTTTCGTAGGCTTGTGAGCGAGATAGGCGAGGCTTGTCCGACTTGGCGGACCCTGTCTGAAGGACCAAACCTCCGTCCGGTCAAGGCCGGCTTGCTCGGCCATGTTGGTGATCTGTCGGGGCGTGAACCAATTGTGGCGCCAACGCAGCCAGATCAGCCATTGGCACCAGTGCGGTCGGCTGACGACCAAGAGCAGCCGTCCACCCGGCCTGACCAGCCTGGCCAACTGTGCGAGCGCGCCGGTCGGGTCGGCCAGATGCTCGATGACATGACCGGCCAGGACAAGGTCGAATGTGCCCTGTTCCGTCATCGCGTCGAGAGTCGCATGGCGGCAATCCACTGCATTTGCGCTTCCCGACAGGGCGGCGGCGGCCTGATCCAGCATGCGGGCCGAGCTGTCCACCAGCAACAATCGACCTGGCCGACGCCCGACTCTGCAGGCGGCACGGGCGAGATCACCGGATCCCGTACCGATGTCGGCTACGGTGTCGAAGCGGGTATCGGCAAGAGCGCGATCGGCAAGGTCTTGGTAGGCGTCGCGATAGCCCAGTTTGGTCATTGTCGCGCCCCACCAGGAAGCGGCGTCGTCGTAGCGGTTTTCGAGCGTCAGCGACATGGCATGTTCCCTCCGTCGCCGGGCACCATCGCACTCGCCACTTTCCACCGCTTCCGTCAGAGTGACAAAAACCGGCGTCAGACGGCCAGATTCGCCTCAGCGAGGTTGGCGCTTCAGCTTTGACCAGATCAGAGGCGTGAAATACATCGGGAACTGGTAGAGCGCCACGAACAGCGCAGTTACGGCATCGGTCGGCATTGCGGCGAAGTAGATCGCCAGGTTGCGGTTCCCTGACATGAAGCCGATCGCCCCGGCCGAGGTCGGTCCGAGGCGCCGCGACATGATCGCGGCGACGCCAAGATTGACACCGAGATTGAGAACGACACAAAGCCCCAGCGTGCCGAGTGCGAGCCACGGCCGACCAAGGATCGTCGCGCCAACCCCGTCGAACAGCGGAATAATGAACATGACCATGGCAATGGTCACCAGCCCGTCAAAGGCCGGTTCGTTGTCTGCGATCCAGGCCGCGCCCAGGATCCGGCGGATGGCGATACCGAAAAGGATCCCGCCGACAACAATCGCCATGAGCCGAAGAAACAGCGTATCGGCGGGAACTTGCAGTGCTTCATGTCCGAACAGGGCAAATGCCAGGGGACCAAGGATCGGCGTGAGCAGCGTCGCCACTACCGTGACTTCAAGCGCGAGGATGGCGTCGAACCCCAGAATGAAGCAGAGCGCCGCGGCAGACGAGATCGGTGGGGCCGCGGCATAGATCAGCAACATGACGGCAGCCTGATCACCGATGCCGAAGGTAGTGATCACAAGGAAAACCACGGCGACCGAGCCGGGTACGATTGCGGCGACAATCAAGAAAAGGCGAACCACATGCGGCGGATCAGCCAGGCGACGGACAATGTCTCTTGGATCGATTCGAGACACGGTGAGCCCGAGCAGGACAACCACGATGATCGGCAGGACCGGTCGAAGGAATGCTGAAAGCGCTGGCAGTGCCAGGGCCGCGACCGAGAGTGCCGCCAACCACCATCGGGAATGAATACCAAGCCAACTCAGCAGCCGGATCATCCGGGCTGTGCGCGGATGTTTTCGGGCAGCCAGGTGGCAAGTCCGGGAATAGCGATCAGCACGAATATCATCAGGATCATGATCAGGAACATCGGGATCGCGGCCCTGGCGATAAAGTTCATCTCATGGTGGGTCATGCCTTGCAGGACGAAGAGGTTGAACCCGACCGGCGGCGTGATCTGGGCTGCCTCGATCACAACGACGATGAAGATACCGAACCAGATCAGATCAATCCCGGCCTGCCGGATCATCGGCTCAACAACCGCCATGGTCAGCACCACCGAGGAGATGCCGTCGAGGAAGCAGCCGAGAATGATGTAGAATACCAACAGAACCATCAGCAGTTCGAACCGCGACAGGTCGAACGATCCAATCAGGTCGGCCAGCCCGCGCGGCAAGCCGGTGAAGCCCATCGATAGCGACAGAAATGCCGCTCCCGCCAGAATGAAAGCGATCATGGCCGACGTGCGGGTGGCGCCCATGAGGCTTTCCAGGAAGGTTTTTCGATTGAGCGATCCCTGGGTGGCCGCCAGGATCAAGGCGCCGATCACGCCAAACGCCGCCGCCTCCGTCGCTGTGGCGATACCCAGATACATCGATCCAATGACGACCAGTATGAGGACGACAACGGGCAACAGGTAGCGGGAGTTCCTGACCTTCTCGGCGAAGGTCATTGTCGGTTCCTGGGCCGGATTGAACTTGGAGGATAAGCGAGAGTGGATGGCGACATAGCCCATGAACATCGCAGCCAGCACGAGGCCCGGGAACACACCCGCCATGAACAGCTTGGTAATCGACTCGTTTATGGTGACTCCGTAGACGATCAGGGTCAGCGACGGGGGGATCATCAATCCGAGCGTCGCCGCGCCGGCGAGCGTGCCGATGATCATCGTTTCCGGATAGTCGCGTTTGCGCAATTCCGGAATCGACATCTTGCCGACGGTTGTCAGGGTCGCGGCTGACGACCCTGACACAGCGGCGAAGACCGTGCAGCCGACGATATTGGTGTGGATCAGGCCGCCCGGCAGCCGCGCCATCCACGGCGATAGCCCACGAAACATGTCCTCCGATAGTCGGGTTCGGTAGAGGATTTCTCCCATCCAGATGAACAGGGGTAGCGCGGTCAGCGTCCACGAAGAAGAGGCGGTCCAGATCGTCGTGATCATGGCATCGCCCGGCGGGCGCGTCGTGAACAGTTCCATGCCGACGAAAGCGACGCCGAGCAAGGCCAGGCCGACCCAAACGCCGGTGCCCAGAAGCAGGAACAGAACGAAGAGGAAGATTGCGATTGGAGCCAGCTGTTCCATTGCTTACTCCGCGTGGCTCTGGTCGATGATGTTGGAGCGGATCGCGTGTTTGCCCGTGAAGATCAGTTGCATCAGGTTGTCCCAGAAGCATAAGGCCAGCAGAATGGTGCCGGCGGCCATCGACAGCTGCGGGATCCAGATGGGCCAGGCATCCTGGCCCTGGCTGATGTCGTTGAGTTTGTACGACAAGTAGGTCGTTCGAACCGCGTACCAGGCAAAATAGCTCGCGAGCAGAGCGCCGAGACCGAAGCACCAGATCTCGCCCCAACGCCGCCATTTGCCCAGCGCGCTGAGCAGAATGGAGACGCGGATGTGGGAGCCTTGATTGAGCGCGTAGGCAAAGGCGAAAAACGATGCCGCCGCCATCGAATAGCCGGCATAGTCCGGTGCCCCCGGGAACACCTCGCCGGTCCAGCGCGCCAGCATCTGGATGACTATGAGCACCAGGATTGCGATTAGAAACAGCGCGCCGATCACGCCACCGAGAAAATATAGGCCGTCAAGAAAACGGCGAAGCTTGCCCAACATGGCGTTGTCCCCCGAGATGCGGCGGTGCATCGTCGAGTCCGCACGCTGTCCCACTACGCGCATACAAAGTGTGGCTCCGGGGCAGACCGCCCCGGAGCCGAAGCGTGGCGCTTACTGCGAACTCTTGAAATTGTCGACGATGGCCTTGCCCTCGTCGCCGGCGTTCTCCAGCCACTCGTTCGTCATCGTGACGCCGATTTCCTTGAGTTCATCGACCAGTGTCGCGCTGGCCGGACCGACGGTCATGCCCCCGTCACGGAGTCCTTGAAGCGTGAAACCGGTATACTCCTTGGACCGCCAGTTGCCGGCGTATTCGGCCAATGCCGCGCAGCCGAGAATGACGTTCTTGTTGGCATCGGAAACGCCGTTCCAAACGTCCTTGTTGATCAGGACATAGTTGCGCGGCAGCCAGGCATCGACCTCATAGAAGTGAGTCAGGCTTTCCCACACCTTGCGGTCATAGCCGGTGGACCCGGACGAGACCATCGCTTCCGCGACACCGGTCGCGAAGGCCTGCGAGATCTCTGCTGCCTCGATCTGCACCGGTAGCATGCCCGTCAACTCGGCAAGGCGCGCGGTTGCCGTGTTGTAGGAGCGGAACTTGATCCCCTCCATGTCGGCAACCGAATTGACTTCTTTCTTGAAGTAGAGGCCCTGCGGCGGCCACGGTACGGAATACATCAGGACGAGATTCTGCGAATCCAGCAACTTCTCCATCGCCGGTTTGGCAGCCTCCCAAAGCTTCGCTGAATCGTCGAACGATGTTGCCAGGAAGGGTACCGAGTCGAAGCCGAAGAGGGCGTTCTCGTTCTGATGTCCTGAGAGCAGGCGTTCGCCGATCGGCACCTGGCCGGTTTGGATCGCGCGCTTGATTTCCGCGCCCTTGAACAACGATCCCGACGGATGGGTCACGATCTCGATTTCGCCGCCGGTTCCAATGGTGACGCAGCCGGCGAACTCAGCTCCGACCGCTGAGTGGAAATTGGTTGCCGAATAAGCCATCGGCATGTCCCACTTCTCCGCTAGCGCCGATGTCGCGTAAGCCCCGGCTATCGTGGTTGCAGCGAGCATGCCCGCCAGTGTCTTCACAGGTCTGTTCATAAGATTTCCTCCCTTTTGTGAACGTTTCCCTGATCAATCATATCGAAAACGAGAAGGCGCATAAGGCGCAAGATCGATGTTTGGCGCGTGTCCGGCGACCAGTTGTGCCAACAGGCGACCGGTTTTCGGCCCGCCCGTCAACCCGACGTGGTGGTGGCCGAAGCCGAGAAAAGCGTTTTTCAAGCCCGGAACCGCGCCGATGACCGGGATTGAGTCGGCCGTGGATGGCCGGTGGCCCATCCATTCGGTCTTTTCTTTCCACGAAATACCCGGGATAGCGGCCTTGATATTCCTTTCCAGCAGCGCAAACGGCGCACGGGACGGAGGAGCATCAAGGCCACCGAATTCGACGATTCCGGCCAGCCTCAGTCGATCCTTCATAGGTGTGGCGACAAACTTGCCGGCAGCCACCATGACAGGTGCGCGCGGCATGACGGTCGGCTCCCAGAGTTCGAGATGATAGCCCCGCTCGCTTTCCAGCGGCACGGTCAAGCCGAGTTTCTTCGACAGCGGTCCCGACCAAACACCGGTCGCCACGACAGCCGCGTCGCAGGCGATGGTTTCGCCGTCGGCGCGGACGCCGGATACCTGTCCCCCTTCGTGGACGATGTCGCTGACGTCCGCTTTGACAAAACGACCGCCATTCTTAGTGAGGTGATCGGCAAGGTCCTTCACATACTGTCCCGGGTCATCAATGCGGCCGTGATCAGCAAGCTGGACTGCGAAGTCGACGGACGGACCAAAGGCGGGATCGTATGCGGCGAGGGCGTCACCCTCAAGCGTGTTCCAATTGAAACCGTGAGCCTTACGGACCGACCATCCGAACCCGTCACTCTCGAAATGGGCACGATCGCGGTAGAGATACAGGTAATCACACGGGACGATTCTTTCCTGCGCAGCGGTTCCAGCCGCCAGGTCCTGATGATCGGCCAGACTGTCTCCGACGATTGGCATCAGTGCTTCCGCAGCGCGCTTTGCGTCCTTGGCGTTGGCGTGACCCAGATACTTGACCAACCAGGGAGACAGCTTGGGTAGATAAGACCATTTGACAAATAGCGGCTGATTGGGGTCGAGCAACATGCGCGGGGCTTTGACAATCAGGCCGGGTCCAGTCACCGGCACCACGGAGCACGAGGCGAGCACACCGCCATTGCCGTAGCTCGTGCCTTCGGCGGGGCCCAACCGGTCGATCAGAACGACGTCATGGCCATCACGCTGCAGCCACAGGGCTGTCGACACGCCAACAATCCCGGCGCCGACAACAGCGACCGTCTTGCCTTCGCCCGTCACGCTGCCTGCTCCAGCGAATGGCGGACGGAATATTTCCGAACCTTTTCGAGATCGGGTTCGATGCCGAGGCCCGGCCCGTCGGGAACGACCACGTTACCGTCAACGACCGGAAACGGGTCCGCGAGAATATCTTCGCGAAGATAGTATCGCGCCTGGTAGAATTCGCAGCCAAGCGTGACGGCCGGAGTCGCTGCGATCATGTGGACCCCGGCCAGATGGGCGAGGCCGGATTCGAACATGTCGCCACCATAGGCCGACAGTCCGACAGCCTCCGCCATGCCGGCGACTGTCATGGCGCGGCGCATGCCGCCGGCCTTCATCACCTTGATCGAGACGCCGTCGCAGATCCCCTCGTGAACTGCCCGCATCATGTCCTCGGGGCCGAACACGCTCTCATCCGCCAGCAGGGGCACGGTAATCTGGCTGCGGATGTCCGCCATCAGGCCGTAAAGATGGGCAGCGACCGGCTGCTCGATAAACGTCGGCTCGAGGGCCGCAATATCGCGAACGCGATTGATGGCCGTTTCGGCACCGAGCCCCTGATTGAAATCGACGCGAATATCCAGATCAGGGTGGTCTCGGCGGAGCGTTTCGAGACGCATGAGGTCGAAGCCATGGTCACGAAATCCTGCCTTGAGTTTGACAATACCGACGGCGTCATCCCGGAGTCGTTCGACCAGCGCCAGATCTGCTGCGAAGTCCGGATTGGCGAGCGAGCACGACAAAGCGATTGTGTCGCGACATTTGCCGCCGAGCAGCGCCCAGACTGGAACGCCGGCAAGCCGACCGGCAAGGTCGAGCAGGGCGCTCTCCAACGCCGCCTTGGCTTCGGTACAATGCACAATTGCGCGTCGAGCGTCTGCCATGATGGCGGCGACATCGCATATCCGACTGCCAACGACGTGGGGCCGGATATATCGGTCGAGAGCGGCGTAGCAGGCCTCCACCGAGCCGGTGAACACGCTCCATGGCGATGCTTCGCCGTAACCTTTTGCGCCGCTCTCGGAAGTCAACTCAAGAATGACGATCTCGACGGTGCCCTCGACCGGACCGATGCCATGCTCCCGTCGCGAGACGGTTGGCAAGGCCAGGTGCCAGACTGCGAAACCGGTGATCTTTTCGTTCGACAGGGTCGTCGATGCGATCATGCGACCCACTCCGTCACCGGCGCCGCGCTGTCCTGCAAGGGTTGGCTGACGACATCGACCAGCGACGGGCCGTCATGGGCGAGCGCCGCGGCAAGCACCGAGTTCAACCCGGCCGGATCTTCGACTCGCCAGGATTTCAGCCCGAATGCCGCCGCGACCGCAGCATGGTCGGTGGTGGTAAAATCAACCGAGAAGTAGCGTTCGCCGAACCCGGACTTCTGGCCCGCCTTGATCCAGCCGAACACCGCGTTGGAAAACACGATCACGGTGATCGGGAGTTCGAGGCGTTTGATCGTTTCGAGTTCGCCGACGCACATGCCGAAGGAACCGTCCCCCATGGCACAAACGACCTTTGCATCCGGGCGACCGATCTGGGCACCGACACTGGCGGCGAGTGCGTAGCCGAGCGCTCCGTGGGCGCGGTTGGTGATGAAATGACGGCCATCTCTCGGCCATTCATACCATGCCGAAAAATAGGGACAGGGCGTTCCCGGGTCGGCGCAAATGATCGCGTCGTCGGGAAGCGACGAGCGCAGCTCAGCGATCACCCGTTCCGGGACGATTGGCGTCTGATCGCTCCTTGACAGCGCCGCGAACGCCTTCCACTTTTCCGCCTTGGCGCGGGCGACGCGTGCCGCGCCACCCTTGGGAGTTGTCCTGACGTCAGCAAGCAACCGGTTGATCGCGGCGAGCGTCAGCCTCGCATCCGCCATGACGGCTGCCTTGGTTTGATAGATGGCGCCGATGGCTGCGGGGTCGGCGTCGATGTGCAGGATCGTCGCGTCGGGGGTGGGGCTGCGCCAGCGTTCGGTGGTAACGGATCCTGCCCGGCATCCGATGAACAGGACGCAATCGGCTTCATCGACCAGCGTCCTTGTAGCGGCGGACCCCCCGTTCGAGCCGACGACGCCGGCACAGTTCGGATGCGTTTCGGCCAGCGATCCCTGACCGCTGACGCTGGTGACGACCGCAACATCGAGCGTTTCGGCCAGCGTTGCGAGGTCACGCATCGCATTGGCGAGGACCACACCTCCGCCGCAGACGATCACCGGCCGGCTTGCCCGCAGCAGCGCCTCGGTCAAGGCGTCGACGTCGTCGGCCGCCGGAGGAGCGGGGAAGGCTGGATACATGCCGAAATCGGGATCAGCCCATATCTCGCTTTCCGGAACAGGCGCTTTCTGGACGTCGAAAGGCAGCCCCAGATGAGCTGTGCCCCCACGGTTTGCGGTCATTTCGCGAAAGGCGCGGCGCACCATTCTTGGCAGGACTTCGGCGGATCGGATCAGACCGTTCCAGCGGGTGAGAGGACGAAAAAGCGCTTCCTGGTCAAGTTCCGTCAGCGGAAAGCGTCCGGCTGATGTGGTCGCCACGTCGGTGGTGATCGCCAGAACCGGAACCGAGCTCTCATTTGCCTCGACCAGACCAGGCAGAATGTAGGTGGCGCCGCCGCCAGAAGGCCCCTCGCAAACGCCGGGTCGACCGGTCACGCGGGCATAGGCATCGGCCATGTAAGCGGCGTGGCGCTCGTCTCGAGTGAGGATATGTTCGATGCCATGGTCCAGCCGGGCCAGCGCGTCATAGAACGGCAGGCTTGTGTCACCGCACAGTCCGAAAATGTGCCGAACGCCATAGCCCTGCAAAAGGCGCACCATCGCCTCTGCACCCGTGCTTGTGTTTGCGTGCGCCGTCACGTTTCCCGTCGACGCCGTCACTTGCGGCACGGTTGGCGGACCTCCCCTTCAGCAGTGAACACAGAACTGTATACAGTGCTGTCGACGATTATTGGCTTTGCCCGCGAAACATGTCAACTATCGCACTCGGCCAGGCAAAGGCTGGAGGATCAAGATGGGAGCGGGCCGGGTCGACGAGCTGTATCAGCGCCTCAAGGAAATGGCGGTGAATTTCCAGTTCAAGCCGGGTGAGCGGATCAACGAAGTTGCGCTCGCCGCTGATCTCGAAGCAAGCCGGACGCCATTGCGCGAAGCATTGAACCGGCTGGTCGCAGAGCAGTTTTTTGTCTTCCGGCCCGGGCGCGGTTTCTTTTGTCGCGAACTCGACTCGCCCTCCGTGTTCGCGCTCTATGAAGCGCGCGGGATCCTCGAGACGGCAACCGCCCGACTGGCATGCGCGCGCGCCACGGACGAAGATGTTCAGCTCCTGAAAGAGGGCGCTCTGGCTGCCTCGGACCAGTATCTCGGAAAATCGATCATTACCGTCACCCGCGATGATGAAGCGTTTCACATTGCGGTCGCTCAGCTGACTGGCAACGGGGAGCTGGTTCGGCAGCTCCACAACATCAACGAGAGAATCCGGTTTGTTCGATGGATCGATATGTCAGAGCGCGTGGTTGCGACCAAGGACGAGCATAAGAGGATCGTGTCGGCGATCGAACGGCGCGAGGCGGAACTGGCCGCGAGCCTCATGCAGGCACATATCGCCAAGCGGATGGATCAGATCGTCGCCGTCGTCAAGGAAGGGTACTCCAACATCTTCCTCACCGATCATGACTCGATTTTCGAACGCCCGATCGAGTTGAGCGAGGTCTGACCGGTGAAGGTCAAGGGTGGCAGGAAGATCTACGGCGTGCCGCTTGGCATTCTTATGCTTGACGCCGATTTTCCCCGCGTTCCCGGCGACATGGGAAACGCTGCAACCTGGCCCTTTCCGGTTCAGTACCGGGTTGTCAAAGGCGCCTCGCCCGATCGGGTCGTTCGCAAGGAAGCGCACGGGCTGTTACCGGCTTTCATCGAAGCGGCAAAGGAGCTGGAAGCGAACGGCGTCGGCGCTATCACCACGAACTGCGGTTTCCTGGTTCTGTTTCAGGATCAGCTGGCGGCGGCATTGAGCGTTCCGGTCGTGACCTCGGCTCTCCTGCAAGCAAGACAGATACAGTCGCTTCTCCCGTCCGGTCGCCGGGTCGGGATCCTGACGATTTCGTCAGAAACTCTCACCGGGCGCCACCTGGCCGCGGCAGACGTGCCGGACGGTGTTCCGGTCGTCGGCGTCGCATCCGGATGCGAGCTGCAGCGCGTGATCCTGGGCAACGAACAGGAACTCGACGTGGCCGAAGCGGAGTCCGACATGGTGAGAGCCGCACGGCGCCTCACTGAAGACCACCCGGATGTCGGCGCTATCCTGCTCGAGTGCACCAACATGCCGCCCTATGCGGCTGCCGTTCGTCGGGCGACCGGCCTCCCGGTCTACTCCATCGTCGCGCTGATGAAGTGGCTCGTCGACTCGATTGAATGAGTTGTCTTTGTCTGAACGGGAAATTCTGGAAGATCGAACGGGCTCCCAGCGGTGTCGCGAGTGCGTGCCGTGGGCCTTGCCCATCCACTTCTTCGAAGGTCTCCGCCAAGAGCCGCCGCGAGGTCGGCGGCGCGATAGCTATCAGCATGGGTCCGCTCCGGTCAGGTCGAGGGTTTTTTGGGCGAGACAGGCAAGGCTGGTCCGACTCGCTGGACCGTGGCGGAAAGAGAAGACCTCGAGCCGATCGAACCCGGCTTGTACGGCCATGTTGGTGACGTGGCGCGGGGAGAACCATTTGTGGCGCCAGCGCAGCCAGATCAGCCATTGGCACCAATGCGGCCGGCTGACGATGACCAGCAATCGTCCTCCGGGTTTGACCAATGTGGCGAGGTGCCGGAGTGCCGCTGCCGGGTCGAAGGTATCCCGTTCCGGCACCGCGTCGAGAGTCACGTGCCTGCATTCCACCACATTTGCTCTGCCCCACAGTGAAGCGGCCGCTTCGTGCAGCATGCGGGCCGAACTGTCCACCTGTGGCGGCACGAAGAGCTTCTGACTAATGGGGGGTGAGCGGCATCCGAATTTTCGTCCACCGAAATACAAGGATATTGACCCATATCAATACATCCGACCGTTTCGAGGAGATCATTGTCTCAAATCGACCGACAGCGCGTGCTACGACGCTTCCGCCTGCCTCGGGCAAGTGCATCGGAAGGAACCGTGCAGTCGATCGGCGATCCTTTGTGAAGTTTGGTAAATGAAGAAACGTATCATTATCGTCGGCAATGGTTTTGCGTCGCTATTCTTTATTCAGTATTTCCTTCCGCTACCTATTTTTCCATTTTTCGCCTTTTTTTTCCGAAGAATCTACTCGAGGTATCAAATTTCAGTCATAGGCAACGGCAAATTCGTCTATTTCCCTGCTATACCAGATTTCATTATCGGAACAAAAGATACTAATCACGTAACTATAGATATTCGTCCATTCTTAAGGCGTAGAAACATTGAATTGATCGATGGAATTGTCACAGATATTCAAGACGGAGGGCGAACCGTTATAACTAACAATGGAACTTATGAAAATGATGCATTGTTTTTGGGCGTTGGCCCATCCTTTTTGAAAGATGATATTCCAGGAACCGAGAAACACACCTTCTCGCCGTGTGCCGGGCCAAATCAAATGGAATCATTGGTCGACAAGCTCCACAAACTCGACGGAGGGACTATCTATTTGGGATTCAAAGCCAATAAGAAGGATGGTTTTGTTGGTGGTCGAGGCGGGCAAATGTATGAATGTGCTTGTCTTATTGATTACTATTTAAGAAATAAACGTGTCAGAGATCGGTTCGAAATTCATTTTTTCTCACCGAATTTAACGCCTGGTGACAAAGGAGCGATTACAGATAGCCTACAAAAACGTGATATTGTACTTGATTACGGCTACGAACCTGCTGAGTTCGTAGACGGCGGTATGATTGACGACGATGGTTCTTTTCGAAAGGCTCATTTGATCCTTTACTCGCCGGGGATAACCGGCCCATCATTTGCACGGCAATCCTGCCTGCCGGTATCGGCAGGAGGCCACATCGATGTAGACAACCACGGCCAAGCAAGAGGCCTGAGCAACGTTTTTGCTGCAGGAGATTGTGCAAGCCATGAAGATCCGCCTCGGTGGATTCCGCATCAGGCGCACATGGCTCAACTTCGATCGAGGTCTGCTGCAAAGAACATGAAGGCCACGTTAAGCGGAGAGAGCCCAAACGATATTTATCGCTACGAACTATCTTGCATACTCAATATGGGTAACGATGCCCTATGGTTACACCGAGCAGATGATGATAAGCCGCCATTCTGGAACATATTTCCTCGGAGGTCTGTAAAACTTATTCGACTGAAGAACCTTCTTGAGAGCGCGTATTTATTTTATCTTCGGTATTTGTAGTGTCATTGGCAGCTGCGGCAAGAAGTGCCGCGCCATTGACCGCAAAGAAGACAATCTCGGCGAAATCGGTGGCCTCGGCATAGCTGCCGGCGCGCTGGCTTGCCTCCTCGGCCCAGTCCCGGGCATTGGGATTTCCCGCTTCGCGCGCGCCCATCATCCCATCATGACCTCATGGCCAAGCCCCGCGAGCTTCCCGGCAAGCGCCTTTCCGACCATGCCCGTTCCCATAACCGCAGCTTTCACCGAAACCTCCTGAACGTTGACATGAGCATTTGTGTTGCCTTTCGGCTCTCATTCATCCATGGACCGGCGACGCGCGCGCCGGCAATGCAGTCGCATGCGGTGCTCGGTGCTTCGCTGACGTCCAGGAGTCGAGGTGAGAGAGAACGCGTGCCGGTCAACGCCGTAAGGCTCAGCAAGTTTCTGAGCCTTGTCCTTCGCCACAAACCGCAGACCATCGGGCTGACGCTGGACCCGCAGGGATGGGCCTCGGTCGACGAACTGATCGCCAAGGCAAATGCGACAGGGACCCGGTTCAGCCGCGCGGACCTGATCCATATGGTGGAGACCAACGACAAGAAGCGGTTCTCCTTCTCCGACGATGGGCAACGCATCCGCGCGGCTCAGGGCCATTCGGTCGACGTGGAGCTGGGACTAACGCCGCGGGAACCACCGGGAGTCCTCTATCACGGGACTGCGACCCGCTTCCTGTCGATGATTCTCTCGGGAGGCCTGAAGCCTCAGGGCCGGCAGCACGTCCACTTGTCGCTCAACGAGGCGACGGCCCGTCGGGTGGGACAGCGCCACGGCACGCCGGTCATTCTCACGATTGACGCCCTCGGCATGCACATGAAGGGTTTCGCGTTCTATCTGGCCGACAATGGCGTGTGGCTTACGAACCGTGTTCCGCGGGCGTTTCTGTCGTTGCCGTGATCAGGTGTGCCGCGGCTCGCGGCCCGCTCACGAAAGGTTGCATGCGACCAGGGGCTGGATGAGACCGTGTTGCGTTCGCTCTCTCGGCAAAGACATCCGGGTACAGCGTGCGCCGACGAGTCGATTGAGCAGGATCAAGTCCCGGTGGCCAATCAAAGCCTATGGTTTTTGTCAGGCCGCTTCGCGGTGCAGTTTGTCGCAACGCTCTCCAGCCCGGGGATTGGCCTCTGTCTGCCGGAAGTCATTTCGGCATGGAGCGAGGTCAATCATGAAGGGTGCGATCTTTTACTCAAGCAGGTACGGCAGCACGGCTCAATATGCGCAATGGATTGGCGAGGCCACCGATCTAGCCGCATTTGACGTGAACGCGGGCAGTGCCAACCTGTCAGAATATGACTTCCTGGTCCTCGGCAGCCCGATCATCTACCACAAGCTGATGTTCCACAAATGGGTGAAAAGGAACCTGGCCGGCATTCTGAGCAGCCCGGCGATCCTGTTCAGTGTTTCCGGAGCCGGGGCCGGACCGAAATTGGATGCCTGGATTGATGAGAGCCTGCCGGCAGAACTGATCGCTCATGTGGAGCACGTTGCACTGCGCGGCCGGCAGAACCCCAGGGACCTGTCCTGGTACGACCGCATAATGCTGATCATAGGTGGACTGAAAAACCCCGATCCCGTTGCAAGCAGGGAGGAACTGAAGGGTTTTGACTTCATGGACCAATCCAGCATCAAACCGATCGTCGAGATGGTCGGACAATTGCAGCGAGACAAGACCGCCGCATCGGATCGGCCAGCCGTCGGGTAAACCGGGGTCCAGTTGTGAGCCTCGACCATCGTCCAGCCTGAACCATACCTGCTTGAGCAAAATCAATGCGAGCGACGGTGATTACCGTAACTTCAGTGATGCATTCTGGAGGATGTTCAGGTTCCTGGTGCACACGCCACAGACGACGTTGCGAGGACAGGGCAAGACCCGTCCGTGATCAAGGCCGTGCATGTGTTCAGCTCCGGTTGGGCAGAGCAGCACGAGGAGCATCGTTATGGCACATCAAAGCCGCAACTCTGGTGGATTTTGATGTCGCGAAGCTGGGTTAGCGTCCCCATCAGTTTCTTTCTGATCGAGCACCGCGACGGTCTGGTCCTGTTCGATACCGGGCTGGATCCAGCCATCATGATGGACCCGACGTACATTGACAGTGTCATTGGCCGCTTCCTGCTCCCCCGGATATTCAGGCTCCATATCAGCGAAGACGACAGACTGGACCGGGTTCTGGCCAAAGGCGGCTTTGCGGCGAAGGACATCCGCACGGCGGTTCTATCGCATCTGCATTTTGATCACGTCGGAGGGATCGCCGAAATACCGCAAGCGGACCTGTTGGTCAGCGAACGGGAATGGGCGCAGCTGGCATCCCGTCACGTCGAGCGCGAGTGGATCCTGCGTGAACACATCGAGATCCCGAATGCCAAATGGCATCCGATCAGTTTCAGTCCGACGGACGACCCGCTGTTTGATGGGTTTGA
>JAAEOR010000584.1 GCA_024222895.1 Hyphomicrobiales bacterium | reverse complement strand
CGGGCTCGAGCCACCTCTCGCGGATCCGAGCCACCTTCGCGTCGTGAAATCGACCCGTTGCGCCGGCCTCATCAACGAGTACCAACATGCGGCCTGACCAGCCACGACGGAATATCGGGCACCCACACGCTCCCCGGCGGCGAGTTGAACCCCCACGCGTAGCCCAGCCCGCTGACCAACAGGAACAGGGTTCTCGTGGGGGTACAACTCGGTGTCGGAGGGGGGACTTGAACCCCTACGGCTGCCGTGTCCGCCGGTGACCGTCAGTGTCCGTTGGTGCTGGTCAGTCCCGGTTTTCGGTCCAGTTCGTTTCCGCTGGTGACCGCCCGTACCGGCCAGTATCCAGGAATATCGCGGACAAATTGATGACAAGACGCCTACGCGATGCGCCGCTCAGCAGGCTCGTCCTTGCTACCAGCTCCACTGGGCCCGGCGAACAACGTCAGCTGAGCTTCTTCCAGCGGAGATCTGGGTCGAATCATCACGAGCACCTGGTCGCTTCCATGCTCCCGCTCAGCTTCCACCCGCAAGCACCCCTTCAGATGGCCCAGGGCGAGGGTCTCTGTACCCGTAGCTCGTCCACGTTCCCACGCAACCTCGGCGATCTCGCTTCCGAGGCGAGCTCTCTCAGGAACGAACGGCGCGCCGGCCGACCAGATGATCCTTAGTGCGCGACCCTTGGTTGGATGATCCTTCTGCATGAGCGAGAGCACTACGCCCCCCGCCAAGTGAGCGGCGACAGCGTGTGCGGCAGCCTGCATCGAGACGTCGTACTCCTCGCGGACGGCTCGAAGTGTCGCCGGTGACCACGGCCGTTCTCGAACCTCCTTGCCCGGAATGAGCAATTCGCTCGCGAAGCGATTGCAGAACGCCTCCTCGGCTTCGGTCCATTCACACGAGCGCCCGTGCGGCACCGTTCGCCGGGAGAAGAAGAAGCTGTGGCCGATCTCGTGAGCGAGAGCAAACCGGAGCCGCCTGCGAGCAAGAGCCTTGCTCCGCTCATTGCCTTCGCGAATAACCACGTCGAATCCGTCGGTCGCCCGCGGAAGCAGGTAGGCATCGCGGTCCCCTTGACGCGAGGTCCTGACTACTCGGAAATCACCGGCCTCGCAGACGCTACGTAGGCTGACCGCGCGGGGCGAGTCGGCGTATCCCACGGCCGCCACGCGGCGGACTTCGTCGGCGAGGTCCGACACCAGACCAAGCTCGGGTTGAGACAGAGCGCGGCTCGGCCACCCCACGGCGTCACTCCTCCGAGTCGGGCCGGGTTGTGAAGAGTGAGTTCTCCTCCTCGTCAACCGCGTCTACCTCGGCGTCAACGCGGGTGACAGGTGCGTCCGTGGCGAGCTGCGCATCGGCAATAGCAGTCGCTTCCTCGTAGAGGTTCCGATAGGTCCGATCGGCGACTGGCTCGACTTGCTCCTCACCACTCCGTCGGCGCGTCAGGGCAGCTGCTTGTCGACGGCGGAGCGAGTCAACCAGGTACATCTCCTGCTCGGGTGACAGCCGCTGGGAGTTGGCTATCTGAACGGCGACCACGGCCTCCGCATCGTCGCCGATCCCCTCAGGGCGCTCCCAATGGAGACCGCCCATCTCTCGGCTCAACTCGGCGAGCATGGCGTCGCACAGCGGGCGGTCATCAGCAACGGCCCGATCGACATAGACACTGACTGCCCAGAGATTGCGGTGGTTGTCGCTGATCTGGGCCCCTTGTTGGCCATGCCGCTCGTGGTCGCGAAGGCGTTGAACCGTTCGCCCATCCGAGGTGACAAGAACATCGGCGGGCTTCAGTCGCATCGCCGGCGGAGGAACCCACAGCAAGACCCGCCAGCCCTCGTCAATGCCAGCGAAAACGGAGACACGTTGTTCGATTTCTCGCTTCTTCGCCGGGTCGCCGTACGTGTTGAAGAACGTCGCGCGATCCAGTCCAGCAGTCTCTGGCGCCCGTCCGATCAGCTTGTAGAGCCTCCGATCGAGGACTGCAAGGGCGAGCTCCTTGACTCCCGCCTGCCGGCTCGTCGCGGGGTCCTCGTACAAGTCGACGATGTACTCGAGCACGCCATCATCACCACGGTTCAGGAAGAGCCCCTCGACTCGCTCTCCAACTCGGGCACGAGCGGCGCGCGAGGTATCCGAACCTGCCTTCCCAATCGACACGTCGATGTCCTTGGCAGTGACGTCATCCAGATCAGCCCCTGCGGAGCGCAGCTCCTCGATCAACAACTCGTCCGCCCACATAGACAGGAGCTTGCCAATCATCGCGTCTGCGCCCAGCTTGGCGTGGTGGACCAGGACTCGCTCGGTCTCCTCGTATCGGTAGCGCAGGTACTTGAACAGCTCGGTGACGATGTCAGCTCTTTCACGTCCGTTGCGGGCAATACGCATCACCATTCGTTCCTCACACCAGATCCCCGATGGAGCGACGTAAAAGCCGTCAAGGAATCTGTGGCCGAGGCTCGCCGGAAGCCCCGCCATGTAGTGATCGCGCTGTAGGTAGTCGATCAAGTCCGCACAGATGGTGTTTCCGACAACATCCCTAATGAAGGGATACCTATCGGCCGGTTGTCGGTCTCTGAACGGGGGAAGGGTCTCGTGCGTGTCCTGCTGCTGCAAGGGGTCGGCTTTGGAGAGAATCAGCGGCTTCAGCGCCTCGCGGAGTCCACCGGACTCCATCGGCTCACGGACGTCCGCAGGAAACTGCTGCCAGAGCGTCTCGAAACGGACTTCGTTCTCGTCATGGGCGCTGAGGAGTCCGAGATCATCCTCGAGAGTGTGACCGAAGGGTATGTGGCATAGGTCGTGGAGGAGGCCACCGACGCGACCAAGCACAATCGCTTCGGCCAGCTTCCGCTCGTACGGGAAGTCGACCTCGGCGGCGTCCGCCCACTCCCCGAACAGGTCCTTCGTGGGGTAGGGCCCGGATCTCTGCGCCTCCACGACATCCAGGATCCGCTGTGCAACGTGCAGCGCACCGAGCGAATGTGACAGCCGACTATGCGTTGCGCCCGGGTAAACAAGATTGGAGGTCCCGAGCTGACGCACGCGGCGAAGCCGTTGGAGCGGTCGGCTGTTGAGCAGCCGTACCTCCAGCTCAGTGAGATGGATGTCCCGATGAACCGGGTCCGTGACCACCTTCCCGGGCCCCAGCAACTCCGGCGGAAGGTCCCAGGGGGCCTGGTCGCGCAGTTCGGCAGAGAGTCCCCACTGAGTCACGAAACCAGACTACCTGCGGCGATGGCCGAGACGCGGCGCCGAATACGACCGCTTGGGCGCACCGATCCCTGCGGGCGCCCAGACCGCCGTCCTACCCCAGCACGGCGATTGCGTGCTTGCATCGGCCCCAGAGCTGGGCAGCGAAACCGTTGATCGACATCCACTCGTCCGGATAGGAGTAATCGGTCGGTCCACTCGTGATGGCCACACAGGTGGCGTCAAGCATCCGCTCCTGGTCGAGTCGCTTGAATGCCATGGCGTATCGCTCGGCGTAGCTCTTGCCGTCGAAGATGGGATCCGGTGCCATGCCAGTCGGCACTGCCTTGCCGCGCATCAACTGCTTCGGCTCGACGGTCTTCGAGGTTTCCTCAACGACCATGAGATAGCCGACCCAGGGCCGGAGCCCCGACTTCAGCAGGCCGCGCTCATGGGACTTCCAGATGTCGGCCGCTTGGCCGATCGCCTCTTCGACTCGGTTGTTGAAGTTGTTGGCCAGGCTCGATCCCTGCGACTTCGCCTCGACGATAGCCAGGACATGGCCCTGGTACTGGAGGACCACATCCCACGACTTGGTCTCCCGGTAGTAGCCGGGGACGTAGATCGTGTCGGCCGGCGGTGGGTCGGGCGTGATGCCAGCGTCGGTGACGATCTCTCGAATGAGGGATTCGAAGGGGTCCATGTGCTTGCCGGCGCGCACCGACCCGCTGGTCCCACCGTCGCCCCGGCCGGACTTGTCCGACGCCGCCTGCTGCTTGCCCTTGATCACCCAGAACTGAGCTATCGAGTCAGCGAAGGCTGCCTCGTAGTCGGGGACCGCCTGGATGGCCACGCCTACTGCCCCGACTCGATCACGCAGCCGCCCCCATGGTACGAATCGCCTGCACGGCCGCTGGGCCGAGGTCATAGACCGCTACAGCCACGGCCGTGGCCGTCTCGGGATCGCGGTCGGCGAACGCCTTGGCCAGGCCCCTGCGCTGCGCCAGAGAAAGGGAGTTCGGGTCGGGCACGCGGATTCGACGTAGGTACTGGGCCTGGAACCGGTAGGTACCGCCGCGCATCTTCACGCAGTAGGAACCAACGAAGAGGTTCGTCACGTCGGACATCAACAGGCCGCCAAGCACCTCGAGGTCCCACTGATCCGAAATGACGAAGTAGAGGTTGTGATGCGGGTAGAAGCCGCCTTCGTCGAGCACTGGGTGGGCCGCGGCCTTCATGTCGGGAAGCACAAGCTTGGGCCGCTCCTGCAGAAGCGGGTTCACGCGGTCGATGGTGCGATACCAGCGGGCTGGCTGCTTCTTGGCCACGTGACGGGCTTTGAGCCGTCGCGCATTCTCCTCGTAGTACGCCGCGAGTCGAGGGGAGTCCTCGAGATCGACCAAGCCGCGTTCGTCCCAGGGATTGATTAGGTACTCCCCTGCCCACTCGACATGCCCCGACGCTGTGTTGCGCGCCTGGAGCAGTGGCAGAAGCCGGTCCTCCTCAACGACACCGTCGTCTCTGGTGATGAACACCTCGTCGCAGCCGGTGGCGACACCGATCCCAACCCGTGTCCCGGTGTTGAGGCCCTCAAGGGGTTGGAACCGAGCTTCGAGATCAGCGATCGTCGCCAGCTGGTCGGGCGTGCCGGCGGGCCAGAGGTCCGTACCCTCGAACCAGCGTTCCAGGCGAGAGGCCGAGAACGTCGACCCCGATGCTCGCCGCGAGCGGGGGCGTCGGGCCCAGTTGGCAACCTTCGCCGCATCAGGTTCACCAAACCCGGCGGACGCGTCGACCACTCTCGTCCGGTTCGGATTCCCGTTTCGGATCACGACTACGGCCGGGTATGCCGACACATCGTCTTCGAACGCATCCACATCGTGCATCGAGACCACGGCATCGACGGCATGGTTCGTGGTGACCAACTCACGTAGGCGCGCTCCGTACTGGTTCCGCATCCATCGATCCGCGCAGATGAACCCGAGCATGCCCTCGCTGCGAAGCAACGAGAGCCCGCGCTCAATGAACCCGACGTAGATGTCGGCTCGGCCGCGCATCGTGGGACAGATCGCCCGGTATGCAGCCATGCGATCGCCGGGAACAGACTCGAGCCGCACGTAGGGAGGGTTCCCAACCACGTAGTCGGCCGACACCAGCTCATGGTCGCTCAGCAAGAAGTCGGCGGTAGTCACCCAGGCCGCTGCGAGATCCTCGGCCAGATCGTGGCCGAGGCCCGCCTCGGCCAGCTGCCCGGAGACAGTCCTCCGGGCGGTGGCGGCATTGGCGTCGAGCAGATCGAACCCACGCACCGCACCTCGAAGCTCGGCAAGGGATCGGCCGTGCTGTCGGGCCGACTCGATGAGTCGATCAACGATAGGGCCAAGGAAGGCGCCGGTACCACAGGAGGGTTCAACCAGAACGTGAGCACCCAGGTCGCGATCGGGGGTGTAGCCGACCAGGTCAAGTATGAACTCGACCACCCATCGGCGGGTGAAGACCTCGCCGTGGTCCGCGCTCGGGCCCGGCTCGACGAGACTCATCTCAGCTCCGGGCAAGGTGAGCTGCTGGGGCACGGGCATGGGAACCTCCGGAGTCGAACTGACGTTCGGCCCAGGGTATGGGTGCCCTGTGACAGTGCTCCGGCCCGATGGTCCACGACCTGACCGTAGCTGTCCCACGAAGTCGCTCAGGTCATGCCCGCCAGCGCAGCGGTCCAAGAGGATCAGGCCCCTCAGAGAGACACCTCCGCGACGCGGTACTCG
>JAAEOR010000583.1 GCA_024222895.1 Hyphomicrobiales bacterium | reverse complement strand
CGCGGTGCGAAGGGGCCTGTGTGCCGAGCTCCTGCTGCTGTTCGCCGAACTTCGGCCGCCGCGCGATCCAGCGCCGTAGTGACGCCGTTCGGTTGTCATGTGTTCCAGCAAGAACACGGGAGAGGTGTGTCTTGATCACCACCAAATCGACACTCGCGGGCTTGCCGCTAGGCGTCTGGGCCCATACCGAGCGCCTTTTGCACCGCGGCTGCCTGTCAGTCTTGCGAGGAAAGACGAAATCGCCCAATCTGACGCTTCGATACCGGTCATCCGGGGAATGTCGGTTAAGATTAACCCGGATTTCCCAAATGGAGGTGCGTCTGGATGACAGGAATTATGGAAAAATGGTCATCCAGGCACGCCGCCTCACCAAAATCGGACTACCGGGCGGCACTTCCATCGGCGGCGCTATTTGAGTATGATCGCCATGGATTTGAAGACTATCTGGGAAATGTCGGATAAACGATCGATTCCAATCGCATGCTCACGGGGACACACATGAAAGTCGGACTTGTTGCCGGTTTGTTGCTGACGTCATTGCCGTTGACTGCCGCATTGGCGCAGAATTCCGAACCGAACCTTGTTGGCACCTGGGTGTATGTTGAGGGGGACGGAATAACCTACAAAGGAAAGTCGGAGGTCAAGCCGGAGATCGAGGTCATCTTTGACATCGAAGAGCAGCATGGGCGCGTATTCAAGGGAACATACTCGTGGTCGTTTCCCGACACCCATGGCCACCTGCACGACGGGACCAAACACACCAATGCGTCGACGACCGGCATCGTCGGTGTCATTGGCATCGACGGAACCACGCTCACGATCGCGGACCATCCAGATACCGGTTACCACTTTGGCAGCATGGTTGACGCTGATACCATCGAGTTTGTGTCTGTCGAAAGCGGCCCCCAGGCGGTTGCCGCATACGGGCTGCTGAAGCGGCAGGAGTAAAGCAAGCGATCACGGGGCAACGGATGCTCGATGCGCCTGACACGACCCGGTATGATCGCCGCTGCACAAGCAAGAGGCCCGTCCCATGATCGCAACCCGCCTTTCCGTCTGTCTGCTCTTCGCCTTGGCCGTCCCGACATTGGCCATGTCGGTTAAAAAAAGCGAAAAAGCAAAAAAGCGAGGGAGCCTTATGGTCAATCCTGG
>JAAEOR010000582.1 GCA_024222895.1 Hyphomicrobiales bacterium | reverse complement strand
GGCCTTGACATAGTGCTACACCTTTTGGATGTCCGTTGATTTATAAAGGTAATTTCTGCTGGTCTGGGTGGATTCGAGGCAGTTTGTGGCCTTTGTGAACCGCTCGTATGGCCGTTTGGACGCCCGGCAACTCAAGGTCGGCAACCTCGATGATCCAGGGCGCATAGCGAACCACCTGTCTCGCCGGCAAGGTGCCTTCTTTGATGAGGCGACTGACCACCGTAGTGCTTACGTTCAATCGCCTCGCCGCCTGTTCCAGCGTCACCCAGTCGGTGCGTTTCTCATAGTTGGGTAACTTATGATAGTAACGCAGGTTTGCGACGCGATGAGCATGCCACGATTTACCTTGTCCGCTTTTGTAACCAAGCCGATTGAGTATCGCCGCGATGGTTTTATCCTCAGCGATCTTCGAGAGCTCGCGCACGAGTTCAACCACATCGGCATCGGCTGCACGTGCGTGCCGGCCTCGCCCATTGCGGAGCACACGCAGCTGGGTGTGCACGCCACCTTGCCAATGCAGGTGCAACTCGTGCTGGGGTGGGTCGTCAAGGTTGTTGATGACGATTTCCTTGAGCACGGTACGCAGAATCCGTTTGCGCAGACTCACGTCGGTATCCGGGTGGTCCCAAGCGGTGGAGAGATCCGAACCGAGCGCCATGAGGCGGGCGCGTTGTGCATCGCTCAAGGGGTCGACTGAATCATCGAGCGCCGTCATCCGGGTTTCCCACTCCGCCACCTGTTCCAGTGCCTTGTTCCAACGCTGTTCCAATTCGCCGGCGACCAACCGGTTGTCCGGGTCAACGGCGTCGTATTGACGTTGCGCCCGGCGCGCCTCGAACCGAGCCCGCTCCAGCGCAAGGGCAAGGGACTCACGCTTTTGGTCGGTCACGTCCGCCAGTTGCTCAACCGCGCGCAACGCCGCCTCGATCCCGACGGGTTGGATCGCCGAAAGCACTTCGCGGACCACCGCTTCGTCCAGGCGTAGACCACCCGCCGACAGACAGGGCGCGGAACCTCGCTCCACCCGGCTGCCACCACAGGCATAGCGTGGAACCCGTCCGGTGTTACCGCTGTAATTGACGTGAAGTTTGCGTCCGCAACGCCCGCAGCGTAACAGTCCCGCCAACAAGGCGGGTCCGCGCTTGACGGCGCCGCGTTCGGCGCCATTTTCTTCCAGCATCCGTTGGTTCCGCTGATAGTCGTCCCAACTGATATAACCCGGGTGCGCGTCGAGGATCAAGATCTTCCACTGCGATTGGGGTTTGCGGCGTCGATTGCCCTGGCGCGCGCGCCCGTCGTGGACCACGGTTTGTGCCGCGGTTCGGCCATAGGCAAAGGCCCCGGCATAACAGGGATTCTTCAAGATCTGATTGACCCGGTGGCCGGTGGGCCGTCGCCAGGCGACCTCGCGGCCCGCGGTACCGGGGATGACATGCGGCAATAGCAGTTCTTCGTCCCAGTACCACAGCGTCGTCTGGCGGGCGCTGCCCAGTTCGACGAATTTCCTGAACACCCCTTCGATGGCCTGTTGGACCTCCCGATCGGGCGTTTTCTCGATCCGCTGCTCTTCGGTCCGAACAAACCCGACCGGCAGCTCCCACAGCGCATGGCCACGCTGCGCTTTCTGTTCGAAGGCTGCGCGGGCGCGTTGGCGAAGCAGGCCGAGCTCAAATTCGGACAGGGTGCCTTTCAATCCGAGCAACAGCCTGTCTGTCGTTGAGTTGGCGCGCGTCGTAAACGCCCTCCGCGTCGATGATCAAGGTATCGGTGAGGCTACACAGATCGACCAGGTGGTGCCAGTCGCGATTGTTGCGGGCGAGCCGTGAGGCTTCCAGCGCCAGAACCACCCCCGCCTCACCCTGACACACTGCGCTCAACAGCCGCCCAAAACCCGGTCGTTCCTGTTGCCCGCTGCCGGAGCGTCCCTGGTCTTCATCAATGAGCACCGTCTCACGAAATCCCAATGTGCGGGCACGCTCGACCAACGCGTATTGACGGAGTTGCCCTTCGGTATGGTCGCGAACTTGTTGCAGGCTCGACTGACGCACGTAGACAAAGGCAGTACGTTCGAGATGCGTCGATTGGATCTTATCGTCCATCATCATCGCCTCCGGTTGCTGGACACCGGGCCAGCCTCGCGAGCAGCTCGACGACCAGCGCCCGGCACTGCTCCCGTACGTCCGGCGGGAGTTGTATCCAATCGACCTCGCCGTTCAGCGGCAGCGAGGTCTGTTGTGACAGAGGGTGAGCTTTGCGGTTCATTGTGGTCTCCTTGGGTGAGGGGCAATGAACCAGAGCTACCGGGAGATGGCGGTTCACACAAGGGTTGTGCATCGAGCAGCGCTTTGAGCTCAAGCAAAGCCGCCACCGCAATTTCAGGGTCGGACGCCGAGCGCAGTCCATCGCAGATCACCGGATCGAGCATCCAACCCGGGATCGCTATTCGAACCTCGTCCTTGAGTTTTACGATATAGACTTCATCACCTTGACGTCGCAACCGACGTATGACGTCGACCTGTTCACCGAAATTGGGATGATGTCGGTAGTGGATTCTATGGGTCTGCGATTTATGAGCAGTGTGAAAATGCCTGTCGTCACCTGTTCTCAACCCATATGCTGGAGCTGGGCGTGGACTTGCGCGAGCTCCAAGCCATCCTCGGCCATGTCAGTCCCGCCACCACCGCCCGCTATGCCCATCTGACCGAGGTGACCAGCACCCGGGCGCGCGAGCGCCAGGGGCAATTGCTCGAGTCGTTCGTGCTGCGGTGGAACGACAAGTCATGATCC
>JAAEOR010000581.1 GCA_024222895.1 Hyphomicrobiales bacterium | reverse complement strand
GCCCGGCTGATCGGCGAGTTGGAGTATCGGGACGTCATCGGCGCGCTTTCAGAAAGCGGCTTGACGGCCTCGCCATCCATGACCGCAAATCTGCAACGGGCATTGGCCAACTATTTCGCCGCAGCCTTGATCATGCCGTATGAGACGTTCAGCCGAATCGCAAAAGACTCACGCCACGACATCCGCCGACTGGTTGCCAGATTTGACGCAAGCTTCGAGCAGGTTTGCCACCGACTGGCCACGCTCCGTCGACCCGGCGCCGAAGGCGTGCCAATTCACTTCCTGCGCGCCGACATCGCCGGCAATATCTCCAAACGGTTCAGTGCTTCCGGTCTGCGGCTTCCGCGCTATGGGAGCGCCTGTCCGCGCTGGATCATACATCGCGCCTTTACCACCCCTGAGCGAATCGTGACCCAGATCGCGGTGTTGCCCGGGGGGGATGCATATCTCTTTGTCGCTTCAACCTGCACGCCGTCAGACATTGACATGGAAAGTCACCATTCGGTCATGATCGGCACAAACATCGCCCATGCTCGTGAGTTCGTCTATGCCGACGGTTACGACGTCAACGACACCCGCCATGCCACCCCTATAGGCGTGACGTGCCGCCAGTGCCCGCGCGACTCCTGCAATCAGCGGGCTTTCGACCGGCTGGGCACGCCGGGTATCGGTGGCGCGATGACATAGCGGCCAAACAGCGATACGATCGACCGCAATCAACGAAAAGGCCGCGGCGATTGGCAACGGTCGGGATGGAGCAAGTGGCAGCGGGATCGGTCCTGGTCGCGGAAGACGAACGCAACCTTGCGGACGCCCTGTCTTTTCTGATGCGGCGCGCTGGGCTGGAAGTTACCGTTGCGCGCGATGGGCCCTCGACTGTCGAAGCCGCGCAAAGAATCAGGCCGGACGTCATTGTCCTCGACATCATGCTTCCGGGTTTCGACGGTTTTGAAGTGGTGTCGACACTCAGACGCCAGGCCACCGACCACACGCCGCGGATCATCATGCTGACGGCGAAAGGACACGAGAAGGACAAACGCAGGGCACTCGAACTCGGTGTCGACGACTACGTCACCAAGCCTTTCTCCAATCGCGACGTCGTGGAGCGGGTCCAGGCGCTGTTGTCACCATGAACCGTCGGTCTCCCTCAGCCGCCGCTCCGGAAGGCCGCTTCAGGGACCGGTCCTTCGTTCTGATGACCCTTGCATTCATTCTGCTGACGCCGCCGATCATCACGGTCTTCAACGCGCCGATCCTGGTTTTCGGAATACCGCTATTGCACATCTACTGCTTTGGCGTCTGGCTCGCCGCAATCATCGCCGGCGGATTTCTGGCCGCGCGCAATCCCGACGCCGACACCGGGCGTCGCACCGAGAAAACCTTCCGACGCGGCTGAGTGATGCTGAACACCGCCACGATTGTCGTCACAGCACTCGCATATCTCGGGATCTTGTTCGCCATTGCCTGGTACGCCGACCGCTGCGCCGACCAGGGCCGCAGTCTCATTCGATCACCGATCGTCTACACCTTCTCGCTGGCCGTCTATTGCACGTCCTGGACCTTCTACGGCGCGGTCGGAACGGCGGTACGTCGTGGAATCGAGTTCCTGACGATCTACACCGGCCCGACGATTGTCTTCCTTGGCTGGTGGTTCCTCTTGCGCAGGATCGCACGAATCAGCAAGTCACAGCGGATCACGTCAATCGCCGACTTCATTGCCTCGCGTTATGGCAAGAGCGGCAGTCTCGGCATGATTGTGACGATCATCGCGCTGATCGGCACGATGCCGTATATCGCGCTTCAGCTGAAAGCCGTCTCCACCAGCTTCGCCGTTCTCGTCACATACAACACGGCTCCGGATGTAGCGATCGCGATTGCCGATCCGCCGTCGGCGGTGTTGACCGACGTCGCATTTCTGACGGCAGTCGGCATGGCCGGCTTCGCGGTTCTGTTCGGAACCCGCCACCTCGATGCCAATGAGCACCACGAGGGCATGGTCGCCGCCATCGCGTTCGAGTCCTGTGTGAAACTGTTTGCCTTTATCGCCGTCGGCTTCTTTGCCGCATTCGCCATCGGAAGCAGCATTGAGCCGGGTACCGGTCAGGCGGCGGCAGCGGCGGGCTGGGGCAACCTGATCAGCCTGCCCGAAGGTGGCGCCGGACGTTTCCTAACCATGACCTTCCTTTCCATGGCGGCAATCGTCTGCCTGCCCCGCCAGTTCCATATTTCAATCGTCGAAAATGTCGACGAACGCTATCTGTCAACCGCCTCCTGGCTGTTCCCTGCCTACCTGTTCCTGATGAGCCTCTTCGTCCTGCCGATTGCTGCGGCCGGCCTGGCCTTGCTTCCGCTGGCAGCCAATCCGGACTTCTACGTGCTGACGGTACCGATGACCCAGGGTCAGAGCACCCTGGCCCTGCTGGCATTCATAGGCGGACTGTCGTCGGCGACCGCAATGGTCATCGTTGCCGCAATCGCTCTCTCGACCATGATCTGCAACGATCTGGTCATGCCGGTGCTCTTGCGCATCCGCTGGCTGCGCCTCAAAGAACGCGGCAATCTGGTGAGGCTGCTGCTCTATATTCGTCGCGTCGCAATCTTCACCACGCTCCTGCTCGGCTACGCCTATTACCGACTGGCCGGTGAGACCGGCCCGCTGGCACAGATCGGACTGGTTTCGTTTGCGGTCGCCGCACAATTCCTGCCCGCCATCATCGGCGCATTATTCTGGAAGAATGGTACGCGATCAGGGGCGCAGGCCGGGCTGATCCTGGGTTTCCTGACCTGGGTCTACACGATGCTGGTGCCCCTGCTGGCGCGCAGTGGGCTTTTTAGTGAAGCCATTCTCGAAGCCGGCCCATGGGGCATAGCAATCCTGAAGCCAGAGGCGCTGCTCGGCGTTTCGGGTTGGGACCCGCTGACACACGCTCTCTTCTGGAGCATGGCCGCCAACATGGCAGGCTACGTCCTCGTTTCGCTGTTCTCCCGGCAGGATACGCTCGAGCGCATCCAGGCGGCTATTTTCGTGGACATTTTTCGCCGTCCGCCGGCCGAGTCGCTGGTCTGGCGACGGTCGGCCGGCGTCGAAGAGCTTCACGCGCTGCTGGAACGGTTCATTGGTACCGAACGGGCCGATCAGGCATTTCGCAACTATGGCACGGCCCACGGACAACGGATCCGCGATATGCCCGAGGCCGACGCGGAGCTTATCGCATTTGTCGAGCGACTGCTTGCCGGCAGCGTCGGTGCGGCATCAGCCCGAGGCATGGTGGCGTCGATCACCAAAGGCGAACTTCTTGGTTTTGAAGAAGTCATGGCGATCCTTGAGGAGACCCACCAGGCGATCGCCCACAGCCGCGAATTGGAGCAGAAGTCCAGCGAACTTGAAGCCACGGCACGCGAGCTGACGCGGGCAAATGCCCAACTCAAGGAGCTCGACCGGCTCAAGGACGACTTCCTGTCGACTGTGAGCCACGAGTTGCGGACGCCACTCACATCGATCCGAACCTACTCCGAGATTCTTGGCGACCATGAGGTGTCGGACACTCAGGCCCAGAACTTCCTCGATATCATTGCCAGCGAAACACAACGCCTCACGCGCCTCCTCGACACAATCCTCGACCTGACTCGCCTCGAGCAGGGCCAGGCCGAATGGCGGATGACGGATATCGATCCAAGCAACGTGCTGGAGGATGCGGTGGCAGCAACCGGCGGATTGTTCCGCGACCAGCAATGCGAACTCCATGTCACGATTGAGCCGTCCAACGCTGTGGTTCGCGCTGACCGGGATCGACTGATGCAGGTCTTCATCAACCTGATCTCGAACGCGGCCAAGTTTGCCGAACCCGACCACGGCAGGGTCATAGTGGCCGGACGGCCCGACAAAGACGGCTATCTTGTCGAGGTAACCGACAACGGTGAGGGAGTGAGCCCGACCGACCGCGAGCTGATCTTCGAGAAGTTCGCCAAAGCGCGCAATCGGAATACCGGACGCCCGTCGGGGAGCGGTCTTGGCTTGACGATTTCCCGGCACATCGTCGAACACCATGGCGGACACATCTGGACGGAGGTCGGACAGGAAAGCGGCGCCCGATTCTGCGTCCGCCTGCCGTCCGTGCCGACACCGATGGCAGCGCCGACTCCGGCGGCCGGACCAGAGGTAGCCGCCGTCAAATGAACCCCGGGATTGCCTTGGAAAACGTTGTGCGAAATCAAGCCACCGGTTTGGCCGCGAGGGTAGTCTGGTGTTGGTGGAGCCGGAGAATTTGAGAATGGGACAATACGCAGAGACCTACGACCGATGGCGGAGCGACCCGATCGGGTTTTGGGCCGACGCCGCACGAACCGTGCATTGGGAGACCCCCTGGCGCACGCCATTCAATCCGGAAATGGACGTTTATGGCCGGTGGTTCCCCGGAGCCCGCTGCAACACCTGCTACAACGCCCTCGATCGCCATGTCGCTGAAGGCCGCGGAGACCAGGCGGCCATCATCTATGATAGCCCGGTCACCGGTACCAGCCGGCGGATCAGTTACATCGAGCTGCTGGACGACGTGGCCACGTTTGCCGCCGTGCTCGCCGATCAAGGTGTGACCAGGGGCGACCGCGTCCTGCTTTATTTGCCGATGATTCCCGAGGCGCTGGTCGCAATGCTGGCGACTGCCCGACTCGGTGCAGTTCACTCGGTGGTCTTCGGCGGGTTCGCGTCCCAGGAACTTGCCAGCCGCATTGACGACGCAGAGCCGAAACTGGTCGTGACGGCATCCTGCGGCATCGAACCCAACCGCGTCATCCCCTACCTTCCTCTGGCGGCAGCGGCAATCGATCAGGCGCACCACAAACCCGACGGGATCATTGTGGTCCAGCGCGCGCAGCATGCCGCGGATCTCCAGCCCGGCCGCGATTACGACTATGCGAAGCTGATGAGCGCAGCGCGGAACGCCAATCGGTCGGAAGACTGCACATGGGTCGACGCAACCGATCCCCTCTACATACTCTATACATCAGGCACGACCGGGCGACCGAAGGGCGTGGTTCGCGACCACGGTGGACATATGGTGGCGCTCGACTGGTCAATGACCAATGTCTACGGGGTCGAGCCCGGCGAGGTCTACTGGGCCGCGTCGGATATCGGCTGGGTGGTCGGTCATTCCTACATCGTCTATGCGCCGCTCATTCATGGCTGCACCACCGTACTCTACGAAGGCAAGCCGGTCGGCACCCCGGATGCCGGAGCCTTCTGGCGGGTGATCGAGGAACACGGGGTCACGACCCTTTTCACGGCCCCAACGGCGTTACGGGCCATCAAGAAGGAAGATCCGGAGGGGCGGCTGGTCGGTGCCTATGACCTGTCGAGCCTCCGGGCGCTTTTC
>JAAEOR010000580.1 GCA_024222895.1 Hyphomicrobiales bacterium | reverse complement strand
GGCCGTCATTGCTCGCCGTATCCCGATGACGGCGATGCCACAGCTGGTCGCCGGTTTCCATTCACTGGTCGGGTTGGCAGCGGTGCTGGTCGCTGCCGCGGCACTATACGACCCGGCCGCTTTCGGTATCGGCGATATCGGTAAGATCCACGGCGCAAGCCTGGTGGAGATGTCGATCGGCGTCGCGATCGGGGCCGTCACTTTCACCGGCTCGATCATAGCGTTCTTGAAGCTTGATGGACGCATGAGCGGCGCGCCGATTCTGCTGCCGGTGCGGCATGTCGTGAATGCCGGCCTTGCCATCCTGATGGTGGTGCTCATTGTGTTCTTCGTCGGGAGCGAAAGCTACTTTCTCTTCTGGCTGATTGTGCTTGTCGCGCTGGCCATCGGCGTTCTCATCATCATCCCGATCGGCGGCGCCGACATGCCGGTGGTGATCTCGATGCTGAATTCCTACTCCGGCTGGGCCGCGGCCGGCATCGGTTTCACGCTTGGCAACACAGCGCTGATCATCACCGGCGCGCTGGTCGGCTCATCGGGCGCGATCCTCTCCTACATCATGTGCAAGGGGATGAACCGGTCGTTCATCTCGGTGATCCTGGGCGGCTTCGGCGGCGAGACCGCAGCCGCCGGAGACGACGGGGTGGCGAGGACCGTCAAGCAAGGCTCGGCCGACGACGCGGCGTTTATCCTCAAGAACGCCTCAAAGGTGATCATCGTTCCCGGTTACGGAATGGCGGTCGCCCAGGCGCAGCATGCCTTGCGTGAGATGGCCGACGAACTGAAGAAGGAAGGCGTGGAGGTCAAATACGCCATCCATCCGGTGGCGGGTCGTATGCCCGGCCACATGAACGTGTTGCTGGCAGAAGCGAACGTTCCTTATGACGAGGTTTTCGAGCTCGAAGACATCAACTCCGAGTTCGCCCAGGCCGATGTCGCCTATGTCATTGGCGCCAATGACGTTACCAACCCGGCGGCGGAGGACGATCCGTCCTCGCCGATCTACGGCATGCCGGTGCTGCAGGTATGGAAGGCCGGAACAGTGATGTTCGTCAAGCGGTCGCTGGCGTCGGGCTATGCCGGTATCGACAACCCGCTGTTCTACCGTGACAACACCATGATGCTGCTGGGCGATGCCAAGAAGATGACAGAGGGCATCGTCAAGGCTCTGTAGTGGAGTGCCTGCGACGGATAGTCGATTCCCGGGAGGACCTGTCCGGTTTCCAAGGATCACGGCCGGCAAAAGTTCGGTGTTCCGTGCCGGAGTTGATGTCAAACGTCGAATGGCGCTCCGATTCATCGGCTGGCCGGCAATGTTGTGTCGATAACGGTGACCGGGGCGGCTGAGTGCAAGCAGTAGCCGGCCAGACGGCAAAGAACCGAATGAGCGTGCCGGATCGTCTGAAGAGGGCGGCAACCGCAACAGACAGCCCAGTTCATGAGAGGAGGCGACATGTCGGGATGGACCAGAGTGCTCGCGGCGGCTTCGATCACCGGGTTTGCATTCGCCGCCATCGACGGCGTGCTCGCACAGGAACATACGTTCAAACTGCATCACTTCCTGAGCGCCAAGGCGACGGCACATGCACAGATGCTGGAGCCGTGGGCGAAACGGGTCGAAGTGAACTCGGACGGCAAGGTCAAGATCGAGATTTTTCCGTCCATGTCGCTCGGCGGCAAGCCGCCGGAACTCGTCCAGCAAGCTCGCGATGGCGTGGTTGACCTGATCTGGACGGTGAACGGATATACGCCTGGCCTGTTTCCGCGTACGGAAGTCTTCGAACTTCCGACCGTGTTCGTTAACGACCCGGTCGCCACCAACCTGGCCATGAGCGACATGTTCGAGGAATCCTTGAAGGATGACTTCAAGGACCTCGAGGTCATGTTCCTGCATGTCCACGCCGGTCAGGCCATACAGATGGTCGACAAGGAAGTTCGCGGTCCCGATGATTTTAGGGGTCTGAAGATGCGGACGCCCACACGCACCGGGGCGTGGGTCATTGAAGCCCTGGGCGCCACGCCGATTGCCATGCCGGTCCCGGCCTTGCCTCAGGCATTGTCGAAGAAAGTCGTCGACGGCGCGTTCATTCCCTGGGAGATCATTCCGCCACTCAAGATTCAGGAGCAGACCGAGTACCAGATCGAGGGCTCGGACAAGGTCCGCTTTGGGACCACCACATTCCAGGTCTCGATGAACAAGGATCGCTGGGACGGCCTGCCGGCCGATATTCAACAGGCCTTCAGGGACGCATCCGGCCCGGAATGGTCGGCAGGGATCGGTGAAGTCTGGCGGGGTGCCGACGAGTTCGGGATCGACCTCGCTGTCAAGTCGGGCAATCAGCACATTACCCTGTCCGAGGACGAAACAGCGGTCATGAATGAGGCCTTGGCTCCGGTCGTTGACCGCTGGATCGAGGAAGTCAGCGGCAAGGGAATCGACGGCGCCGGCTTGGTGGAGGCGGCGCGGTCGGCGATTGCCAGTCACGCCAACTGACTGAATGTCCGATGGGATAGGCAAGGGCGAGGGGGCGTCGCCGCGAGGCATCGCCTCCCGAGTCATTGAGGGCTGGGCCCTCGCCGGCGGGCTCATCCTGTTGCTTGTCGTCTTGATGAATGCCTATTCGGTCGTCGCCCAACAGTTCGGCGGGTCGTTTCCGGGCGATTTCGAAATGACTCAGATGGGCGTTGCCGTCGCAGCGTTTGCTTTTCTGCCCTACTGCCAACTGACCGGTTCGCATGTGACTGCGGACATTTTCACTTCCGGTGCATCGCCGGTATGGATTGGCCGATTTCAATTGATGGCATCGGTGGCCGCGCTCGCATTTGCCTGCCTCCTGCTCTGGAGGATGTATGCCGGCATGCTGGACCAGAGGGAGTACAACTACTTCACGACCATCCTCGCCGTTCCGCATTGGTGGGCCTACATACCGATTTTGTTCTCGCTCGCCCTTTGGATATGGGCGTGTGTGATCACCCTCCGGATCAGCGCCGGACACGCAATGAGGCGCTGACATGGAGGCTCTGGCCATCGGGTTTGCCGGCCTGTTCGTTTTGATTTTCCTGATCGCGATCCGTATGCCGATCGCCCTGTCGATGATCCTGGTCGGCGGACTCGGCGTTACCATTCTGAACGGCCCGGACATCTTCTTCAGCCAGTTGAAGACCCTGGCCTATGGCCAGTTCTCGATCTACGACCTTTCGGTTGTTCCGATGTTTGTTCTGATGGGCAATATCGCCTCAAAGGCCGGATTGTCGCGGGACCTCTTCCGCGCCGCCAATGCCTGGCTGGGATGGCTGCGTGGTGGCGTCGCCATGTCGGCGATCGCTGCCTGCGCTGGGTTCGGTGCGGTCTGCGGCTCGTCGCTGGCCACCGCGTCGACCATGGGACAGGTCGCGCTGCCGGAACTGCGCCGCTTGGACTATTCGGGCGCCCTGGCGACCGGAACCCTCAGTGCCGGCGGGGTTCTCGGCATCCTGATTCCGCCCTCGGTCGTTCTGGTGCTTTACGCGGTCATCGTGGAAGCCAACATCGGCACGATGTTCATGGCCGCCCTGATCCCGGGCATGATGGCCGTGATCCTGTTCATGGCGACGATCTTCGTCTACGTAACCATAAGACCGAATGCCGGACCACCTGGAGCCGCACCGGCCCGTGCAGAATTCATCTCGGCGACACTCGGCATGCTGCCGGTCGTGGTCGTGTTCGGTCTCGTAATCGGCGGCATCTATTTCGGCTTCTTCAACCCGACACCGGCGGCGGCGATCGGCGTGTTCCTGGTCTGGGTATACGGGTCCGCACGGGGTTTCGTGAGGTGGAGGGAGCTGCGCGGTGCGTTGCTGGAAACCGCCAGGACTACTGGCATGATCTATCTGATCCTGCTCGGCGCCGAAATGCTGAAGATCTTCATGTCGCGCGGTGGCGTCCCCCAGGCGATGGCCGAGTGGATGGCAACGTCCGGGATGGCACCGATGGTCATCCTGGTTCTTCTCCTCCTCTCGCTCATCTTCCTCGGCTGTCTGATGGACAGCCTGTCGATGATCCTGCTCGCGATTCCATTCTTCTGGCCGGTTCTGGTGGAGATCAATGGCGGCGACTATGTCGATGCGGCGAGCGCTGGATTTGCAATGACCACGGAAGACCTGAAAATCTGGTTCGGAATCCTGGCGCTGATCGTGGTGGAACTGGGTTTGATCACACCCCCGGTCGGCATGAATGTGTTTGTGATCTCGGCGATGTCAAAAGACGTTCCAATGATCGAAACCTTCAAGGGCGTCATGCCGTTTTTCGGAGCCGAGGTGGTTCGGGTGGCTCTTCTGGTTTCGTTTCCGGCGATTGTGCTGTGGCTGCCCAGGCTCCTGAGCGGATAGTGAGACGCGACGACAGCATCGGCTGCCTTGTTCCGGGCGCTGGCCGGCTTCACTCAAACAACGCAGCCATGGGGTGGCGCGGCTGCGCCGTGGCGATCCGGAAGGATGCAAGCGGTCAGACGGATGATCCCCCTCTATGGAAGCGTTGGTTGGAATCGAAATGTCCATGGCAATGCTGCCGGGGCTTGCCCTTCCTGTGATTGCGTTCCATGCTTGGCCACGACGGAGCGAATGCGAGGCTTGATGATGAGCCATCCCGATATTTCCGAGTGGCGGCCGATGGCGACCGCGCCGACAAACGGGTCGCGCATTCTGGTGACGATCCACGCCAGCGAGCAGGGGCCCGCTGAGGTGGATGTGGTTCGCTGGGGTACCGCTGCCCATGCGGTGGAGCCGGCCTGGATCGCGACCGACTCGGATTCTGAGGCCCCGGTCATCTATTCCGATGGCGAACTCGCCTCGTGGATGCCGCTCCCGGACGCCTTGTCGAACGTCCGCCGGCAGCACATTGCCAAGAGTCAGCTGCCACCTCCAGATCGCGGCGAAATCGATGGTTCATCGATCTGACCGACGGTCACGATCCGAGGGTCGTGTCGCGTAGTCCGATGCATCACGAGCTGGTCGATGCGATCGTCAATGCAGCTGCGGACACGATTGCGATTCAGACTCGGCGCCGCAGGGTCAATCGTCGAAAGCCTTCTCCCAATAGGCGATGCCGTCGGCGTGATGACCGATCATTCGCCATTGACCGTTCTCCTTTCGGAAAACGCTCGTCTCGCGGACATTGTTTTCGTTCATCGTCCCATCCGGCATTCGGACCTTGCCGCGGGTGAAATGGGCCGCCATGGCCATATCGCCGGAGACCATGACGTGGACGTTAACCGCCGATACGGTGCCGCCAGTGCTTTTGGCAGCCTGGGCCTGCCAGTCATTGTAGAGGGCCTCCCAGCCAATTCGATAAGTGCCCTCGGCGCCCATATAATAGGTGTCGTCGGCGTGCGAATAGAGCGTCGCCAGCGGCGCCGGATCACCGTTCAGCATGGCGTTCAGAACAGCAATCCACCGATCCACTGCACCGCGCACCGCCTGTTCGTCCGTCATTGGAGTCTCCTCACTTGCCAGCGCGTTATCTGATGTTGGACCGACTGTCCCGAAGAGGGTGACCGCCAGCATTACCAGTCCGAACAGCCCGACGGGCGCGATGGTCGCACGACGCCGCGGGTGGATCGGCGTGGCGGCGCGCAGCCTGCATATGCCTAACCGTTGTCCTTGCCGTCGATGTATCGCTTCTTGACGGCGGCGGCGAAGGCGCCCGGGTTCTTTCGCGCGTCGGTCTTTTTGGCCATTTCGGCCAATTCGTCACGGGTCGCCTCAAGCTTCGGCCGAGTCTTCTGCCACGTTTCAGCCGCGCGGGGCTTCACCTCGCTCTGATAGATTTCGGCAGCTTTGTCGCGGACCCTTGGATCCTTGACCAATCGCGTTGCCGCGCTCAGGATCCACCGGCTCATCATCGCCATCGTTGCGTTGCCTCCGTTCACTCCGGCCGATACCGGTTATCCAGCATGTGGTCAGTTTGGCGTCCAGCGCAAGGACGATCATCGTCCTCCGGTCGGCGAACGCCGGAAGATCGGCGTTCCGCCGCCGCATCGTCAGCGAAAACGCGAACGTTCACACAATCCATCGCTCGAGACAAACGTTCAAGCCGTGATTGACCGAAACGGCAATCACTACGCGGGGGAGGGGCTCGTCGCCGCGGTGCTAGATGTCCTTGCCGGGCGGCTCGATCACCAACCGCCTCTCGGGCAGGAACGGATGAATGGTCAAAGCCAGGCGCAGAACCGACTGGGCCTCGTCAGCTCGCCCCAGCCGCAGGAGGATCATCACTTTTCCGGACAGGGCGCCGAAATGGCGAGGCTCGCGGTCGAGCGTCTCCTTGATGTCCGCAAGCGACCCGTCATAGTCGTGGATGACGAAGCGCAATGTCGCCCGCTGGTTCCAGCCCTCGGCCCAATTCGGCGCAAGCGCGACCAGCTCATCAAGAATTGCCAGCGCACCGGCGATGTCGTTCCGTCCGCGCCGATCCAGCGCCTGTCCCATCAGCGCCGCTGCTGGTTCGTCGGGCGCCAGCAGCCAATATTGCCAGATTTGATCGGTGATCGCCCGCGCTTCGGCCTCGCTCCCCGCCATACGCAGACGGTCGAACAGGCGATCGCCGGCGGCGACATGGGCCTGCCCCCCGCCGCGCAGACCGGTCGATGGCGCAGATTGGGCCCGGTCCGCCAGTCCAAGCGCCGACCAGGCGACAAGTCCGAGGGCGATCGTCACCGTGACGGTAAGGCGAAGGAGTGGCCTGGTGAACAGAGTGGCCCTGTCTGGGTGTGTGGGCATCTAAGGACTCCTTTCCACTGAATGTGGTCGGAACCGGGTCAAATCCGGTCGATCAGTTCGATGAGTTGGCCCAGGTGCTTGATCGTCCTGAAACGGGCCGATCCGGCCGGTGGCGCGGCGTGTTCGACGGCCCATGTCACGTGATGGGGGATGTGGACCCCCCAGCTCCCCGCTTCAATGGCAGGCAGGACATCGGAGCGTAGCGAATTCCCCACCATCATGCCGCGTTCGGGCCCGTCGCCATGGTCGGAAAAGACCCGCCGATAGGTGTCAGCGCTCTTGGCGCTGACGATCTCGACGCCGTCGAACAGCGGGCCGAGGCCGGATTGGGCCAGCTTGCGCTCCTGGTCGAACAGATCGCCTTTGGTGATCAGCACCACACAATAGGATTGCGAGACCGTTTCGAGTGTTTCGCGGACGTGAGGCAGTGTTTCGACCGGGTGCGAGAGCATGTCTCGCCCGGCCTCGAGGATCTTGCCGATGACGCTGGCGGGAACCCGCCCGTCGGTGACTTCGATTGCCGTTTCGATCATCGATAGCGTGAAGGCCTTCACGCCAAACCCGTAATGCGCCAGGTTGCGGCGTTCCGCGGCGAGGAGCCGCGCCGACACGTCCTCGCCGGCGGTGTGGTCGGCAATCAGCCCGAGAAAGCGTTCTTCGGTCATCCGATAGAACGTTTCATGTTCCCACAGCGTGTCGTCGGCGTCGAATCCGATCGTCGTCAGTGGTGATGATCCGGTCGGCATGGCTCGGGCGCATTGCGTGGGATGGAACAACCGGATTTGCGCGGTGTTTACCAAACAACCACTCGAAAACCGGCGTGACCTTGCTCTTAAGGATAGTCTAGTATCGGACTACGGCAACACGCGCGTTTTTGAGGTTCCGGTGATGTCGGACGGAACGCGGTGGCGAAAAGCACGGTCGATAAGCAGAAAGGGTGACTTTCCATGAGGTTTTCAGTTTCACTGGCGGTGGCTACCGCTCTTGTCGCGATTGTGGCGAACGGGCAGGTTCTCGCATTCGAGGCAGTCGCTACCAACAACCTGCATTTGCGCACCGGGCCGGGCGAACAGTTCCCGGTCGAGGCCACCATCGGTCACAATGACCGGGTCGAGGTTCATGGATGCCTCGAAGGGATCACCTGGTGCGACCTGAACTGGGGCAATTTGCGCGGCTGGGCGGCGGCCGACTATATCGCCTATGCCGGTGTCAGCGGCGTCAAGGTCCTGCCGCTGGTCAGCAAGGACGAACTGGGCATCCCGATCGTCAATGTCGAGACAGTCGACGCGGTGGTGCCGGAATTCGTCGGTACGGTCGAGAAAGTGGACGGCGTGATGACAATCGTGACGCCCCCCCAGGCAGTCTCAGCCTTCGTGACCGAGCAATCCGTCGAGACGGTCTACGTCCAGGGTGAGATCGTCACGGGCGTAGTGCTCCCCCAGACCGTCCCGCTCTATGCCGTGCCTGAATCGAAATACAATTTCGCGCGGGTGAACGGCCGGAACGTTCTGACCGAATCCAACTCGAACAAAGTCGTCTACATTTTCCCGTAGGCGGTATTGCGTCCCGCCCGGCGCCCGTTCAAGCGGCGCCGGGTCGGCTCCTGGCACCTGCAGGCTAGGTCGTCCGTGGTTTGCTTCCCGGCGAAGTCCGCTTCATGCCAGCTTTCGCCGGTCCATAGCTGGGGTTGAGGTTGGCGGCCTTGGCGAATGCGGCAAAGGCCCGCTCCTGGTCGCCGAGCTTCTCAAGCGCCAGCCCCTGGTTGGTCCACGCGGCATAGGACGATCGATCGATCTTCACCGCTTCGTTGAAGTTCTCCAGCGCTGCCTTGTAGTCGCCCAGAGCAAGATAGGAGAGCCCACGGCCGTCGAACGGCTCGGCGTTCTTCGGCGACATGGTGATTGCCTTCGAGAAGTCGTCTATGGCGCGTTGATGCTGGTTGCGGGCCTGGAAGATCAACGCTCGGTTATAGTAGGCGCGTGGGTCAGCCGTATCCAGCGCGATGGCCTGGTTGAAGTCGCCGAGTGCCAGGTCGGCCTGGTTCTTCTGCCGATAGATATTTCCCCGGCCGACATAAGCAGTGTCGTAACGGGGGTTGATCTGGATGGCACGATTGTAGTCGTTGAGCGCGAGATCGGTGCGACCGAGTCGCCGCTGGACCAGGGCCCGGTTGGCGTAGGCCTGGTAGAAACTCGGATTGAGCTTGATCGCCGCGTCGAAATCGGCAAGTGCCTGCTTGGTCTTGCCGGCCTTGCCATAGGCCGTGCCCCGGACGTTGTAGGCATTGGCGTCCTGTGGATTCTGCGAGATCACCGAGGACAGCGAATCGATATTGACGGCGGATCCGGTTCCGGGATCGACATCGCCTGCGGTGAGCGCCGAAGTCCCGGTCTGGCAGCCTGCTGCGGCGGTCAAACCGACAAACAGCAATGCCACCGGTAGCTTCCACAATGTGTGATTGGCTCTTACGAGCATCCCGCCGCTGCTCCTCAGCTTGCCAGGCTCCGGTTGTTGCCCGCAAAGCGCCAGCCGAATCCGGCTCACGCCCGCCGCACCGGACCGGTGAAAGCCGGCGATTTAAGGGCGTTGCCGGCGTTTGTCGCCGACCACCGGAATGATCGGTCCGTCGGCCCCAATAGTCCACGCGAAGCGATGTGATAAGGCCAAAGTGCTTATCAGACCGTTTGCAAGCCCGTCAAAACCACTGCGATCATGTGTCACCGGCGGGACTGATGCGGTTGACATGGCCCATCTTGCGGCCCGGACGGGTTTCCGTCTTGCCGTAGAGATGCAGGCGCGCGCCGGGTTCGGCGGCCAAAGCGGGCCATTCGGCAACGGCGTCGCCGATCAGATTCTCCATCACGACATCGTCATGCCGTTCCGCGCCGCCGAGCGGCCAGCCGGCTATGGCGCGAATATGTTGCTCAAACTGGGAGCACAGGCACCCGTCGGTCGTCCAGTGGCCCGAATTGTGGACACGGGGCGCGATTTCGTTGACCAGGAGCCGCTTCCGGTTGTCGGTGGAGACGAACATCTCGACTGCGAGGACGCCGACATGTTCAAGCGCCTCGGCAATACGTCCGGCGATGGCGATCGCTTCGTCGGCCAGTGCTGCAGGAACGGAGGCCGGCACTGTTGACGTCGCCAGAATCCCGTCGACATGGACGTTCTCGGCGACGTCATAGGCGCGCATCGTTCGGTCGCGCCCGCGCGCAAGCACGACCGAGATCTCGCGCTCGAACGGAACGAATGCCTCCAGCACCGCCGGTACCTCGCCGATGGAACGCCAGGCTCCGACCGGGTCGTCACCAGTTCGAATCAGGGTTTGACCCTTTCCGTCGTATCCAAGGCGGCGGGTTTTGAGGAGCGCCGGTCGGCCCGTGCGGGCCAGGGCCGAGTAGATATCCGACTGGCTGGCGACCTGGGCAAAAGCTGAGACCCCAATACCAAGCCCGGCGATCAACTGCTTTTCGACCAAGCGGTCCTGGGTTGCCTCCAACGAGCGGGGGTCAGGCAGAACCGGTACCTTCTCGGCAAGCGACCGCAGTGTCGCCAGCGGTATGTTTTCGAACTCGAAGGTGACGATGTCGACGGAACCGGCGAAGGCGGCAAGGGCTGCTTCGTCGTCATAGGGGGCAATGGTCCGCGCCGCGGCGACAGCGAATGCAGGGCTCTTCTGATCGGGGCAATAGATGTGGCAGGCGAACCCCATTTCGGCGGCGGCAACCGCCAGCATACGGCCAAGCTGGCCGCCGCCGAGGATACCGATGACCATACCGGGGCGAATCGGGGGCGAATCAGGCATCGTCGGCCGGTTGCTGGTCGACCAGGGCGGCTCGTGCCGAGCGCCAGCCGTCGAGACGTTCGGCGATCGCATCATCGCCGAGTGCGAGCACGGCCGCCGCCAGCAAGGCGGCGTTTATCGCTCCGGGCCGACCAATTGCCAGGGTCCCGACCGGGACGCCGGCTGGCATCTGGACAATGGACAGCAGGCTGTCCTCACCGCCAAGCGCCTTGGACATCACGGGTACCCCGAAGACCGGCAGGGGGGTCAATGATGCGCACATGCCGGGAAGATGCGCTGCGCCACCGGCGCCGGCGATGATGACCTTGTAACCGGCATGCCGGGCACCCTTACAGAAATCGAACATGCGATCGGGTGTGCGATGGGCTGAAACGATGCGATCATCATGGGCAATGTCGAGCGAATCAAGCGTCTCGGCCGCGTGGCGCATGGTTCCCCAATCCGACTGGCTGCCCATAAGGACTGCGACGGGCGGTGTCGGCTCGGTCATTCAGTTGGTACCCGCTCAACAGGGTTGCGGAAAGACGCGGGATTATAGTGGGGGCGACCGTTGCCGCAAGGCTTCGGGCCAATGTCAGGCCGTGATTGGGCGTCAGGGCAATCAGGCGATGATGTCGGGAAGAAGCTGATCTTCAAGGCCCGCTATCCGGTCCTTCAGGGCGAGTTTTCGTTTCTTGAGCCGCTGCAGGCGGATCGTATCGGCCGGCCCGGAGGACACCAACGCATCGATTGCCGTGTCCAGATCGCGATGTTCCTGACGCAGCGCCGTCAATTGCTGACGGATCTGCTCCTCTTCCTCGGCTGACAAGCGCCGACCTTCTGACGACGCCATTGTGCACCCCGCACCGCTGCCAGTTTTGCGCGGCCCCAGCCTACCACATCCCGGTTGGTGCGGGCATGGTGTTTGTGGTCCGGTGAGCGCGGAAGGCGGTGGAAAAACTGGCAAAGAACAGAAGACGGGGATAAGCCCGCTTTTTGCAGTGCAGCAACATTCGGTGTTGTTCGACAGCCGATCAAGCCTATGTCACATTAGTGTTGCAATGCAGTCGACAGGAGGTCCTTGCCGATGACTACAAATACGCACCTTGACGAGCTTGAGCGGCGCCATCAATCCCTTGAGAAACAGATCCAGGATGCGATTGCCCATCCTGGGACGGATGACCTTGAGATTGCCGAACTCAAGAAGCGTAAGTTGCAGTTGAAAGACGAGATCACGCGACTCAAGACCACGTCCGTTCACTAGCGGACATCATCACTCACCGCGTTGGCCTGCGGGTACAGTAACGCTTTTCAGCGGCCGGTTGAGTTCGCGTCCGGGCGACGGATGTGAATTTTTTGCTTTTTCCGCACGCATATGTGTTCCATTCGGCGGCCACGAATCACGTGCCGTGTCGTTGCCGCGGGCTTCGGAGTCGCCGATGAGCGCCGACCTTCAGAATATCGTCAACGAATTCGTCATGATGTATGTGCTGATCGATCCGATCGGCACACTGCCGATATTCCTTATGACGACCGCCCACATGAAGCCCGAGCACCGCTCGATGATCGCGATGCGCGCGGTGTTGGTGGCGGGCATTGTCTTGACCCTCTTCCTTTTCGGCGGGCGGCTGCTGTTGCAGGCGCTTGGGATTCCGCTCGCCAGTTTTCAGATCGCCGGCGGTATCGTCCTCTTCCTGTTCGCGCTGACCATGATCTTCGGCCCGCCGAAGGCCGAACAGGACAAGGAGGAAATCGGGACGATTGAGCAGGCACGAAGCATTGCAATCTTTCCGCTCGCCATCCCGGCGATCGCCAGCCCCGGCGCGATGTTGGGCTCGGTGCTCCTCAACAGTTCGGACACCCTGGATGTTGAAGCCACGGCGATCGACCTGGTGATTATCTGGTTGCTCCTTGGTGTGACCCTTGGCCTGCTGTTTCTTGCCAAACCGATCATCAAAGTGATCGGCGACGCGGGCGCGAACGTGCTGAGCCGCGTCATGGGCCTGATCCTCGCGGCCGTTGCCGCCGACAGCGTCCTGGTCGCGGTTGCGGAGTTCTTCCAGATCACCAGCGTGAGTCAGCAAGGGTTGATCTGACGCTGCGGAGCGGAGCGGTCGTCCTGCACTTCTCAATACGGTGGCTGTTTGGCTCAATTGACCCGCGACTTGCCCCTTCTTCCCAGCGCGAGAGCAGTACCGGTCATCTCATTCAACCCGGTCCGGGAGCCGGTCTCCGAGGGCGAGCTGGTTGAGCCAGGTATGAGAGGCATCCGTTTCCACTAACGGTCGCCAACTCGGTCGCTGTCTCTTGTCATAGTCGTTGGACCGGGCAGAATCCGCCCGTGTTCAATGTTCCTGGCGTCCTCGGCCAGGACGGGTCGCCGCTAGTGACAGGGTTTCGCGCCACCAGCTCTCCGGACGGTGTCCGCGATAGTGACAGACCCGGGGCATTATTCGGCGAGGTCACCATTGATCAGTGCAGTGCCGTCGTCGTCGAAGAGATGGCAAGCTTTGGCGGGGAGGCCGACTTTCTGGACGGAACCGACTTTGGCCTTGGCCAGTCCGTCTGCCTTGATCGCAATTTCCTCGCCACTTGCGGCAATTGCTGCCCTGTTGTTTGCGGCGCCCGGTGTCCCATCGCCCTCGATTCAGATTGGCTCCACGCAGCTCCCGTCCAGTCTGTTACGGTCAGGACATCCCAAGCAGGCTCTGCCCGGCCAGGAAGATGCCGACAGTGAAGATCAGGGCGTAGACAGCTTCGTAGAAAGCCTTCGGGTTGATGCGCTTGACCAGCCAGACGCCGAAGATCGTCGCCGGTATGGACAGCGGAAGCAGGACGGCCGAGGTCCACAGATTGGCCGGGCTGAACTGGCCGAGGTAGAAGTAGGGCGCGACCTTGACGGCATTGACGATCGAAAAGAACAGGATCGACGTGGCGGCGAAGACGCGTGGTGCCATCCGCAGCGGAACCGCATACATTTGATACGGCGGACCGCCGGCATGACTTACAAAGCTGGTGAAACCCGCAACACCGCCCCAGAACACGCCCTTGGCGGCGTTTGGCCGTGGGGGAGCGGCCTCCCGCCGGGTCCGGAACCAATGGTTCATCGCAAAGGCGATGGAGACGGCTCCAACGACAAGACGAATCTGAGCTTCACTCACCCACGCGGCGGTCAGCCAGCCGACGGCGATGCCGACCAAACCGCCTGGCAACAGAAGCACAAGCAAGCGGGCGTTCCACTCGCGCCAATAGGAATACAAGGCCACCATGTCGCTCAAGATGAGGATCGGCAGCGTGATTCCGGCCGCCTGAACCGGCGATATGGCGATCGACAGAATGGGCACGGTCAGCAGGCCCATTGCCCCAAAACCGCCCTTGGAAAGGCCAAGGATCAACATTGCCGGCACGGCGGCGGCATAAAACCAGGGATCGTCGATCATGGACTTTGCAAGAGCGTTTCAGGAAAAGTGACGGAACGCAGTCTGGCGGGGTGGGCGACCGAAAGGCCGTGGTGCGGTAATACAGGATCGCGCGTTGTTCGGCCAGCCGTCGTCCGAGACCGCGCGAGCCAACGAGGAGGAACGAGCCGATGCTGCTCGACAACAAAGTTGCCATCGTGACCGGCGCGGCTCGCGGAATAGGTTACGCGATCGCTCGCCGTTTTCTCAAGGAGGGCGCACGGGTTGTGATCGCCGACATCGATGACTCTTCCGGACCTGAAGCGGCACAGGAGCTGAGCGTGCTTGGTGAGGTGCGCTATGTGGAGTGCGATGTCGGCGAGCGGCTTGACGTCCGCAATACGGTCGCCGCGACGATTGATGCGTTTGGCGACATTGATGTCCTTGTGAACAATGCGGCCATTCTGGCCAAGTCTGACTTCCTCAGTCTGGAGGAATCCGCTTTCGATCAAGTCCTGCGGGTCAATCTGAAGGGGGCGTTTCTTTGCGGCCAGGCGGTAGCGCGCCACATGGTGGAGCGTGCCGAAGCGGGCGATACACCTGGCGCCATCATCAATATTTCGTCGGTCAATGCGGTCTTCGCCATCGCCGACCAGGTGCCCTATTCGGTGTCCAAAGGCGGAGTCGGTCAGTTGACAAAGGTGATGGCGCTGTCCCTGGCACCGCACGGCATACGGGTCAACGCAATCGGTCCGGGATCGATCGCGACGGAGATGTTGAAGACCACTCTGGCCGACGACGATGCGCGCCAGCGGATCTTGTCGCGAACACCACTCGGGCGGATCGGCGAGCCCAAGGAGATGGCGGCGATCGCGGCGTTTCTGGCTTCCGACGAGGCCAGCTACATCACCGGACAGACCATCTATGCCGATGGCGGTCGTCTGACGCTGAACTACACCGTACCGGTCAACGAGTAGCGTTCATGCCGACAGCCGGTCGATGGGACAAAAGGTGATCACCTCCAGCCGTCTCCTGACAGGATGCTGTCAGGAGGGGTGTGTCAGTCTGCCATCGTTCAACACCAGGAGGTAATCATGTCCAACTTCACACCACCCAATGTCGCAGTCTGGTTCGAGCTCCCGGTCAGCGATATGGAACGCGCCAAGGGCTTCTACAATGCCGTTCTCCAGACGGAATTGAAGGAGGACGATACGGGCCCCAATCCCATGGCGATCTTTGTGGCCGAAGACGAGAAGTCCGGCGTCGCCGGCCATCTGTATCCAGGCAAGCCCGCGCCGGCCGGCAGCGGCAACACTGTGCATCTTGCCGCGCCCGAGCCGCTGGAATCGGCACTCGACCGGGTTCGCGAGAATGGCGGTGAGGTTTTTTGGCGAGATCGTCAGCTTACCTGCCGGCCGGTTCGCCTATTGCCGGGATACTGAAGGGAACAGCATCGGCCTGTTCGGCCGCTGACCGGTCATGCGGCGAGCCGATCGTCTGTTCGAGATCATCCAGCGTCTGCGTGGTGGCCGCCTGGTCACCGCGCAGTACCTGGCCGAGCAGCTCGAAGTCTCGGTTCGTACCGTCTATCGCGATATCCGCGATCTTCAGACGTCGGGGGTCCCGATCGACGGCGCTGCCGGAGTCGGGTACCTGCTGCGTCCGGGATACCATCTGCCGCCGCTGATGTTCATGCCATCGGAGATCGAGGCGCTGATCGTCGGCGCTCGCATGGTCGAGGCCTGGGCGGGGCGATCCCTTGCCAGTGCCGCCACCGAAGCTCTCATCAAGATCGGTGCGGTCGTGCCAGCCGAGCGAATGCGTGCCGCCGAGGGCGTGCCGATCTTCGCCCACGGTTTCCAGGTTCAGGAATCGGAGCGAAAGAGCCTTGACGATTTCGCCGGCGCGATCGATGAGCGCCTCAAGGTGCGCTTCGCTTACCGGGACGCGGAAGGAGGCGACACCGAGCGAACGGTCTGGCCGCTTGCCCTCCATTTCTGGGGAAAGGTATGGACTCTCGCGGCGTGGTGCGAACTCCGCGACGATTTCCGGTCCTTTCGCGTCGATCGCGCCGAAGGCGTCGACCTGCGCGACGACCGCTATCCGCGCATGGAAGGCCGAACCCTCGAGGATTATCTCGCCCGCGTTACCCGGGCGTAACACTATTCGCGCGCTGTTCAGGCCTCGTCGTCGGCCGGCGGTTCGGGCTGGTTCATCGACTTGAGCTTGGCAAAGACCGCGTCCGCCTCGATGTCGGCCTCTTCCCGCGTGTCGACGGGCGGAGGTTCGGGCGTTTCAAAAGGTGTCGGAGGCTTCACGGTTTCGGCGGCCGGCAACAGGGTCGCGCCCTCAGGGGCTGGCGCTTGCTCTGTCGGCGAAAGCTTGGCCGCCTTCTCCACTTCCATATCGAGGTCCATTTGAGCGCACAGTCCCAGGGTCACCGGGTCCAGCGGCGTCAGATTGTTGGCGTTCCAATGGGTCCGGCTGCGGATCGATTCGATCGTCGGCTTGGTCGTTCCGACCAGCCGGATGATCTGGGCGTCTTTCAATTCCGGGTGATTCCTCAGAAGCCAGAGAATGGCGTTCGGCCGGTCCTGGCGCCGAGACACCGGCGTGTAACGCGGTCCCTTGCGCTTGGCGACGGGGACCCGGACGGTGGTCTCGGCCCGCTTGAGCCGATGGTTGCTGTCGGCCTGACCCTTGTCGATCTCTTCTCGGGTCAACTGGCCGGTGAGAATCGGGTCCAGGCCCTTGATCGACATGGCGGCTTCGCCGTCGGCAATTGCCGCGACCTCCAGTGGGTGGAGCGTACAGAAATGGGCGATCTGATCGAAGGTCAACGCGGTGTTATCGACCAGCCAGACCGCGGTCGCCTTGGGCATCAAGGGCGTGCTCATAAACCTCTCCGGGCTGCTCCGCCGTTTTGGCGAAGTCTTTTCCACAATCGAAAAACGGGGATGCCCGCTATATAGGCGGACGGATGCTGCGTGGCAATCCACCGTCCTGTCGTTTCTGCCGGACCGACTGGGCTAATCATCCGCTACGGTCAGCACAATCCTGCCGATATGGTCGCCGGCGTCCATGCGTTCGTGGGCGTCGGCTGCGCGGGCCAGGGGATAGCTCGAGCCTATGACCGGGGCGATCCGCTGCGCTTCGAAGAGTGGCCAGACCTTTTCATGCACGGTTGCGGCGATGCGCGCCTTGAAGGCGACGGATTGCGGCCGCAGGGTCGAGCCTGTGTGCCACAGCCGCTTCATCATCAGCCGGCGAACATCGACCTCCGCCTGCGCGCCGTGCTGGACCGCGATCTGAACGATTCGGGCTTCGACCGCCGCCGCCTCGTAGTTGCGATTGACGTAGTCGCCGCCAATCATGTCGAGGATGACGTTGGCCCCGGCGCCATTGGTCGCGGTCTTGACGACTTCGACGAAGTCTTCGGTCCTGTAGTTGATGGCGATATCGGCGCCGAGCCTGACACAGGTGTCGCACTTCTCCTGGCTGCCGGCGGTGACCAGGACCCGTGCGCCCGCGACCTTGGCCAATTGTATGGCGCTGGTCCCGATTCCTGAAGCGCCGCCATGGATGAGAATTGTGTCGCCGACCGACAGGCGACCGCGTTCCATGATACTCGGCCAGATGGTGAAATAGGTTTCCGGGATAGCCGCCGCCTCGCGCATGGCAAATCCGTTCGGCAGCGGCAACACGTTGGACTCGTGGACCTTCGCGTATTCGGCGTAACCGCCGCCGGGCAGGAGGGCGCAGACTGCGTCGCCCTCCTTGTAGCGCGCTGCGCTCGCACCCAGAGCGGCAACAACCCCTGCGACCTCAAGCCCCGGTACATCCGATGGCGCCCCGGGAGGTGGCGGATACTGACCACGTCGCTGCATGATATCCGGTCGATTCACACCGGCGGCGTGGACCTTGATCAGAAGCTCTCCGTCCCCGGGGCGGGGCAGGGGGCGCTGCTCGACGACCAGCATCTCGGGGCCACCCGGCGCGCGGATGACGATCGTTGTCATGGTGTCGGGCAGCGTGGTCATCGGAAGAATCCTCGTTCCGTCTCGACCGATCTAGCGGTTCGTTCTGCCGATGACAATCACGGTTCGCTGGATTAGCCTTTGGAGCGAAACCGGATCAAGCACGGCTCTGTTCGATCACGCGGAGCCGGTATCCGGAAGGGAGGCGGCGATGGCGGCATTTGACGACGAAGAACCGAAGAAACCACCGGTGCACGCGCTCGGGCAGGATCTGTCCCGCCTATCGCTGGAGGAGCTGGATGAGCGCGTCGAGCTGCTCAAGGCGGAGATAATCCGGCTTGAGGCTGCGAGCGAATCCAAGCGCGCCAGTGCAAATGTCGCAGACTCGTTCTTTAAATCTTGATCGATCGGCCCCTGAAAGCGTCAAGTTCCGCGTGGGCGACCGGCCTGGGCAGTGCCACGAGTCTAGTTTTTATTAACCCATTAACCAGACCTTAAGCTTTACAGGTGTTTACTATCCCTCGTCCAGTCATCTGGATTCGAGTGGCTTCTGTCCACTCTGTTTGACGCCTCCCTGTACAAAACTTCAAGAGCCGTGCACTCCACGGCTCTTTTTTTCGCGCTTGCGTTGCCGCCAAGTCCGTGAGACCAAACAGATATCGCTCCGAACGAGGGCTCCCGGGAACGCTTGAGCAGGCCCGGGTCACGGCGAGACAGCGACTGACCGGGATGGTTGACGATCAACGCAGGGCCGATGAGCCAATTGCCTTCACCCGACGGCTCGTCGGGTCGGAGGCTTTTCGCGCCATGTTCGGGGAGGGTATGGCGCTGGTCGAAGAGACGGCTGACTACCTCGACGGCGACGGGCGCGAGGAGTCCCGCGGGCTCAATCGCGTCGGGTCTCTCGCCTATGCGACCGAATCCATGCGTCTCACAACCCGGCTGATGCAACTCGCTTCGTGGCTTCTGTTGCAGCGCGCGGTCGGCGAAGGCGAGATGACCGTGGAACAGGCCAACCTTGAAAAGTCCAAAGTCAAACTCAGCGGACCTTCGACCGCCACCACGGGGGCGGCCTGGGACAGCTTGCCTGAGACGCTCCGCCAGCTGATCTCTCGTTCCTTGCGGCTGCAGGCGAGGATTCGAAGGCTCGAGGCGGTAAAGGCCCCCGGCGAGGACGGCGCCAACAACCCCGTTGCCCGTCAGATCGGCGCAATCGAGCGGGCGTTCGACATCGCCGCCAAGTGAGCGGCGGCCAGGTCGCAGTCGAAACGATGAGGACCCCGAAACCCGGGCCCCGGATAGTTGGCTGGCGGCGCCGGGCTAATACCTTTGGTATTAGTTGCCCATAAGCCCTTTGTAGCGGTTCTTGAACCGCGACACCCGACCGCCACGGTCGACCAGGTGCTGGCCGCCGCCGGTCCACGCCGGATGGGTCTTGGGATCGATGTCGAGAGTGAGCGTGTCGCCCTCGGCGCCATAGGTTGACCGCGTCACATATTCTGTTCCGTCGGTCATCACGACCTTGATCTCGTGATAGTCGGGATGGATGTCTTTTTTCATGGCCATAGCCTCGAAAACGGTCAGTGGCGCCGTTTGCCGGCACCGGGTCGGGCGTGGGTATAGCCGAGGCGGGCGGGTTCGTCCAGCGGCGAAGGCCACGTGTGTGTTGTTTGGCCGGTGACGGCTGGTCAGTGAAAATGTATCGCAAGGCATCAAGCGTCATCTCTTCATCGCCCTTTCTTCCCCGGACGCGCCCTCCAACGAAAGATCGGGGTTCCGGAACCCGGTTTGCCGCCTGTGATGGCGTCAATCTGGAGAGCAGATTGCTCGGGTGCCGAGCGAATTCGCCCGGAATCAAAGAAAGACTGCCCATGCCTTGACGGATGCACATGATTGGGGCGATGATTGCAATCGATTGAATAGGGCCTGCTGAGCCGCAGACGGGACTGTTTTTGGGATCCGGCAACGTTGACCGTCATCGGTGTCCACATTCAATGGAAGTGATGACAGCGCCGGTCCCCTCGAAGCCTGGAGTCGGACCATGGACAGTTCGGACCTGTATCGCCTGGATGGCCGTGTCGCGGTCGTAACCGGCGCAGCCGGCGGGATCGGCACTGCAATTTCCCGGCGTTTGGCAGAACTGGGCGCCCGGGTTGTCCTGGCGGACGTTTCAGAGGCCGTTGCAAAGACCGCCAGGGATGTTGCCACGGAAGGTGGTGCGACCGATTTCGTGGTTTTTGATGTTACCGACAGCGGGTCGGTCGAAGGTGCGGTCGAAACCGTGGTCGGCAATTATGGACGGGTCGACATTCTCGTCGCCAATGCGGGCATTTCTTACGAGCGCAAGACAGTCGATCACAGTGACGAAGAGTGGCGTCGCGTCATGGGCGTCAATCTCGATGGTGTTTTCTATTCGGTGCGCGCTTTCTCACGTCCGATGCTGAAGGCCGGATCGGGTGCCGTTGTCGCGATCTCGTCGATCGCCGGAGTGAAGGTCGTGCGACCGGAGATCCATGTCGGTTATGACGTTTCGAAGGCCGGCGTCGCTCATAGGTGTCGTGTTCTGGCGGTTGAATGGGCAAAACAGGGGGTACGGATCAACGCTGTCGGCCCCGGCTACACCGACACCGAGATGCTCGCCGAGGTCGGCCGCACCAGCCCGGAGACAATGGAACAATGGCTGGATGATACGCCCTTTGGCCGGTTGATGAAGCCGCAGGAGATCGCTTCGGGCGTGGCATTCCTCGCATCAGATGCAGCCAGCGGGATCAGCGGCCATCTGCTGATGGTCGACGGCGGCTATTCGGTCGCGTGAGGCGCGCCGTCCGACGGGCCGGCATCGCCAATCAGCCGCAGTGAACGTTGTACGGTGGTAGTCAGGAAAGGAACACAAACCAAGGCGTTGCCTGTAATCGATTGTTGGAGTCGTAATCACCGATCTGGAAAAATGGGAGAGCTGTTATGAAGGCCACGGAGAAGCGGAAATTCGGCCGAACGTCCCTGAAGGTCACGGCAATGGGGTTCGGAACAGCGCCTCTCGGTAATCAGTTTCGCCGTGTGCCGGAAGAGGATGCACGAGCCGTAGTGAAGGGGGCGTGGGATGCCGGGCTGCGCTACTTCGATACGGCGCCGATGTATGGTCTTGGCTTGGCGGAACACCGCCTGGGCGAATCGCTACGCAGCTATCCGCGCGATGAATACGTGCTTTCCACCAAGGTTGGCCGGCTGCTCGCGCCCGTGCCGGAAGGGAATGTGGAATCGGCCTTCTGGATTGACCCGCCGCCTTTCGAAATTGTCCACGACTATACCTATGATGCCGTGATGCGTTCCTTTGAGGACAGTCTCCAGCGGCTCGGCGTGTCCCGGGTCGATATTCTGTTCATCCACGATATCGACGTATGGACCCATGGCGCAACGTTGCAGGCGGAGTACTTCCGCACCGCGATGGACAGTGGCTACAAGGCGCTTGAGTCCCTTCGCTCGCAGGGTGTCGTTTCAGCGATCGGGGTCGGTTGCAACGAATGGCAGGTCTGCGAGGCAGCGCTCCGCGAGCGCGACTTTGACTGCTTCCTGCTCGCCGGTCGCTACACGCTGCTTGAACAGGACTCGCTCGACACCTTCCTGCCGCTTTGCGAGGAGCGCAACGTTGCCATCGTGCTTGGCGGTGGCTTCAACAGCGGCATCCTCGCGACCGGGCCGGTCGAAGGCGCACACTACAACTACGCCGAAGCGGAGGAGCCGATCCTCGAGCGAGTGCGGCAGATCGAGGCAGTGTGCAAGCAGTTTGATGTTCCAATGAAAGCGGCTGCCCTGCAGTTCGTCCTGGCTCACCCGGCGATACCAACCAACATTCCCGGAACCCGGACAAAGGTGCATCTCGACGAAAATTTCAAACTGATTGAGCATCCAATTCCCGCAGAGCTCTGGGAAGAACTGAGGAAACAGGGTTTGATCCGCGAAAACGCGCCGGCGCCGTCGTGAAAACGCTAGATCTAGTCAGCCAAGGCTCTCGCACGCTCGGCGAAGACCCGCGCGAGGGGCGCCACTCGCGCAGCGTCGGCGTTGGCCGCGTTGCCCGCCTGGGCACGCGCGGCAATCCCCTCGAACACGACGGCCCAGCGGAACAGCGCGAATGAGAGATGAAACGGCATGAGCCGGGCGTCGTGTCCGGCATCGGTGTAGTACCAGTCGGCGAACTCGGATTGCGTTGGCAGCCCCTCGGCCGCGAGGTCGAGCCCTCTCACGCCGCCGAACTCGTCAGGACCGGTGTGCCAGGCGATGCAGCAATGGGCGAGATCCGCTAGCGGGTGGCCGAGGGTCGAGAGCTCCCAGTCGAGAATCGTGACAACGCGTGGCTCTGTGGGGTCGAACATGACATTGCCGACGCGATAGTCGCCATGGGAGATCGTACAGAGGTCGTCAGCCGGAATGTTGCGGGGCAGCCAGTCGATCAGGTAATCGATGTTGGCATCTTCGCGCTGGGCGGACAGGCCCCATTGCCGTGTCCAACGAGCAATCTGCCGGGCAAAGTAATCCTTGTGTTTCCCGTAGTCGCCGAGGCCGACCGTATCGGGATCGACGCGATGAAGCGTAGCGAGCCGAGCGGCAATGGAGCCGTACATGGCGCTCCGGTCATTCCAGGCGACGGCGTGAAGTCGGCTGTCAGGAAAGACGCGACCTTCGATGCGCCGCATGACATAGAAGGGCGTGCCGACGATCGTGGGATCGTCGAAAAAGTGAAGCATCTTTGGCACCGGAACCGGTGTCGACGCAAGCGCGCCCATGACGCGGTATTCGCGGTCGATGGCGTGCGCCGAGGGCAACAGTTCGCCCGGCGGTTGCTTGCGCAACACCAGCCGGGTCTCACCAAAATCGACAAAGTAGGACGGGTTGGACTGTCCCCCGGCAATCCGTTCGATCGACATCGGCCCGCTGAGGTCGGGTAGCGCTTTGCGCATGGTGGATTCGAGAATAGCCGCGTCGAAGTCAGCCTTGTGCGGTCCATCGTCGGCGGCGGCAGGCATCAGGTACTTCCCTGGCCCTTGCCGTCGCTGAGCATCAATCGGGCCTGGTCACGAAGCGTGAATTTCTGGATCTTGCCGGTTGCGGTCTTGGGCAATTCGCAGACGAGAAAATGCCGGGGTACCTTGAAGCCGGCGAGGCGGGTCTTGCAGAAGGCGCGGATCTCCTCCGGGTCGAGTGACATGCCGGTTTTGATCTCAAGACAGGCGCAGGGGACCTCGCCCCATTGCGGGTCGGGCACGGCAACGACCGCGGCCAGCAATACCGCCGGGTGTCGGTGAAGCACGCTCTCGACTTCGAGGCTGGAGATGTTCTCGCCGCCAGATATGATCACGTCCTTCGAGCGGTCCTTGATCTCGATGTTGCCGTCGGGGTGGCGCACGGCCAGGTCGCCGGTATGGAATGCGCCATCTCGGAAGGCGTCCTCGGTTGCTTCGGCATCGCGATAGTAGCCGGCCATCAGCGTGTTGCCGGCAAGCACGATTTCGCCCAGCGTTTCGCCGTCGGCGGGCACCTCACATGCAGTTTCATCGAAGATCCGTACCGGTCCGGCCGTGACATGCGCAGTCCCCTGCTTGGCGAGTTCAACGGCTTTGGTGGTCGCCGGCAGGGACCGTTCTTCGTCGGTAAGGCCGCGCAACGTTGCCGGCCCGAATGATTCGGTCAGGCCGTAGAGGTGGATAAGATCGAAGCCGAGCTGGTCGAGATCGGCGATCAGCGCACTGGTCGGTGCGGAACCGCCGGTGGCGATGAGGACACGTCGGGTTGGATCGCGCTCGGCGCGAGCGGGATGGTTGAGCAGCATGTAGAGGACCACCGGGGCGCAGGCCATATGGGTCACAGCCTGTTGCCCAAGCGCGTCGAAAATGAGCTTCGGATCGATGCGATCCAGGCAGACATGCAGCCCGCCGGCGGCCGTCACTGCCCAGGTGTGACACCAGCCATTGCAGTGGAACATCGGCAGGACCCACAGGTAGACAGTTCGCGTGTCCAGTCCGAGCGACAACACGTTGCCCAGGGCGTTCAGATAGGCGCCGCGATGGTGATAGACGACGCCCTTCGGGCGGCCGGTCGTACCGGAGGTGTAGTTGAGGCAGATGGGCTGCCATTCGTCGGTTATCGCCACCGGATCGAAGGCGCGGACGATTCCGTCGTCGTCGAGGATGTTCCAGACCGCGCGGACGGCGGATCCCTCATTGGCTCCGTCGAAGGATCGACATGGGACGTTATGCGCTCTGGCGGCGGCGCCGGCGGTCTCCAGGCAATGCGCGTCACAGAGCATCAGTCGGCTCTCGGCGTGTTCGAGAATGACACCAACGGTCGCCGCGTCGAGCCGGGTGTTGATGGTGTTGAGCACGGCTCCGAGCATTGGCACCGCGGAGTGGGCCGCCAGCATCTCCGGCCGGTTGGCGGCCATCACCGAGACAACGTCGCCGGGGCTGACGCCTTCGGTGGCAAGACGTTCGGCCAGGCGAGTCACAATCCCGGCGAATGCCCGATAGCTCCATCGTCGATCTCCCCAGGCGATTGCGGGCCTGTTGGGAAACGAGGCGAGAGCGCGAGCCAGAAAGTCAAGCGGCGTCAGAGGCTTGTGATTCGCCGACCGTGGGGCGAGATGCGGTTCTATTCGCATGCCTTCGCGCCTCAGTCCGGCTCCGAACCCGCAGGCCAGCGCCAGAAGCCATTGCCTTCCTCGTCGAGGTGCCGACAGAGCACCATCTTGTGCACTTCGTCGGCGCCGTCGACGAGCCGGGCTTGCCGGGCATAGCGGTAAATCCATTCCAACACGGTGTCCTTGGAATAGCCGCGGGCGCCGTTGATCTGAATCGCCACGTCGGCCGCTGCGTGCAGCAGGTTGGCGACATGGATCTTGGCCATCGAGATCTCCTTGCGGGCGAAGCTGCCCTGATCGAGCTCCCAGGCGGCCTTCATTACCAGCAACCGTCCAATCTCAATCTTCATCGCCAGGTCGCCGAGCATCAGCTGGATGCTCTCGCGATCGGCCAGCCGAATGTCGAACCCCATCCGTTCCGCGGCATAGGCGCGGGCGATATCGACACAACGCTTCGACAGTCCGAGCCAACGCATACAGTGGGTGAGGCGCGCCGGGCCTAGGCGCATCTGAGTGATCTTCAATCCGCGGCCCTCGCCAAGAAGCACATTCTCTTCCGGAATTTGCAGCCCATCGAAGATCAGTTCGCAGTGTCCGCCATGCTCTTCGGGGCCCATGATTTTTATCCGCCTTTCGATCCGCCAGCCGGGCTGGTCGCGGTCGAAAAGGAAGGCGGTCAATCCGCGGCGCGGGTCGTCGGACGTCTTGGCGACGACGATGAGGTGCTTCGCTTCCCCAGCGCCGGTGATGAACCATTTGCGCCCGGTGATGACATAGCGGTCACCGCGCTTCTCGGCGGTTGTTTGGATCATCGTCGGGTCGGAGCCGCCGCCCGGATGTGGTTCGGTCATGGCGAAGGCCGAACGAACCTCACCGTCGACAATCGGGGCCAGCCAGCGTGCCTTCTGGGCGTCGGTGC
>JAAEOR010000579.1 GCA_024222895.1 Hyphomicrobiales bacterium | reverse complement strand
GCCGCGGGTCGGCGAGAATCGACCGGGCGCCGAGCGCCCGCGGCCCGAATTCCATCCGGCCCTGGAACCAGCCGACCACCCGCCCGTCGACCAGCCGATCGACGACCGCGTCGAGCAGCGCGGCTTCGCGGCCGTCAAAACCTTCGCCGCCGGCGTCGGATGCCGCCATCAATGCAGCGATTTCTCCCGGCTCCGGCCCCGGTCCGTAGAACGCGTGCGCGAGCCGTGACGCCCTCGGCCGGCTGTCGGTCAGCACCACATGGGCCAGTGCGGCCGCCCCCAGGCAACCGCCGGCGTCGCCGGCGGCCGGCTGGACGAACAGCCGGTCGAAGGGCCCCTCGCCCAGGATGCGGCTGTTGGCAACGCAGTTCAGTGCCACGCCACCGGCGAGACAGAGATTGCTGCTGCCGGTACGGTCGTGGAGATACCGGCACATGGCGAGCAGGCTCGCCTCGAGAAATACCTGCAGGCTGCGGGCGACGTCGAAGTGAAACTGGTCAAGTGCCGACTCGGGCTCCCGGACCGGGCGGCCGAGCAGGGTGCACAGGTCGTCCGTGTACATGCGCCCGTCACCGGAAAAATCGAAGTAACGCTGGTCCAGCTCGAGATCACCGTCCCCCGTCAGTCGGGCGAACCGGCGGAACGCGTCCGCGAAGCGGTCCTTCCCATAGGGGGCGAGGCCCATGACCTTGTATTCGCCGTCATTGACGCTGAAGCCGAGATAAGCTGTGATGGTGCTGTAGAGGAGACCGAGGGAGTTGGGGAACCGGATCTCCTGGGACAGGGATACAACCGCCCCCTGACCGACGCCGTAAGCAGCGGTCGCCCATTCGCCGACGCCATCGACCGTCAGCACGGCCGCTTCGTCGAAGCCGCTGAAATAGTAGCTGCTGGCGGCGTGTGACAGGTGATGGTCGAAACAGGTGACGCGGCCGCTATAACCGAACCGCTCCGACAACTCGCGCAGCGGCCGCATCGGGTCGAAACCGTTGAACTCGTCGGGTCCGCCG
>JAAEOR010000578.1 GCA_024222895.1 Hyphomicrobiales bacterium | reverse complement strand
GCCGAAAGCCGACATGGTTGAGCCCTGTGGGGCCCATAAAGGAGTTCTCGCCGCGGGCAGCGCAGGGACTCAGACCCGTCGCGCCAAGAACCACCGCGGAAGACGCGGCGGTCCCAACCTCCTACGCTCCGAGCCGGACCATCCGCTGGCGCTCCCATGTAGTTGTTCGACCAGCAGTCCACGACCTAATCCGAAACGTTCCCCCCATGTCTTGAAGGCCGAAGCGATTGGCCGGAAACCGGCCGACTCGAACCGTCCTGGATCCGCCGAAATGGGCGTACCTCTCCGTGATGGTATTGCCCGTCGAATACGGTGCCATTGTCCCGGCCCGGGCCGCGTATTCCCATTCTGCCTCTGTCAGAAGCCGATATTCAGCGCCCATCTTTCGCGAAAGCCGTGCCGCGAACTTTCCCGCGTCGTGCCACGAGATATCAATTACCGGACGCCAGCCCCGGCCCCAGCCAGAATCGCTTGGCACGGTGGCCGCCGCAGTCGCCATTCCAGGCTATGGAGGCTCTGGTCTGTCGCGTCCAGGCGTTGGCCGATATTCCTGTAACGTTCTCGCCAGACCAAGTAGCGGACCAACAAGACCAGCAGCACGGCGAGGGGAAAAAGACCGAACATCGACGCCGACAGCTTCGAGAGGGTTCGGTGCGTAGCGAACGCAAGGCGCCAACTGAACAAGCATTGCGCCGTGCACCAGACTTTTTCGTTGATTCATATCAAGATGCAGTGCTCTTCTCTTTCCTCGCCGATGAATGCACCGGTTCGATCGTTCGCTCTAACTATTACTTCTGATTTGATTCCGATCAATATACTCTTCATAAGGTCGTTTACTAAGAGTCATATCTTTGATGTGGTCAATATCGGAACCGAATAGGCCGCCGTCTGCTGTTGCGTGCGCTGGCTTTTCCGTCTCCGATGAAGGTTTTGCCCATGAGCGGTGCCTCATCGTTGCCCTGGTCGCCCATCAAGGCGCTCGCGACCCTGGATCAAATCGGCGATCGTCCGATTGTGCTTGAGGTCTCGGGGGGACAGGTCAACGCCGTGTCGGGAGCGGAGCTTCGACGGCGCACGCTCGGCACGGTATCTGCGCTGAGGGAAGCGGGTATCGGATGCGGTTCGGTTGTAGCGATCTGGGCTCCGAACTCTGCCGCATGGATCGCCGCCGGCCTCGCCTGTCACCTTCTCGGTGCGGTCCTCGCGCCGATTGATGCGCTTCTTTCGGCGGACGAGGCCCGCGAGCAGATCGTTGCGAGCGGCGCTGCCCTCGTTTTTGTCGCGCAGCAATCGGCAGACGCCCTGGGGGACGAGATCGCATGCCTTGACCTGGCAAAGCTGCCGACGCACGGCGACGACTCTTCGATCGAGGATCTGACCGGCGACGATCCGATCGCACAGTTTCGCACCTCGGGCACGACGGGTGCGCCAAAAGTCTTCCACCTGAGCCTTCGCAACATCGGCTGGAACGTCCACACCATCAGCGGGATTGGCCTGGTGACCGCTGAAGACCGGGTGCTGATGCCGCTGCCGCTTCACCATGTGTTTCCGTGGATCACCGCAACGCTGACCTGTTTGACCGTGGGAGCGACGCTGATCCTGCCGGAAAGCCCCACAGGTCCGCAGATTGCCGAGGCTTTGCGGCTCGGCCGAGGGACAATCATCGTAGGCGTTCCGAGGCTCTTCGAGGCGATGCTCGCCGGCATTCGTGGGCGGATCGGATCGAAGGGCCGTCTCGCGATCCTTGCATATAACAGCGGTCTGGGACTGGCGAAGGGGCTGCGGCACGTCAATGGAGGGTGGCTTGGTTCGACCCTGCTGGCACCCGTGCGCCGGGCGATCGCGCCGGACTTGCGCCTGCTCGTTTCAGGCGGTGCGCGTCTGCCGATAGGGGTCGAAGGAGAACTGGCCGCGCTGGGCTGGGACGTCCGAACAGGCTACGGACTGGCCGAAACGGCCGCGTCGGTAACTGCGCCGTCCTTGGCCAAGCGACCGGGCTCCGTTGGCCAGCCGGTCGCCGGTTGCAAGATTCGCATCGACGATCCCGGCAAGGACGGCACCGGGGAAATCCTGCTGCACGGCCCGATGGTCTTTTCGGGCTATATCGACAATCCGAAGGCCAATGCCGAGGCCTTCACGGAGGATGGCTACTTCAGAACCGGCGATCTCGGGTGGCTCGACGCTGACGGATTCCTCTACGTCACCGGACGGAAGAAGGAGGTGATCGTCCTGGCGGGCGGTGACAACCTCTATCCCGAGGACGTCGAGAAGCGCTATCTGACCGATCCGGAGATCGAGGAGATCGGCGTCATGGAGCGCGACGGCGCGCTTGTCGCGCTGATCGTGCCAAATCTGGTCGCGGTCGCAAAGACCGGTGCCTCGAACCCGGAGGATGCTGTTCGCGTGGCATTGGGCACGGTTGCCAGGAGCCTGCCTTCGACGTGGCGTCTCGCCGGTTTCGCTTTGACCCGGCAGTCGCTGCCGCGTACGCGCCTCGGCAAGCTGCGGCGGTTCCGATTGCCGGAGTTGTATGACCGGGCGAAATCCGGTAACGCGGAAATGGCGGCGCGGGCGCTCACCGGCGAGGAGCAGGAGTGGATCGAGATGCCGCCACGCGCCGCGGTGTGGGCGATCCTGCGGCGGGACCACGGTACCCCGCCCTTCGACCTCGACAGTCACCTCCAGCTTGATCTCGGGCTCGACTCGTTCGCCTGGATGTCGCTCAGCGTAGCAATCGAGCAGGCCACCAGCGTCCGACTCGACCAGGCCGACATCGCCACGATCGCGACCGTACGCGACCTGCTTGTCCGGGTCAGCGACAAGGCCACCGTGACCGGCGGAGATCGCCCCGATATGGCCGAAGCGCTGGTGAAGGAGCGCAACCGCTGGCTCGCTCCGCGCACGGCTTTGGAGCAGGCGTCCGGCTGGATCGTGCAAAGCGCCAACAACGCCGTCATGCGGCTGGCCTTCCGCCTGAGAGTGGAGGGGGCCGATACCCTGCCCGATACGGGTCCCGTTCTCATCTGCCCCAATCATGTCAGCGACATGGATGCGTTCGTATTGGCGGCCGCCCTGCCATCCGGCTTGCGCCGGCGCGTCGTATGGGCCGCAACCAGGCAGCGTCTCTTCAACACACCGCTACGACGCGCCTTCTCCCGGATCTCGCGGATATTTCCCGTCGATGAGACGGCACCCAACATCGCTGTCGAGCTTGCCATTGAAAGCCTCGCCAAGGGCGCGGCGCAGGTCTGGTTTCCCGAAGGTTGGCGCTCTCCCGACGGCCGGCTCTTGCCGTTTCACGCCGGAATCGGCCGCGTCGTGCTCAGGTCGCACGCTCCTGTGGTCGCCACCTATATAGCGGGGACTCTGGAGGCCTGGCCGCGCGACCGCCAACTTCCCCATCCGGCGCCCGTGACCGTCATCTTCGCTCCGCCGGTCTCCGCGGAAGAGTTGATCGCGGCAGTCCCGGAGGGTGGTGACGCCGCCCAGGCGATCGCCGACGCGTTGCGCGCGCGGGTCGCTCATATCGCGCCAACGACCGCGCAGCCAGGCGAGGTTCGGAACGGTAACGTCGGAGTGGATTGAATGACGCCAGCATCGACCGCGCCAACCGAATACCCGCGCCGGAATATCGTATCCTGGTGCCTCTATGACTGGGCGAATTCGGCGTTTGCCGCAATCATCCTTTCCTTCGTGTTCGCGCCCTATTTCCTCGAACATGTCGCCATCGATCCCGTGCGTGGACAGGCCCAGTGGGGGTTCGCCATCTCCGCCTCGGCCATCGCGATCGCCGTCCTCAGCCCCGTATTTGGAGCTTTCGCTGATCGCAGCGGTCGGCGCCGGATGTGGCTCGGCAGTTGCAGTTTCGTTTCCATAGTCGCGACGGCGGCCATGTGGTGGGTCATGCCCGAGCCAGGCTTCGTGCTCCTGGCTCTCGTGCTTCTGGTGATCGCCAACGCGGCGTTCGAACTCGGCTACGTCTTCTACAACGCCATGCTCAGCGTTGTTGCGCCGCCCGAGGCCACCGGCCGGATCTCGGGCTTCGGCTGGGGGGCGGGCTACTTCGGCTCGCTTGCTTCGCTTGGTCTTGTCTATGCGCTGCTTGTTGCCCCGGATTCGCCGCTCTTCGGCCTGGATTCGACGCTGGCGGAGCCACTGCGCGCGGCTGCTCCCCTTACCGCTCTCTGGTGGCTGGTCTTCGCGGCGCCGCTCGTCCTGTTCGGACCACGTGAAAGACCCTCTCGAGAGGCGACCCGCCAGATCGTGACGAATGGACTTGGCGATCTCTGGCGCACCCTGCGCGGGCTTCCCCGCATGCCGTCGGTGTTATGGTTCCTGGTGGCACACATGTTCTTCATCGACGGCGTCAATACGCTGTTCATCTTCGGCCCCCTCGTGGCGAAAGGGGTCTTCGGCTTCTCCGTAGACGAAATGCTCCTCCTTGGCGTGACGATCTACCTGACCGCAGGCGTCGGCGCAGTCGGTTGCGGCTGGCTCGACGACAAGTTCGGTGGGAAGCGGGTTATCGTCGTCTCCATTATCGCCCTCGCCACGATCTCCGTGTCGATTGTCTTTCTCGAAACCAAGACCCAGTTCTGGATTGCCGCAAGCTTCCTCGGCATCTTCTTCGGCCCGGTGCAGGCATCCAGCCGCAGCCTGATGACCCGTATTTCTCCCCCGGAGATGCGCACCAAGCTTTTCGGTCTCTACGCGCTTGCCGGCCGGGCAATCGGTCCTATCGGGTCGGCACTTGTGGGCGTGGTGACGCTTGCAACCGGCAGCCAGAGGGCCGGCATCGCAGTCGTCGCTGTCACCCTGCTGGTTGGCCTCGTCCTGCTCATCCCGGTGCGCGAGCATGCCGCCAAACCGACCTGATTCAGTGACGAAGCTGACATGGAATGACCCTGCCCCGGCTTTGCCGCGACTTGATCGCACCAGAATGACAACCTAATGCCTGCCCATTGTCGCCAGGCATTCAGGCAAGCGACCCTTCGCAATTGATATGTTCGCATCGGGTCCTTTCCAACGTTGTGAAGTCCATGGCAAGGGCCGCAAAACGCCATCGATCGATGGTCGGTCATTCCGGCGACAGGCCAATCCGGTGTCATTGCGGCTTGTGCCGATTTCGATGACAATGGCTCGATGCGGGCCCGGGACAACCAGGCGAGATTTCGCTACGAGTTGCTAGACGATGATCAGCTGGCGGGGTTCGTTGCGTATGAGCTGCGCGATGGCCGCGTCTGGCTGGTGCACACCTATATCGACGAGGCGTATAAGGGGTCTGGCGCTGGATCCTTCCTGGTCCGCCAGCGTCGCCTGCCCGTAGTATTCTTTCCCGATGGTGCGTCGCTCATCGAACCAACGATCTCCGAGCTTGCCGAAAAGATCGGGCATCACACGCGGGCGTCGGAGCCTTTCTACGACGTTATCGTTATCGGCGCCGGACCGGCGGGACTGGCCGGCGCGGTCTACGGGGCCAGCGAGGGACTGCGCACACTGCTGATCGACAAGGAGACCACCGGCGGTCAGGCCGGAACCAGTTCCCGCATTGAGAATTATCTTGGGTTTCCCGCCGGAATCGGTGGCGTTGATCTAGCTCGGCGGGCCACGACCCAGGCGACTCGCCTGGGGGCCGAGATTCTGACGGCGACGGAAGTCACCGGGATTGAGGTCGCCGATCCGTATCGGTCGGTGGTCCTGGCTGATGGCCAGACGATCCGCTGCCACGCTCTCATCATCGCCTCCGGCGTCTCCCTGCAAACGCTTGACGTCCCGGGTATCAGCGAACTGACCGGCGCCGGCGTCTATTACGGCGCCGCGATGACCGAGGCCGCCAACTATCGGGGTGAACCCATGTTCGTCGTTGGCGGGGCCAACAGCGCCGGGCAGGCGGCCATGTACTTCTCGCGTTACGCAAGCCAGGTCACGATGCTTGTGCGGGGAGCCGGCCTCAGCAGCAGCATGTCGCAATACCTCATCGACCAGATCGCGGCGACCGCCAACATCGACGTTCAGACCCATTCCGGTGTGACGAAGGCTTTCGGCAGCGATCGCCTCGAGAGGATCGAGATCACCAACAATCAGACCGGCCAGTCGGAGACGGTTTCGGCCGCGGCGCTCTTCCTCTTTATCGGCGCCAGGCCGCACACGGTTTTTCTCGGCGACTCGGTCGAACGCAGCGGCGCCGGGTTCATTCTCACCGGGCCCGACCTTCTCGAGGATGGCAAACGGCCGCGCGACTGGCCGCTCAAGCGCGACCCGTATCTGCTGGAAGCCAGTGTTCCGGGCGTGTTTGCCGTCGGTGACGTACGTCACGGCGTGGTCCGCCGGGTGGCGTCGGCGGTCGGTCAGGGGTCGACGGCGATCAGCATGGTCCACCAGTACCTCAAAACCGTGTGAGGTTCCTCCCGACCGCCAGATTCAGACCGCTTTCCTGACCTCGTTCAGGCACTCCTTTGCGCCCCTGAGCAGCAGACCGAGGTCGGCGGAAACGGCGACGAATCTATAGCCCCAGTCGAGGTATTCGGAAGCAGTCTTGGGGTGTGTGGCGAGTATGCCGGGCACGCTCCCGGCCGCCGAAATACGGCGGGCGGTGGCCTTGAGTTCCGCCCGAACTTCGTCTGCCGCGGGGTTGCCGATGTGGCCCATGGATGCCGAAAGGTCGGATGGCCCGATGAAGACGCCGTCGACGCCTTCTACTGCTGCGATCTCCTCCAGCCGGTCGAGGGCGTCGGTCGTTTCGATCTGGACCAGTGTACAGATCTGTTCATTGGCCTGCTGCAGATAGCCCGGTGCGAGGCCGAAGCGGCTGGCGCGGGTCGATCCGGCAACGCCGCGGATACCGTCCGGGGGATAGCGCGTGCTGCGCACCGCTCCGGCCGCCTCGTCGGCTGACTGGACGAACGGGACCAGCAGTGTCTGGGCGCCGACATCGAGTAGCTTCTTGATCAACACCTTGTCGTTCCATGCCGGCCGCGCCGCCACGGCGCTGCTGCCAGCCGCGGCCGCCTGAAATAGCGGCTGCATCCCGCCGACCTCGACGGGCGCGTGTTCGCTGTCGAACAGCAGCCAGTCGAAACCGATCAAGGACAGGGCCTCGGCGGTGACCGGGCTCGGGATGGACATCCACAGACCCAACTGGACTTCGCCAGACGCAAGCCTGGATTTGAAGCGGTTGACCGGAGGGGTGATCATGTGAACTGCACCGAGACCGTTCCGTGCGGGCCGAAATCGGCGAGCAGCGTATCGCCCTTGGCGGCCCACAGACAATGACCAATCAAAGAGGCACCGTTTTGAGTACGATTGACGACCGCATCGCCAAATACGGGATCGAACTGCCGGACCCCCAGCCGCCGATGGCCGCTCTGCTCAGACCGACCCGCATCCTGGGGAAGAGGCTCCTGGTCTCGGCGCAGATGCCGAAGCGCGACAACCGGATCGTCTACACTGGCCGGGTCGGTGACTTGCTCGACCTGGAGACCGGCCAGAAGGCGACGCGGCTTTGCGCCCTGAACGTTCTCGCCCACGCCAAGGCTGCGCTGGACGGCGACCTTGATCGTATCGCAGCGATCGCTTTTCTGCGCGGCTACGTGAACGTGACCCCCGGACTTCGATCGGATTGCCGAAGTGGTGAACGGCGCCTCGCAGGTGATGCTGGATGTCTTCGGCCCCGACATAGGCGCCCACTGCCGGACGGCGATCGGCGCGGCCAGCATGCCCTTCAATGCGGCCGCCGAAGTCGAAGCGGAGTTCGAACTGCGCTGAGTTCGGTTCCGGTATCGACGTCCGTCAATCCTGTCAGACCCCACGCCTTAGTCGTCTGGCCTTCATCGCTTCGTGGGCATCGGGCGTTCCATCATGAAAGGACCCGAACCACCGATCGAGTGGCACCATGCCGTCGGAGTAGTTCACCTCGAAATATTTGTGATGCAGGTAGTGAGCGTAATAGGACGTGTCCATGCTCGTCTCGTCGCCCATGACAACGCGGTCGAACCCCGTATGCCCTTGTGCCGGTGCAACGCCCAGGCGCGAGGCGAGATTGATCATGTGGATCGGATGGGACGGGATGAAGAAGAACAGGAGAATCGTCGAGAAGTAGATCACATGCTCAATCGGATGCATCGAAAGGCCCGACCAAGGTCCGGGGTTGATGTTCCTGTGGTGCAGAGCATGTGCCACCTTATAGAGCGGCGGCCAGTGAAGGAGGCGGTGGGCAAAATAGAATCCGACTTCATGGATAAACGGCACCAGGAAGAAAATCGCGATGAACAGGATCGGATAGTCGGCGAAACTGATCATGGGTGCGATATTATTCGCGTAGGCCCACAGAAGTAACACTTCATACGCTGTCCATATCGGCACCCCGCTGACGAGCGTATAAAAAACGTTTTCATAATTCTGATTGCCGAACAGGAAGGTCGACGACTCTTTTTTGGGCCACTGTCGGTTATATTTGAAATCAGTCTCCTGTTTACGCCAGACATAGAGCCACATGTGCCAGGCGCCGTAGACTGCGATGGCCAGACCGATGTTGCGCAGCAGAATCAGCGCGGCCCAGGACAATGAGAAGGTTTTCAGAGTCTCGAGCGACGGCGTCAGAAACATCCAGATCAGGATCGCCGCGACCGCGTACAAGACATTCCAGGGCAGAAAATAGCCGGGAAAACCGAAAAGCCACTTCAGCAGGACTCGGGGTTGAGGCGGCCAGTCAAATGCCGGCCCATAACTGACGGGCTTGTTCGGGGTCCAGAATCCCCGGGCGTCTTCTTTGCCAAATGCTGAATCGTCCATTGCCAGTTCCTCTCTCCGATCCCGACGTTCGCCCCGGCGGCCGATCATAGGATGGCCCAAGAAACGCCTGCTGTCCGGTCAGCTGATCGCAGTATACCATGTTTGTTCGGCGAATCTGACCAGCAAGAATCGGACTGCCGAACAGCAACGTTCGCAAGTTTTGGTCGGGACAGCGTGCGTACGGGCATCAAATAACGCGGATTTGTGCCTCTTGTAGCACCGAACTGCCTCTCCAGCTGTTGTCGTCGCCGCGCTCATGCGTTTGCATGATTGTCTGTCAG
>JAAEOR010000577.1 GCA_024222895.1 Hyphomicrobiales bacterium | reverse complement strand
ATCAAGGACGCGAATGGAGAGGTCGTCGAGCTTCGCTGCACCTATGATCCCCAGACCCGTGGCGGAAACACGCCTCCCGACGGACGCAAAGTGAAGGCGACCCTTCATTGGGTTTCGGCGGCAGACTCGATACCGGTCGAAATGCGTTTGAACCATCCGCTGTTCACCAGGCCGGACCCGGATCCGGGCACATTCGCCGCGGATCTCAACCCGGAGTCCCGCGAGGTCCTCTCCGATTCACGTGTCGAACCATCGGTGACGGCGTCCAACAGCGGCGAACCGGTTCAGTTTGAGCGGCTGGGTTATTTCGTCAGCGACCCGGACTCGACATCCGCCAATCCGGTTTTCAACCGCACCGTGGGTTTACGCGACAGTTGGGCCAAGGCCGCCGGAAAGTAGAACAAACAACACCTTCGCCTTTTGCTTGCAGTCGTGTATCCTGTTCCCGCGACAGTCGGGCGGGTCAGTCATGAGCGACCTGGACCAGTACGGAACCGCGCGTTCAGACGACGGAACCGGCGGCTTCGACGCCGGGTCCGCTCGCCCGCATCGGCTTTTGTATCGCCTTGAAATCCTCTGGATCGAAACCGGCGCCCTGTTCGAACGGGAGATGGAGGCTGGCCGGGGCTTTATCTGGCTGCCGGTGCTCTTTGGCATCGGTGTGGTCATCTATTTCGCGCTTCCGGCCGAGCCATCCGCTCCAGTCCTTGTCGCCGTGACCGTAATTCTCGGTTTCTCCGTATGGCGAATCCGGAATCGCGTAGCACTGTTGCGGGTCCTGATGGCATTGACCACTCTGGGCGCGGGGCTGACCGTCACCAAACTTCGAACCGACGCCGTTGCGGCGCCGATACTCGCCCACGAGATGACGGTCAATCTGTCTGGCTGGATTGCGGAACGGGAGGCTGCGGCACGGGGCGGCGTCCGTATCGTCCTTCTCGTCGACGGGATGGATCGCGTCGCGCCAGTGGACCGGCCGCAAAAGGTCCGGGTAACGGTACGCAGCAAGCCGGAGACACTTGCCGTTGGCGATGCCGTTGACATCCTGGCCCGCCTGCGCCCACCGAACGGGCCGGCGTTTCCCGGTGGCTACGACTTTGCCCGTGCCGACTTCTATCGCGGCGTCGGTGCGGTCGGGTTCGCTTACGGAGCGGCAAAGCCTTCCGATCTTGGACCAGCGCCGGTGGGCATCCGACTGGCCATGCCGGTTTCCCATCTCCGCCGCGGCATCCGCGATCGTATTCTGGCCGCGCTGCCCGGCGTAAATGGCCAGATCGCTTCTGCTCTGGTCATGGGCGATCGCCGGGGTATCCCCGAGGCCACGCAGGAGGCCATGCGCGCCTCCGGGCTCGGGCATGTGCTCGCGATCTCCGGCCTTCACATGGCTTTGGTGGCAGGCTCTGCCTACTGGCTCATCCGGGCCCTGCTGGCACTCTCTCCAACCTTTGCGATCAGATTCCCGATCCGGAAGTGGGCTGCCGGCGCCGCCATGACAATTGCTGCCTTCTACCTGACAATCTCAGGCGCAGGCGTGTCCACGCAGCGTGCTTTCATAATGCTGGCGGTGATGCTGATGGCGGTGATGATCGATCGTCGTGCTCTCACGCTTCGCAATGTGGCGATAGCCGCGATGATCATCCTGGTCT
>JAAEOR010000576.1 GCA_024222895.1 Hyphomicrobiales bacterium | reverse complement strand
CGCCGACTGGAGAAGGCGCTGAATACGCCGGCCAAGATCTACTACAAGTATGAAGGTGTCTCACCGGCGGGCAGTCACAAACCGAACACCGCCGTGGCGCAGGCGTTTTATAACAAGGAAGCTGGCGTCAAGCGCCTGTCGACCGAAACCGGCGCCGGCCAGTGGGGTTCCTCGCTCGCCTTTGCCGGATCGCTGTTCGACCTCGAGGTCGAGGTCTTCATGGTGCGGGTGTCCTACGACCAGAAGCCCTATCGCCGCGCGTTGATGGAGACCTATGGGGCACGCTGTGTTCCCTCGCCATCGGGTGAAACCAATGCAGGGCGGACGGCACTGGAGGCCAAGCCAGACCACATCGGCTCGCTTGGCCTGGCGATCTCTGAAGCGGTCGAGGTCGCGGCCCAGCGCGACGACACCAAATACGCGCTCGGTTCGGTGCTCAACCATGTGCTGCTGCACCAGACCATCGTCGGCCAGGAAGCGATCGCCCAGATGGAGATGGCCGGCGACTATCCCGATGTTATTGTCGGCTGCACCGGCGGTGGGTCGAACTTCGCCGGAATCGCCTTCCCGTTCCTCGGCGAGCAGCTTCGCGGCGGTTCGAATGTGCGGTTAGTGGCGGTTGAGCCGGCGGCCTGTCCGAGCCTGACACGTGGAAAATACGCTTACGACTTCGGCGATACCGGCCACCTGACGCCGCTGGTCAAGATGCATACGCTCGGCTCAACCTTCATTCCCCCCGGCTTTCACGCCGGCGGCCTGCGCTATCACGGCATGGGGCCGCTCGTGAGCCACGTGATGGATCTGGGCCTGATCGAGGCGAAGGCCTATCACCAATCGAAGTGTTTCGAGGCGGGTGTCGAGTTCGCCAGGGTCGAGGGCATCCTGCCGGCGCCGGAGGCCAATCATGCGGTCAAGGGTGCCATGGACGAGGCAATCCGCTGCCGCGAGGAGGGGCGGGCGGAGACCATCCTGTTCAACCTCTGCGGCCACGGTCACTTCGATATGCAGGCGTATATGGACTACTTCGCCGGCGGCCTGCAGGACCTCGATTACGACGAGGCAGACCTGGCCATGGCTCTCGCCGGCCTGCCGAGCGAAACGGCGGCCTGAACGACGGGGTCGGCGAAGGCCGTTTCGGCAAGGCCTGCCGGCGGAGCGACGCGGCCGCCGGTCGGGCTGCCGCAGTCACGCGTCCAGAAGCGGGAGGGCTGGCGCGACCGATGACGATATGCCGGACACCGCGACGCCTTCGATTGTGATCGTCGCAGTCGCCTGATTTGTGCCGCCATACGAGTCGGTGACGTCATAGACAAAGCTGTCGGTCGCGGTCTCGCCTGATGCGAGATCGTCGAACTGGCCATTCGGGTCGTAGGCGAACGTTCCGTCGGGGTTGATTGTCAGCAGGGCGTCGGATGCGAGCTGGATGACCTGAAGTTCGTCGTTGACCGGGTTGCCGTCGACCGAGGACACAACGAACGTATCGCCGTCGTCGACGTCGCTGTCCACGCCGCTGCCGTTATCGGCAAAAAGATCGCCGGCAAACGCCAAATCTTCCCCGGTGACAAAGTCATCGTCGTTCGCTTCAGGATCGTCATTCGTGCCGAAGACCTGCAAATCGGAGAACGACGCCGATGCGCCGTGTCGATCGGTGGCCGTGTAGTGGAGACTCTGCGTCTGGCCTGGCGCAAGATGGTCAAATCCCTCGTCGGTATTCACCGAGTAAGTCCCGTTGCCGTTGTCAACGATGGAGACTCCGGGCAACACATTGAATGAGTAGCCGAGATCCGCCACGTTGTTGTCGCTGTCCGGATCGATAATTTTATAGGAGGTCGTGACGATTCCACTGTCCTCTGCGATGGACTGAAACACTGATATTCCGAAGGGGCGCTGCGGTGCGTCGTTCTCGCCAATGACCCTGAGGGTTGCGGTTGCCTGGTTGCTGGTGACACCAAACTCGTCCGTCGCCGAGTAGGCAAAGGTAAAGTCGCGGGAGTCGCCAAGGGCAACTGCTTGAAGGTCCTGTCCGCCGATCACGGTGAAGGTGCCGTCGAGCTGGTTGAGGAAGTCTGTCGTCGGGTTTGGGAGGCTGAAGGAAAAGGGTGGAACCTGCATGCCCGGACTTGTGTAGACGAGCGTTGCCGGATTCTCGTCAGCAACGTCAAACGAGTACGTTCCGGGCGCGGCGCCTTCGCTGACGACATAGAGAACGTCCTCGGCTATTGGGGCCAGGTTGTCGGTCTCGCCGGTGATCGTGAACGCCAATGTGCGGGTGACGGTATCCGTGCCATCGGAGATCGTGAAGGAGACGCTATCTGTCGCGGTCTCGCCATCGTTCAAATCATCAAACTGACCGTTGGGGTCATAGGTGTAGGTTCCGTCAGTCGCGACGGACAGCAATGCGCCGGATGGAAGAGCGATCTGGCCGCCGACATTCTGGGCGTCGCCGTTCACGGCGATGACGGAGAGCGGGTCTGCCTCAAAGTCGAATGCGTCGGATTCGGCCAGAAGGCTGCCGGT
>JAAEOR010000575.1 GCA_024222895.1 Hyphomicrobiales bacterium | reverse complement strand
TCCGCGGTCGGCGTGTAGGTGAGCGCTACATAGGCAACAAGCGCCAGACTCAGCAGCTGAACGAGGGCATCTGAGGAAATATCCTGTTGCGTCCCTCCGCCAAGAAGGACGGACAAAACCACCACGGATGCCGTCAGCACCAAGGCCAGTGATGGGCGCCTCAAAGCCGCGCGCGGCTGCAAACCGGAACGATGAAACGTCCTCGCTCTTGCCACTTTCGTCAGGCGATGTCCTTACGGACTGACCGGATCGTCGTCGCTATCGTCTATCAAATAGTAGATTCCGACTCCGGCGGCGCCGAGACCCAGCAACGCCAACGGGAGCAAAGCGCCTCTTTTCGGCGCGAGGAGCGCGGCACATGCGCAGATGCCGTCCTGACGCACGACCAGCGTTGCATTCCCGTCAATCCGCGCCTGGCAACTCGGGGCGAAATTCAGCAAGGCCTCGCTACCGTACGGGAACACCACGTCATCACCGGCGAAGAGGCCGACTCCTTCGCTGGCCGAACTATAGCCAGCGAGTCCGGTCACTTTGATATCGCCTTCGATCTCGGTTAGGAAACCCAGCGCACCGCCGTCCGATGCATCAACGGCATCCAGGCAAAGGACCTCGGCGTCTGCATCGACCGGACATACACATTCACCGACATCGGCGGCGAACGAACCGGTTGGCACAGTGGCCGAAACAGCAACAGTCAACGCTAGAAGTGTGCGAAACATAAGACAGTCCCAATATGGGTTCACGGTTCTAAACGACTCAATTCTTACAATCTCTCATGGGTCATGTCGAACAATTTCGCGTGAACAGCCTTGGCGGGCTGATGGCTGCGCCCTTTTCGTACCCGCTGTGTCTTTCTTGCCGCAGTTTTCGATTGGGCAGGACCGGCCGGATGGTTAGTGCTTGAATGGGCTATCCGGGCTTGTTACCACAAGCGCCGGGCGGCTATCTATCGTTTAGGTCGAGTGCATGGTGTCGAGTACACGTCAGCGATGTGGGCGCGATGCCGGGCGAAGTCATCGCTGGTTCGTCGTTCATACGAAACCATACCGGGAAGGCCGTGCTGCCATTAACCTGGCGCAACAGGGCTTTCAGACGTTCTTGCCGCGCTTTTTGAAGACCGTCCGGCACGCTCGGCGATTTCGCACGGCGACAACTCCTTTGTTTCCGCGGTATCTGTTCGTTAAACTCGATCTTGACCGTGATCGTTGGCGCAGCGTCAATAGTACGTTCGGTGTATCGGGACTGATCATGGAGGGCGACTTCCCCAAACCGGTTCGAAGTGAGGTTGTCGGTGAACTGATTGACGCTGCCGATTCGAGCGGTGTTGTTTCGATGAGCTCGACGCTGAGAGCAGGGGAGCGCGCCCGTCTTGCGACCGGGCCGTTCGCCGGCAAGGTCGGAGAGCTTGTCAAGCTTGATGACGGAGACCGTGCCGCTGTCCTCCTCGACATCCTGGGGACTCGCACCGTTGTTCGAACCAGCCGGGCAGACCTGGAACCGGCAGCGTAAACGGCGGGGAACGGACTCTCCTGACAGCGATTTTCGTTTGGGTGTCGATTCACCCGAAGTGCGGTAGCTTGCGTTTTTTTCATAGGGCCAAGTTGGAACCCACCTACAATACTGTGCAGTCTCATCGGAACCAAAGACGTTGGGTTCTAAGGTTTCGATTCCTGACGCGAAACCGATACCAGCTGATCGGAGCAGTTATTTTCGCTGTTGCGTTACCAGCTGTGCTTCGCAACGGCCTGGGCAATCACTTCTTGAACATCGGTAGCAAAGAGAGCACGATTACCGGTACTTTCTTAGCTATATTGCTTGGCGCCTATCTGTTGCGAAGGATGACTCTCTATCCGGGCACCCGATCCGTCGCTTATATTCTTCCAGCGTTCATGATAAGCTATGCAATCGTTATTGCGGTGTTCTTCTTTCTGCGTTTGGACTATTCCCGCGCCCAGTTTCTTATCAGCTTTGCATCGGCCTTGGTCTGGTTCGGATTCGTTGGACTCATCGAACCAGGGTTGAAGCGACTGGGCCTCGCTGTCTTGCCGTTCGGTGATGCGGAACGGATCGTCAAGAGTGACCGTGCCGATTGGGTTCTCTGGCAGTCAAGCGGCGTGCTGCCGACTGCGACGAACGGGATTGTCGTCGATTTGCGCGCCGATCTTGCGCCGGAATGGGAGCGGTTCCTGGCGAACGCCGCGCTCGCCGGTGTTCCGGTCTACCACTGGAAGCAGATGTCGGAATCGCTGACCGGCATGGTCGACATGGAGCATCTGTCGGAGAATACCTTCGGATCCCTGGGGCCGTCGTCTGCCTATCTTCGAGTCAAACGCTTTGCAGATTTCGTTGCCGCGCTTCTGGCAGCGCCGTTTTTCCTCTTGATCGCAATCCCTGTGGCGCTGGCCGTTCGACTGTTCGACGGTTCGCCGGTGATTTTCAAGCAGACACGGGTTGGTCTTGGCGGCCGGAAGTTTGAGATGCTGAAGTTCCGGACCATGCGGAAGGAAGAGGGCGGGCACATGTTTACCGAACCGTTCGATCCAAGAGTGACAAGGATCGGCGGCTTCCTGCGGCGCCATCGCATTGACGAACTACCGCAGATCATCAACATCCTCCGTGGCGACATGAGCTGGATCGGACCTCGCCCGGAGGCGGTTGAACTCGCCGAATGGTACGAAGCCCAAATCCCTTTCTATAGCTACCGCCACATCGTCCGGCCCGGGGTCAGCGGCTGGGCGCAGGTCAATCAGGGCAATGTCGCGGAGATTGAGGCAGCGACGACGAAACTCAGATACGACTTTTACTACATCAAGTATTTCTCGCCGTGGCTTGACGTGCTGATAGCCGCCAAGACGGCGCGGATTGTTTTGGCCGGCGTTGGCTGGCGATAGATCTGGCCGGCGTACGCAGGCGTACCGGCGTACGCATTCTCGGGCGAAGGCTCGAGTCTGGGTGTTGCGATGAGAATCTCCGTCGTAACCGTATGTTTCAACTCCGTAAAAACCATCGGCTATACGATCGAGTCCTTCCTGCGCCAGCGTCACGACGACAAGGAGCTTGTCGTTATCGATGGCGAGTCCCGAGACGACACGCTGTCGGTCGTACATTCGTTCGGCATTGAGGATGCGATCGTCATTTCGGAACCCGATTCCGGTGTCTTCGATGCAATGAACAAGGGACTTGCGGCGTTCTCGGGCGAGGCAGCCGGGTTCCTGAATTCCGATGATCGTTTCGCGAATGACGGTGTCCTGTCGGAAATCTCGGCAGCGCTGGATGAGATCGATATCGTCTACGGCGACATTGATTTCGTGTCGGATCATGACACCAACCGCGTTGTCCGACGATGGCGCGGAGCGCCGTATTACAAAGGTGCGTTTGCAGACGGCTGGATGCCGCCGCATCCAACCTTTTACGCACGGCGCGATGTCATAGACGCGGTCGGGTATTTCGACCTGCGCTACAGAATCGCCGCCGATTATGACTACATGCTCCGCGCCCTGGAACTCCATGACTACCGCGCAGGATATATCAGTCGCGTGTGGGTAGACATGATGGTCGGTGGCAACAGCACATCAGGTGTCGGAGCCTATCTGAAAGGCAACCTGGAATCCCTGGACGCACGCCGGAAGTGGCTCAATTCGGGGATGATCGACAAGGCGCTGATTGCAAAGCCACTTCGCAAGCTGCCGCAATTCCTGGCGCGGCGACCTCGATGATCCGGCCTGTCGCTGGAACCGTGGTCAAAGCGTTGTACGTCGGCGTTGTTCAACAGCCGAAGACCATTGCTGCGAACCAATCGTTCGACAGATATCTTGGCGAGTCAGTGGCGGGGCGCTGCTAGATGTGTGGGCTGAATGGTATCTTCGCCTACCACCATGCTGCCAGCCTGCCGAGCCGGGAGGAGTTGATCGCGACCCGCGACCACATGCGATCCCGCGGTCCCGATGGGGAGGGTCTTTGGTGCGACAGCAGTCGCCGCTGCGGCCTCGCGCATCGGCGACTGTCGATCATCGATCTGTCTGATGCGGGCTTGCAACCGATGGTCTCCGGTGACGGTGATCTGGTCATCGTCTTCAATGGTGAAATCTATAACTATCGCACCCTGCGCGCTGAGTTGGAGCGTGGTGGCGCGCAGTTTCGCACCAGGACGGACACAGAGGTCCTGCTTCATCTTTATGCCCGCGATGGCGTGGCAATGACCAGTGCTCTGCGCGGGATGTATGCGTTCGCGATTTGGGACGAGAGGCGCGGCGGACTTTTTCTGGCCCGTGATCCCCTGGGCATCAAGCCGCTCTACACATCAAACGATGGCTGGACGTTTCGTTTCGCAAGCCAGGTGAAGGCTCTGCTCGCCGGCGGCAATGTTTCGCGCGATCCGGAACCTGCAGGTGTGGTCGGCTTTCATTTGTTCGGCAGTGTTCCCGAACCCTTCACCGTCTACAGGGAGATCAGGGCATTTCCGCCCGGACATCACCAGTGGGTCGACGCAACAGGACCGCGCGAGCCTCGTGCCTTCGCCAATGTCGCCGATGAACTGGCGCAGGGCACGTCGCGTTCTCTCCCGGAAGAGGGCCTGCAGGAAAGCGTTCGGTCAGCCGCATTGGACACCGTCCGCGCTCACCTGGAGGCCGACGTGGAAGTGGGCGTTTTCCTGTCCGGCGGCGTTGACTCCGGGGCACTGCTCGGGCTGATGCGCGACGCTGGAAGGCGTCACGCAAGGGCGATTACCGTCAGCTTCGAGGGGTTTGTCGGCACGATCAACGACGAGACCGGCCTGGCGGCCAGGGTCGCCAGACAATATGGCGCCGAGCATCACATCCGTCTCGTCAGGACAACAGAGCTGAATGATGACCTTCCGGCTATCCTGGAAGCAATGGATCAGCCATCAATCGACGGTATCAATGCCTGGTTCATTGCCAAGGCCGCGCGCGAGTGCGGCCTGAAAGTCGCGCTGTCGGGTGTGGGTGGTGATGAACTCGTCGCGGGCTATCCAAGCTTTGTCGATATCCCGCGCTCGGTGCGATGGATGCAGCTACCCGGAGCCATCCCCGGTCTCGGCGTGGGGATACGCCGCCTCTCAGCCGCTGTCATGCCGGTTCTGGCGCGGCGCTTTCCAAAGGCGCTCGGCGTCGTCGAATATGGTGGCAGTTACACCGGTGCCTATCTCCTGCGACGCGGGCTCTATTTGCCTTTCGAACTGACCAAGACGCTTGATGACGAGACGGTTCGCGACGGGATGAAGCGGCTGGAACCGCTCAGCCTTCTGGCGACCGGCTTGAAGCCTGACCCGGGCTCGCCGGCCGGCCGGGTGGCTGCGTTGGAGGTCGTGAATTACATGCGAAACCAGCTGCTGCGTGACGCTGACTGGGCCGGCATGGCCCACTCGGTCGAAGTTCGCACGCCGCTGGCCGATCTGCAGTTTCTCAGGCGACTTGCCGGTTATGCTCCGCGAATGTCAGCCGGTGTCGGCAAACGAGCCCTTGCCGCTGCGCCGTCCGAACCGCTGCCACCTGATCTCGTGGAGAGGCCGAAAACCGGCTTCGGTGTACCGGCCAACGCCTGGCTTGCGGATCGGATCGGTAGTCGCAAAGGGGACGCCTCTATGGGCGCAACCTCGCGTCTTTGGGCCAGGCGGGTCGCCGACTCCTACGCCTC
>JAAEOR010000574.1 GCA_024222895.1 Hyphomicrobiales bacterium | reverse complement strand
TGGCCAGTGTCGCGGCCCGTTCGGCCAGTTCGGGATTGGCGCTGACCAGCGGGGCAATCTCCTTGGCAAGGCGGGCGATGCGCTCGACCCGCTCGCCCTGGGTGCCGAGCTTGTCGTGGAAGATGATGTTCAGCGCCCTGAGCTTGGCCAGGCGCTGATCGAGCGGCTTGTCGTTTGCCTCGCGATAATCGGCAAGCGGCGCCCGGTCGGTCTGCCAGAAATGTCTGGCGTCGGCCAGGCGGGCGCGGATGACGCGTTCGTTGCCCGCCACGATTGCGTCGCCGCCGTCCGGTGCCTCGATATTGGCAACCATGACAAACCGGTTCGCCAGGCGCGCAGGTCGTGCGTCCTTCGTGGCCGCCTTCGGCGGCGCCTCGGGATGAGGACGCTGGTGTTCACCCGTGCCACGTTTCTCAGTATCGCCGACGTCAACATCCTGAGAGCCTACCCCCGGCTCGATCGGGGGTGTGAGGCCACTTTGCGGCCGAGTCTCGAAGGACTCATTGCCCGGATTACGGAGCACAAAGCACTTCTGGTTGGCGCGGATCGTGGCGCGGACCACCTCCGGCGGAATCTCAAGAAACGCTTCTTCGAAGCGGCCGACCAGCACCACCGGCCACTCGACCAGCCCGGCGACCTCGTCGAGCAGCGCCTCGTCCTCGACCACTTCCAACCCGAGCGCCAGCGCCCGGTCACGGGCATCGGCGCGGATCATGTCCTTGCGCCTCTCGGCATCGAGGACAACCTTCGCCGCTTCCAGTTTCGGCCCATAGTCGTCGAAGCGGCGCACCGAGATCGGCCCGGGCGCCATGAAACGGTGACCGTGGGTGACGTCGCCGGAAGCGATGCCGTCGATATCGAAGGGCACCACCGCTGTATCCTCGGTCTCCGGACCGAATACGCAGAGCACCGAATGGAGCGGACGCACCCAGCAGAGGCTGCCGGGCTTCGCCGAGGCCGCGCCCCACCGCATCGACTTCGGCCAGGGGAAGCCGCGGATCGCCTTCGGTACAATCTCGGCGATCACATCCTCGGCGGTGCTGCCGACCTGCTCGATCACCGCAACGTAGATGTCGCCCTTCTTGTCGGGACGGATCTCGGCGTCGTCGATCGACGCCAGCCCGGCTGCCTTGACGAAACCGGCGATGGCCTTGTCCGGTGCCCCGACGCGGGGACCCTTGCGCTCCT
>JAAEOR010000573.1 GCA_024222895.1 Hyphomicrobiales bacterium | reverse complement strand
TGATGGTGGCGTGCCCGATTCAACCGCATCAATGAACGCGGCCAGTTCGAGCCGATAGGCCAATTCGTACCGTTCGAGAAAGAAGTTCAGGACCGGGTCGAGGGCAAATCCGTCGCCAGTTGCCACTTCGACGGTCGTTTCATGCAGGTTACCGGCACGAAGCATGCCGCCCGAGCCATGAACCTCGATCCGCTGGTCGTAGCCATAACTGGCCCGGCGCGAACAGGAGATCTGGCAGAGCTTTCCAGACTCGGTGCGCAGCATGACCATCGCGGTGTCGACATCGCCTGCCTTGCCGATGGCCTCGTCGACCAGCACGGAGCCGATGGCATGCACCTCCACCGGTTCTTCGCCCAGGAGGAATCGCGCAAGATCGAAATCATGAATCATCATGTCCCGGTAGAGACCACCCGACCGTTCCACGTAACTCACCGGCGGCGGCTCGGGATCGCGCGAAATGATCGTCACCATTTCGACCGGTCCGATGGCGCCGTCGTCGAGGCGGCGCTTGAGCTCGGCGAAGTTCGGATCAAAGCGGCGATTGAAGCCGATCATCAGCGGCTTGCCGGCTTTCTCGACGACTTCCAGGCATTGCTCGATGCGTTTGGCGCTGAGATCCACCGGCTTCTCGCACAGCACCGCCTTCCCTGCCTGAACGGACTGCTCGATCAGGTCGGCGTGCGTATCCGTTGACGAGCCAATCAAAATCGCGTCGATGTCGCCGGCGGCAATGACGTCGTCGATGGAGCGGACTTCGGAACCCGTGGCGGCAGCCAGATCCCGTGCCGCCTGGTCAATCACGTCGGCTACAGCGACCAATCTGGCGTTCGGTGCGCCGGCAATGTTGCCACCATGCAGCTTGCCGATGCGACCGGCACCCAATATTCCGAAACGAAGCATTTATCCCCCTCCTGATCCGTAGAACGAAAGTTCCGAATTGACGCGCCGGTAGAACCGTTGTTTCATTCTTTCTAGTCAGCGGCCGTCGGGCTGTCCATCACTATAGCAGGAGCTCGGCCATGCCAGACCCGGGTGCGACACCGTCCCTCGACGTGGTGACAATCGGACGATCGTCGGTCGATCTTTACGGTCATGAGATCGGCACGCGGCTCGAGGATGTCTCCTCCTTCGCCAAGTCCGTCGGCGGTTGCCCGACCAATATCGCCATTGGCGCCGCTCGGCTCGGGCTGCGCGCGGCGGTGGTAACCGGGGTCGGCGACGAGCAGATGGGACGCTTCATTCGCGAGCAACTTGCCCGCGACGGCGTGGTTACCGACGGCGTCAAGACCGACCCCCAGCGCCTGACCGCCCTCGTCCTTCTATCGGTGGAAGACGATGCCACATTTCCTCTGATCTTCTACCGGGAAAACTGCGCCGACATGGCGCTGACCGAGGACGATATCGATCCTGCGCTCATCGCCTCGGCCCACGCGCTGGTGGTCACCGGTACGCACTTCTCCACGCCGACCGTCGCCGCCGCCCAATTTGCCGCGATCCGCGCCGCCAAGGCCGCCGGGCGCCGGGTGGTGTTCGATATCGACTATCGGCCCAACCTCTGGGGCCTGGCCGGCCACGCCGCCGGCGAGGAGCGCTTCATCGAATCGACGCGGGTCTCGGAACACCTGAAGGAGGTCCTTCCCCATTGCGATCTGATCGTTGGAACCGAAGAGGAAATGCGCATCGCCGCCGGGGCGGATGATGCGTTTTCAGCCGTGCGTGCCGTGCGCGCCTTGTCGGATGCAACCCTCGTCCTCAAACGGGGGCCGATGGGGTGTGTCGTCTTCCCGGACGCTATCCCCGACAACCTGGATGACGGGATCGTCGGCGAGGGATTTCCCATCGAAGTCTACAATGTGCTCGGGGCCGGCGACGCCTTCATGGCCGGGTTTCTCCGCGGCTGGCTTCGCGGCGAGCCAATCGAAACCGCGGCAACCTGGGCCAACGCCTGCGGTGCGTTCGCGGTCTCACGTCTCCTGTGTTCGCCAGAGTATCCGACATGGGCGGAGCTGGAGGCGTTCCTGCGCGACGGCAGCCAACATCATGCCCTGCGCCATGACACCGCCCTCAACCATATTCATTGGGCTACCACCCGCCGCCGGCAGCCGGATGAGCTGCTGGCGTTCGCCATCGATCACCGTGCCCAGCTGGAGGCCCTTGCCGACCGGCTCGGAGCGCCGCGCGACCGCATCAACGCCTTCAAGTCCCTTGCGGTGACCGCGGCCGCGAGAGTGGCTGACGGGCAACCCGGGTTCGGGATCCTGCTCGACGATACCTATGGCCGCGACGCCCTGTTTGCCGCTTCGAAGGAACCGCTGTGGATCGGTCGGCCCGTCGAACGCCCCGGATCGCGACCGTTACGCTTCGAGTTCGATCAGGACATCGGCGGGCGACTGGCCGAGTGGCCGGTCACCCACACGGTCAAGTGTCTGGCTTTCATCAGCCCCGATGATGATCCGGCGATGATGGCGGAGCAAATCGAAACGTTGCGCACTTTGCACGAAGCCACCCGGCGGCTGGATCTCGAGCTGCTCATAGAGATCATATCCGGCAAGCACGGTGCGCTCGACGACGCGACGACTGCCTCGATCCTGGCGCGCATCTACGCCGCCGGCATCAAGCCGGACTGGTGGAAACTGGAACCGCAGGCAACACCGGATGCATGGTCCGCCATCGAGGCGGTGATCACCGAGGGCGACCCCTGGTGCCGCGGTGTGGTTCTCCTGGGGCTGGAGGCGCCGCCGGCGGAACTCGAAGCCGGTTTTGCCCGCGCCGCCGCCTTCCCGATCGTCAAGGGCTTTGCAGTCGGGCGGACGATCTTCGCCGATGCGGCAGAGAAATGGATGGCCGGCGACATCGACGACGAGGCCGCCATCACCGACATGGCCACCCGCTTCGACGAACTGGTGTCGGCGTGGCGCCGGGTCCGGCGGATAAAAACCACTTGAAACGCAACGCCGGGAGCGTCATTGCAGCACCCGGGAGGACCAACATGACAAACCTTCATCAACGCCCGACCGAACCCGACAGCCAACGCCGCCTGATCCATATCACGCCGGAGAGCGCCGATTGGGAATATGTGGGTTTCGATCTTCACCGGCTGAAGGCGGGCGAAACCGTCACGGCCGAAACCGCCGGCCGCGAAGTCTGTCTGGTCTTTCTGACCGGCAAGGGCCGGACGGCAGTCGACGGCACCGACCTTGGCGTCCTCGGCGAGCGGATGAGCGTGTTCGATGGCAAGCCGTGGTCGCTCTATGTGCCCGCCGGCGCCCAATGGTCGATTGCCGCGGAAACCGACCTCGACGTAGCCGCCTGCTCGGCGCCCGGCAACGCCGGCAGCCATCCGGCACGGGTCATTCGCCCCGACAGTCACGATGTAATGACGAGGGGAAAAGGCAATAATATCCGCTATGTGACCGATATTATTAATGAAACTGATGAAGCAGATGGACTGCTGGTGGTTGAGGTGATCACACCCGCCGGCAACGCCTCGAGCTACCCGCCGCACAAACACGATCGCGATGCGTTTCCCGAGGAAACCCGGCTTGAGGAAGTGTACTACCACCGGATCAATCCGCCACAGGGCTTCGGCTTCCAGCGCATCTACACCGACGACCGGTCGCTTGACGTTTCGATGACGATCGAG
>JAAEOR010000572.1 GCA_024222895.1 Hyphomicrobiales bacterium | reverse complement strand
CGCATTAGCATCCAAATCGCCGACAAATTTCGAGGCCAAAGTGATTATCACAGGCTGAAAGCCTCCACTGAATTGGGCAAGTCGAGGTGGATGGGTCGTGTTTTGTAGGAGGGCTCGGCGCTGGTTGTGCCACCAGCTGGAAGTGATAATAACGCAGAGATTTTTCCGGACGACGGTCTGACGTTCTTACGAAGGAAGTGACGCGAACATGAGCGAAGTAAAAGCGCGGAAAAAAGGTGATGCTGGGTCAAAGAAGCCAGAGGCCAAGCAGTCTGCAACGGCTGCGGAAACCGCCCCGGCAGATCCGTCGGCGAGCAAAGCCGAAGCAGCGCCTAAGTCAGCATCCCAATCGTCCATTAGTCATTTTTCAAGTGTGTCGACGGAAGCATACCGATCAGGCTGGAATAACGTATTTGGCCGTGGGAAAGCTACGAAAAAGACGAATTCGAAAACAAGCGACGGGGATAATTTTCCAGACCATCTTTCGATTTCAGATGAGGATATCGATACAGAATTGAGAAATATTCTGTATAAGGCGTTTCAACGACAGGCCCGAAGCCAGGGATTTAGTCTCGCTAAGATAAAAAAATTGACTGATATTGAGTATAACCTTGATTGCAATATCAGGGCAAAATGATAGCGCGTCCTCCAATTCGACACCGAGGTATCGGACCGTGCTGTCCATTTTCGCGCGGCCAAGCAGAAGTTGTATCTGGGCTACCTTGATGCGGCGTAGCGAATGTGTGCCGGACGCATTTGCCTCAAGCTCCAAACGCACCCGGATCGCCCAGAAATGCTCGGGCGACAGTGGTCGCTTCTGGCCGATGATGCATCCGTGATTCCAAGCACGTTTCGACGGAATGACCGTTGGGAGGTTTGAAGCAGGCATAGCGGTTCCTCCGAACCGCACCTGCCCACCGCACCGCTCGCTACATTCGAGCAGCCTATGTTACGCCAAAGGTGGCTTCGTCGGCTTGGATCTGACCTTGGCCTTAAGCGTCTCAAACACTTGAATAAGTGTTCATCTTCGATGTCCCAAGCCCGGCCCCGACCAATGCCTCGGACAAGGTTACGCCACAGGCGACGCCGTCGATGACGGGCAGACCGAATTCGTCAGAAAGCCGCGCCACCAAGTCAGCCATGCCGGCGCAGCCAAGCACGATCGTCTCGGCGCCGTCTTCGGATATTGCCCGGCGGATTTCGTTGCGGATCTTGTCTGTCGTGGCCTGATCGCCGTTCTCAAGTTCGAGCACCGGGATGTCGGTCGCCCGCACGCGCATGCATTTCTGCGCCAAACCGTAGCGGGCCAGATTTGCCTCAAGCCCAGCAACCGAACGCGACAGGGTGGTGATAACGCTGAATTTTGCGGCGATCATGCTAGCGGCGTGATAGGCGGCCTCCCCAATACCGATCACCGGGCCATCGACCATACAGCGCAGCGCGTCGACGCCCGTGTCGTCAAAACAGGCCACCAGAACCGCATCGGCATCCGGGTGCCGGGCGACCTCGTCCAGAATGCCCGGGACGCAAACGGCCACGTCGAGATAGCCCTGAATGCTGGCCGGTCCATCTGCCGAATTTGTCGCCATGATTTCGGTATCCGGTCGCGCCACCAAACGGGCGGCCGCTTCTATCTTGGCGGTCATCGAGGCCGTGGTATTGGGATTCACGACGAGCAGTTTCATGGCGCCCCTCAAATATCGCCGCCGAGATAGGCGGCCTTGATGCGGTCATCGTGCAACAACTCTTTCGAATTCCCCTCGATCACGACACTGCCCGTCGTCATCGCGTAGGCGCGGTTCGAGATACTGAGCGCCATTCGCGAGTTCTGTTCTACGAGCAGGACAGAGACGCCCTCGTCCCGATTGATCGCCACGATCGAGCGCGCGATGTCCTGCACCAGCTTGGGTGCAATTCCCAGCGACGGCTCGTCCAGCAGCAAAAGCCGCGGACTGGCCATCAGGGCGCGGCCGATCACCAGCATCTGCTGTTCGCCGCCCGAAAGCGTTCCCGCGGCCTGGCCGAAGCGTTCTTTCAGCCGCGAGAAGCGCTCCAAAACACTGTCCAGCGTCTGTCTAATTGCCACCTTGTCAGTGCGGGTAAAGGCGCCCATCAGCAGGTTGTCCTTGACCGACATATAGGGAAAGACGCGGCGCCCTTCGGGCACCATGGCGATACCGCGCGCCACGATATCGGAGGCCTGTTTGCCGTCGATCTGCTCGCCCTCGAAATGGATCGAGCCAGCGGCCAGCTTTGCCAGACCGGTGATCGCACGCAGGATCGAGGATTTCCCCGCTCCGTTGGCGCCGATCAGCGCGACGGTTTCGCCGTTTTCGAGATCGATCGATACGCCCTTCAACGCATAGACGTGGTCGTAGTAGAGCTCGACATCCTTGAATTCCAACATCTTGCTCATTGTCTACGCCCCGATCTCGTCATCGGCGCTGCCGAGATAGGCCTCGATGACCCTTTCATTGTTCTGGATCTCGGTCGGCGTGCCCTCGGCGATCATCTCGCCGAAGTTCAGCACCACGATCCGGTCCGAGATTGTCATGACTGCCGGCATGTCATGCTCGACCAGCAGAACCGTGACGCCACGGTCGTCGCGCACCTTTTTTACGAGGTTAACCATGCTCATGGTCTCGTCGTGGTTCATCCCGGCGAAGGGTTCGTCGAGCAGCAGCACCACCGGGTCGGTCGCGAGGCCAAGTGCGATGCCCAGCGCCCGCAGATGGCCCTGCGGCAGGTTTGAGGCCAGTTCGTCGGCGATCGCCGACATGCTCAGAAATCCGATCAGCTCATCGGCATAATCGCCAAACGCATCAACATCCGCATGCGCGGTCTTCGAGCCCCAGAAATAGCCCGCAAGCGAGGCCTTGGCGCGCAGATGCTGGGCGACGACAACGCTTTCGCGCACGGTCATGCTTTTGAAGATCGTGGCTTCCTGAAATGTCCGCACGACACCCTTGCGCGCCACAATATGCGGTTTGAGGTTGGAAATCCGCTCGCCTTTGAACACCACCTCGCCCGAGGTGGTGGGCAGAAAGGACGAGATCATCTTGAACAGCGTAGACTTCCCGGCCCCGTTCGGTCCGATCACCGATAGGATCTCGTTATCGGTGACGTCGAAGCTGATATTGTGGTTCGCAGTCAAACCGCCGAAGCGTTTCGTGACTGCCTTGACCTCCAGAAGCGCGCTCATTTGCCCGACCTCCGGAACATATCCGGCCGGATGCTGAGCAGTCCGTTAGGCAGAACCAGCATCAAGGCGATCAGCAGGCTCGCATAGATCAAGAGCTGGTATTTGCCGAGTTCAAAAAGCAGGTCCCACCCGAAGTAGAGCACCAGTGTGCCGAGCATCGGGCCAAAGACATAGCCCAGCCCGCCGAGGAAGCAGTTGAGCATGAAGTTCACGCTGTCGGTGACCACGAAAGTCGATGGGTAGACCGACTGCGCAATCGAGCCGAACATCGCACCGCCGATGCCACCGAAGAAGGACGAGATGGCGAAGACGATGACACGGATATAGGCGATGTTGATGCCGATGGACGAGGCCAACTCCTCGTTCTGCTGCATCGAGCGGCAGATATGGCCCAGCCGCGAATTGACCAGCCGGTACATGGTGGCGAAAGTCAGCACCATCAGCACGCAGGCGACATAATAAAAAGCCAAACGCGAGTTATCTAATGTGGCGAAATCCGGCACCAGGGTCAGGCCCAGGATCGATATCTCGCCCGGCAGCGGAATCGAGGTGATGCCCTTGGCGCCGTTGGTAATGGGCAGAGCCAGGGCGGTGAGCGACACCACCTGGGTCAGCACCAGCGAGATCATCGCGAAATAAACGCCTCTTAGCCGCAGAATCGGCATGCCGATGAACACGCCGACGAACGCGGCGAATAGCCCCGCAAGCGGCAGGGTCAGCCAAAAGGACATACCTGCCTTGGTCACCAGGATCGCCGAGACATAGGCGCCGATCAGCGCAAAAGCCCCTTGCCCGATATTGATGCGGCCAATGTAGAACATCAGCCAGACTCCGGCGCTGGCTATGCTCAGTAGCGCGACCGAGCTCAGCGTGAAGTAGAAATCGGTGCGCCCCGTGGTGGCAATTAGCGCCGGCACTGCGATGAAGATAACGGCAAGAAAGACGCCAAAGCCGATCCATTGACTGGTGGAAAGCTTCAGCATCGGCTCAACCCCACGGCTTGCCCATCAGCCCCTGCGGGCGGATGGCAAGGAAGATCATCAGCGACACGAAGATCAGCAGATAGGTGATGTCGCCGTATTGCGAGAGAACCGCGAGGCCGATCGCCTCCATGAAGCCCAAGATAATGCCGCCGGCGATGGCGCCTGAGATCACCCCGGCGCCGCCGATCATCACCATCATGAAGGCCTTGATCGAGGTCGGCCCGCCCATGCCCAGATTGATCCCGGTAATGGTGACCAAAAGTCCGCCGACAAGCCCGGCCAGCATTGCGCCAATGGCAAAACCGATCATCGAATAGCGGTCGACATTCACGCCCATCAGCTGGGCGGCGACCCGATCCTGCGCCAGCGCGCGCAGAGCGCGGCCGGTCTTGGAATATTGCATGAACAGGATGAAACCGACGATGGACAGGATCGCCAGAACGCAAATCAGGATGCGGTCATAGGGCATGATCAGCCGGAAATCGTAGTTGAACACGCCGTTCACGATCTTCGGCACGCCGCGCTGCTTTTCGCCGAATACCAGCAGGATGATGGCGTCGAACAGAAACGCGATGGCCGCGGCCAGCAGCATCGTGCTTTCCTCGCGTGACGAACGCCGGATCACCGGGGCAAACAGCAGTTTCTCCACGAGTGCGCCGACGACGGCCAGCGTCACACAGGACATCACCAGCGCCAGGACGAAGGGCCAGCCGAGCTGTCCGTAAAACGTGTAAGTGACGAAGCCGCCCAGCACATACATCTGCCCGTGGGCAAAGTTCAGCACGTTCATCAGTGCGAAGATCAGCGTCAGTCCGAGCGCGATCATCGCGTATTGCGCGCCCAGATAGATGCCGTTGGCGAGAATTTGCTCCATCTATTCCCTCGTCGAAAGCCATATTTCCCGGGCCCTCGCCGGCCCGGGAGCAGTTGTGCCGTCAGATCAAACCATCTGCCGACGGGACATTCCTAGTCGACTTCCGCCACGAACAGCGTCTCGAACTTGCCGTCCTGGAAGACGTTGACCACCAGCGGCACCGCAACCTGGCGGCGCTGGCCGAAAGAGGTTGTTCCGACATATTTCAGTACCGCGTCGCCCTTCATGTAGGGGTTCGGCGCTTCGAAGCTGTCCATGGTCTTCTTGAATTCGGCCACGTTATCGATGGCGGCAGGGTTCGCCTTGATCGTCTCTAGGATGTATTCCAGTGCATAGACCTTGGTGTTCGACTCGTCGTTGTATTCGCCGAACATTTCGGTGTAGCGGTCCACGAACTCGATCATCATGTCCGAGGCGATCTCGGGCGTCGAGGCGCCGCCGACCGAGATGAAGCCATTGGCCAGATCGCCAGCGCCTTCGCTCAGCACGATGGCGTCCTGCGCGGTCTCGGTCGAAATCAGGCCCTGAAAGCCCAGCTCGCGCGCCGAACGGATCAGCTGCGGCGCGTTGGCCGGCGACACGCCCGACAGAACCAGAAGGTCGGGCTGCGAGCGCATCACCGGCGTCAGCACCGGCGTGAAGTCGGTGGTATCTACCTGATAGGTCACGTTGGAAGAAACGACCTCAAGCCCCAGGGCCTCTGCCGCCGCAACACCGCCGTCACGCTGGCTCAGCGGGTCGGATTCGTTGGCCGCCACGAAGGCCACAGTTTTCACACCCTTTTCATCGCGCAACAGTTTGTAGATCGCCGGGCCGGACTGATAATTTGCGATCATGCCAAGAACCGCGTTCGACGCCGGCGCGGTGTAGAGCTCCTTCGGGAAGGCGTAGGGGAAGTACATGATCCCGTTGGCCTCGGCCACCGGGCGCACAGCTGCGGCGCCATCGTCGACATTGGGGCCGACCACATAATGGATGCCTTCATTGGCCATCTTCTCCATGCCCGCGATCGCGCGCTTGGGGTCTTTTTGGTCGTCGAAGGACACGATCTCGATGTCGTAGGTAGTGTCGCCGATGGTGTAGCCGCCGGTTTCGTTGATCCAGGCGGCGCGGGTTTCCATCGACCGCTGGTTGGAAATGCCCCATGCGGCCGCCGGGCCGCTGGTCACACCGACAAATCCGATCTTCAGTATGGGGTTCTCGGCCCAGGCCGCGCCGGTATGCATCGTCGCGACCACCGCGGCCACTATGGATGTTTTTACGAGTGTTCTGCGTTTCATCATTCTTTCCCTTATTGGAACCAGTCTCCGGAATTTCCTCACTAGTTGAATGCCGACAGGAGATTTACCGACGGCACGCCCATTGGTCGTTTGTTAACAATTTTTGTCAACAAAAATTCGTTGCGGTGTCGATGATCATGGGGATTATTGTAGTCTACGGAATCATCGGGTAGCTGATGTCAGGCGGGTGCAGGCCGGTGGAACATTCAGATATGAAACAGCAGAGCGCAGCAGGCCCGCACAGGCTCGATATCGATCCCGACGAGCAGATGATCGTCGACCGGGTTTATTCGGCGGTCATGGAGCGACGCCTGGCCCCGCGCACCAAACTGAGCGAGGCAACGTTATGCGAGACCTTTGGGGTTGGACGCATGCGCGTGCGCCGTTCGCTCTTACTCTTGGCGAGCCAGGGTATTGTCGATCTCCATTCCAATCGCGGCGCCTATATCGCCTGCCCGAGCGCGCTCGAAGCCGGCGAAGTTTTCGAGACCCGCTTGATGATCGAAACCGGGTTGGTCAGGGCGATGGCCCGAGGCGTTTCCAACGATGTGATCCAGAGCCTTCGAAGGCATCTGGAACACGAAGATCTTGCCCGGAAGCAGCGAGAGCGGACCGCAATCATACGCCTTTCTGGCGAATTCCACATTGAGCTTGCCAAAGGCCACGGCAATGCCGTTCTGACCCGCCTCATTCGCGAATTGGTGACTCGGACATCGCTAATTGTCGGACTTTTCGGAGTGAATCGGGAATCCACCTGCCCCGAAGAAGAGCATTCTCAGATCGTCGAAGCCATTGCCGCCGGTGACGGCGACCGAGCAGAGGCGGTTGTCAGACATCACCTGAGCCACATCCAGAACGGACTAGACCTGACCAGCGTCGCCAAGGATCAACCGGATTTGGCAAGGATTCTATCGGGTAGGTGAAACCGGCTGTCGGGGGCTAAAGACGGAACGGACCTGGCCGCGCGGGGCTCGGAAATGAACAAGATCGGCTACGCTACGATCGGCCTGCTCGAACGCTCTTCCCGGCGACCTGTATCGCCACGGCCGCCTCTTGATTCTCGATTTGATCGATAGGCGCGGCGCCTAAGCCGTAGCAGCGTCGCCGCCAAGCTCTACCAGAACGATCTCCGGCGGCACACCAAAGCGCACCGGCAGGATCGAGCAGCCAAGGCCGCCGGACACGATCAGGTGGCGGTTGTCTTCGACCACGTGACCATAGGCAAAACGCTCCCCATAGGCGGACGGTACGACCGGGCGCCCAAGGAAAGGCAGATTGACCTGGCCTCCATGGGTGTGGCCCGACAAGGTCAGGCTCACGCGCGCGGGTACGTCGACAAAGATATCGGGCTCGTGCGCCAGCAGAACAATCGGACCCTGGTCGCTCACTTGCGCCAGGGTGCCGGGAAGGTCGTCGACACCGTCAAAGCCACCGCGGCCATTGGCAATGGCCAACTGGTCGCCGAGGCCGGCAAGCCAGAAGGCGGGGCCGTTCGCCGGCTCCAGTCGCTCGGCCCGGTTTTCCATGACCGGAATGCCGTTCATCTCGAGCGCTGTTCGAATGCCGGGGGCATCGCTCCACCAGTCGTGATTACCGAGCACCGCGCGCACCCCAAGCGGCGCGGTCAGACCGCCGAGGATCGGCGCCCAGATATCGGCTTTCACGCGAGCGGTCCGAAACCTGCGCATGCCAGCACTGTAGTCGCCAAGGAGAACGGTCAGATCCGGTTCGAGACTGTTGGTTATCGCAACGATCTCCGCGATCCTGGATGCCGGCATCCACGGCTCGCAGGCATGGACATCGGCGATCACGGCGATACGGACCGGTGGCTGCCCCACCGGCCAGCCGGGCGGGGTCAACCGATGGCGGGTCACCACAAGACGGAATCGCGGTTCAATGCCGAAGGTGTAGGAGCCCATGCCGAGGCCGATCAGCGCACTGGCTCCAAACAGTTTCAAGAAGGCGCGGCGGGAGATCAACCCGGACCCTCCGTCGGCGACTGACCGCTGACTTCTACGAGAACGATCTCCGACGGCACGCCGAACCGGATTGGCAAACCCGAGCAACCGAGGCCGCCGGAAACGATCATGTGACGGTCATCCTCGACCACGTGTCCGTAGGCATAACGGCGCCAGTAGCGCGACGGCACGACGACGGGCCCGACCAGAGGAAAGCGGCATTGGCCGCCATGGGTATGCCCGCACAGCGTCAACGCGACCCGGGGCGGAACCGACGGAAAGATATCCGGCTCATGAGCAAGGAGAATGACCGGTGCCTCGTCGTCAATCCGCTCCAATGTACCCGGCAGGTCATCATCCCCGTCGAAGCGCCCCCAACCAAGATCGACTACCCGTTGATCCGCTAGGCCCGCCAGCCAGAACGGCTGTCCGTCACCAAATGTGAGCCGCCGAACATCGTTGTCCAGCACATGGATACCGTTGTCTTCCAGCGCCGCCGTCGCTGCGTCGCCGTCCTCGCGCCAATCGTGATTGCCAAGCACGGCGAAAACACCAAGTGGTGCATCGAGATTCGCCAACGCAGCGGCCCAATCGCCCATCGGCACCCAGCCGTGATCCCATTCGCTGATCGCATTCACATAGTCGCCGAGCAGTACGATCAGATCCGGCTGGAGACTGTTGACCCTGGCGACAATGTCAGCGATCCGCACCACCGGCATCCATGGATCGCAGGCGTGAAGATCGGCGAGGCCGGCGATGCGCAGAGGTCGTTGATTGCGCTCGAAACCTGGCAGGCCCAGGTCATAGCGGGTGACGACCAGCTTGGATCGAACGCCGATTCGGCCAAGCGCCGGCAGAATGCGCCGTCTCATCCGCCGGCGAAGTGATGGTGGGGTTTGGACGACATCGCTCACGCCTCCCGGTTGCCCGCAGAACGTGACGGAATTCGGGAACGACCGGTCGTTTTGCGTTTCAGGGCCTTGGTCCGTGTCCGGCAGGCCTGGTTGCGCTCGATAAGGACAAAGTCGCCAAATTGCTGCCAGCCGCACCTCGATCCGGGCGCCGGTCGGTTCGTGGGTGCCAGCCAGGCTGGCCGGCAACGTGGCTGCTTCGTTGGCGACGACCAGATCACCGGGCCGGAACAGGGCTGCCAGATCGCCGCGATGACGGTGCCGGACCGTCCCTCCTGCATCGACACTGAGAAGCCTTGTGTTGCTTCCGGCGGGCCCATCGGCCGCGATCATTCCGCACCAACCCCGGCCACCGCATCGAGGCGACCCGGCAAGGCACTACCGATCGTGTTGACGATCTCGGCGGCCGAATCCGCCGGGCGCTTCAGCGCCGTCCGGTCCGCATCGGGAACGGCGGCAGCGCGCAGGGGTGTGTCCATATCGCCGGGATCGATGGCGATGAAACGGATTCCGCCGCCCGCCTCCTCGTTCCAGATCGCTGACAATTGGCTCAAGGCAGCCTTGCTGGCGCCGTAAGCTCCCCAGCCGGAATAGGCGTTCAGCGCCGCGTCGCTGGTTATATTGACGACCAACGCTCCGCGTCCCTCGCGGGCGGACGCATCGAGGGCGCCAAACAGGGCGCGAATCAGCCGAAACGGGCCGACGACATTGACTGCCAGAGCCTCCTCGAGCGCCTCGCATTCGGTGTCGGCGAGCAGAGCCAGGGGTGTCGGACCCAGGCTCGAGGCATTGTTGATCAGCACATCGAGACCGCCCAGGCTTCCCGTAATCTGCAGTGCGATCGGGCGGGTGTCGGTCTTCCGGCCGACATCCCCGACGATCCCGGTCGCACCGGTTTCCCCGGCGATGCGGGCAACGTCCGGTTCGGTTCGGGCCACAAGAGCGACCCTGGCGCCATCGGAGACAAGTTGCCGGACCAACGCCAGACCGAGGCCGGATGTCCCACCGGTAACGGCCACCCGCAGTCCGCCAAAATTGGAGTTGTTTGTCATTTCCGATCGCTCCCTCACTTGGTGATGTTCCGATATACAAGTTCAAGTGAACTTGAGATCAAGAGGCGATCGTGCTTTGATGATTCGATGGAAACGGTGCTCACAATTGGAGAAGTCGCGCGCCGTAGCGGGGTCGCTGCGTCGGCGCTGCGCTTCTACGAAGAGCGTGGATTAATCACTTCGGAGCGAAGAGATGCCGGACATCGCCGCTATCCGCGGTCAATCCTGCGCCGGATCGCCTTCATCGTCTTCGCCCAACGGATCGGTCTGTCGCTCGACGAGATCGGCGCCGAGCTCGCGAAATTACCGGACGACCGTGTCCCCAAACGACGCGACTGGTCGCGACTGTCCCGCGCCTGGACCGCTCGGATCGACCAACGGATCGCGGAGCTTCAGCGTCTGAGAGACGGGCTCACGGAATGCATCGGTTGCGGCTGCCTGTCCTTCGACCGCTGCCGGCTCGCCAATCCACAGGACGCGGCCGCGCGGAGCGGATCCGGCCCGCGCTATTGGGCGGGGTGAGGAAGAACGCCGGAAGGACACACCAATCCTCCCCCGAATCCTTCGGGGGAGGATCGCCATTGCGGCGCAGCGCCAACTCTCAGGTGAGGCGGAGTAACACGTCACCGATAGAACCCTGGTCAGAGATATGTGAATCTCGTAGGGCTCGATCGGAGGGCTTGCGGCCTCGGCGTCGCGGCACGTGACCGAGACACGTAGGCCGACGCCACAACGAAGTCAGGTCAATCGGCGCTTACTCGGCGGCTGGAGCCGCTGCTGCCGTGTCCTGCTTGCGGGACCGGCGATGATCCTGCTTCTCGGCGATCCGGGCGGACTTGCCGCGGCGACCGCGCAGGTAATAGAGCTTGGCACGGCGCACCTTGCCGCGACGCACCACGTCGATCGAGTCGATCGACGGCGAGTAGATCGGGAAGACCCGCTCGACGCCCTCACCATAGGAAATCTTCCGCACGGTGAAGTTCTCGTTCAGACCGCCGCCGGACCGCGCGATGCACACGCCCTCATAGGCCTGAATACGGCTCCGCGTGCCCTCGGTCACCTTGACGTTAACGCGGACGGTATCGCCGGGCGCAAACTCCGGAACCGGACGTGCAGCGGCGATCGCGTCGGCCTGTTCCTGCTCGATCTCTTGAATGACATTCATCGGATGGAAACCTCTTCTCGCGGCGGGCGGCGGCACGCTCAAACGG
>JAAEOR010000571.1 GCA_024222895.1 Hyphomicrobiales bacterium | reverse complement strand
TTGGCGCGGTCAGGTCTTCGGCGACGATAACGGCGGCCTTGTCCACCACCTCATGCACCGCCTTGAAGACGATGTCGCGGATGTTCGCTTCCGCTTTGCGGGCGCGTGAATTCACTTTCTTGCGGCCGAGGTTGTGCTCGATGATGTTTCGGCGCTTGCGCTCGTTCCCGGTGTTCTCGGCAATGGCCCGCAGCTTGGCCCGGCGTTGGTTCTTCAACTTCCGGGCGTCGGATTCGTTTTTCAGCGCTTCGCCCAGGCCTTCCCCGTGATGGTCGCCGTCCGAGTCCACCAGGACTTCGGTATAGCCCTTGTCCACGCCGAGGGTCGCCGTGCCGCAATCGGCGGTTTCTTCCACCTCGACGGCATAATGGACCTCCACGCGGTCGTCGCACAGGATGACCCGCAGCGTGCCGGTGGGTTCGACGGTGGTGTTCAGGGGGATGGCGATGCGCTTGCCGCGCTCCAGCCCCGGTATCTTCACCCAGGCGCGTCCGCCCAGTTGAAACGTCGTGTAGTTGTCGGAGCGGACGACGATCTGATTGCGGGTGTGGTTGCGGCCGCGTTTCCAGTGCTTGCGCATCTTGCGCCGCAGCCACGAATCCTCCGTGAAACGGTTGCTTTTCAGCAGAGTGTACAGCCGCTTGCGCTCGGTTTCGTCCCCCGTGCGTCGGCGTACGCCTGAGCGCACCCTGACCTTTGCCGCCTCGACGGTCATGGCGATGTTCGCTTTGGCATCGCGCAGGGTCTCCTTCCAGGCGTTGGCGGAGACCGGAAAGGTGCGGCCCCGGGCCAACCATTCGTCCCGGATGGACCGGTCACCACGATTCAGTCCCCCGATCGATCCGTACCGTTGCCAGACCTCGGAACGAATCGTCCCCAAGCGCCGGGCCTGTTCTTCCAGTGCCGCGTACTTGCCCGCGTTCAGGTTTTTGCTCCTTGCGATGCGCGTCACTTTCATTCCGCGGTCTCCGATCGTACCGTCTTGGTTGCGGGGAAATCTTCCTTCAGTACCTTCTTGTACTTGCGCAAGCCGTACAAGCGACAGGAGAAAGTGTGAACAATGGTCATCAAGTCTTCCACCATTTCCTGTTGCGGCGACAGGCTTTCCTGGTTCAACACCTCGATCTCGCACCTGTTCTCCTCCGCGATATGCGCGAAACACTCGAAGCCGAAGCGTACGAGGCGATCCTTGTGCGCGACCACGACCTTTGCAACTTCTCCGCGCATGATCCCGTCGAGCAGAGTCAGGAACCGCTTGCGCTTGAAGTTCATGCCGCCGCCGATCTCCTGCAACCACTCATCCACGGCGATCCCCGCACCGAGGCAATAGGTCTCCATGGCCCGAACCTGCGATGCCAAGTCGTCCTTTTGCCCCGCACTCGATACCCTGCAATAGACCACCACCTTGCGTTTCACCGGGTTGCCGCCGAAGATCTTTCGTACATCGCTCTCGTCGTAGTAGCGATGGCCGCTCGGGCGGCGCTTTGCCTTCAACTTTCCCGATGCGTCCCACCTTTGCAGTGTCTTGGTTGAAACACCAATGCGGGCGGCGAATTGTGAAAGGCGATAGATCGTAAACATATTGACCATATTAGTCTGGGTATGCCTATAAATCAAGCAACAGTTATTAGCTCCTGGGGTTTGACAACTCAGCGCCGTTATCGAAAATAAGATCTAAGTGGTAGCTTATATTGCGAGAAATGGGGACCGTGATTAAGATAAAACTTGTGCGGA
>JAAEOR010000570.1 GCA_024222895.1 Hyphomicrobiales bacterium | reverse complement strand
CGCCGACTTGACGTCCGCATAGCGGCATAGAGCGAACCAGTCCGGCAGGGAACGGCGGATCGGTTCCGAACCGGTGGCGACGAGACGTTCGGTCCGGAGCGCGTCATCGAGTTCGCGGTCGCCCTGCCAGACTTCGACCATCGAGCGCACGTCGGACACGAGGAACAGGTCGACATCCTTGCCGGGATCCTCGGTGCAAAGATCGATTTCGTCGCCGTCCGCCACCAGCCACCAGTTTTTATGCTTGTCGAGATCGGGAAAGATGAACGCGACGACAGTCTGTCCATCCGGCAGATGCTGCGTATCGATCCCCCTCTGGATGTCCCACATCAAAAGTTCGACATCGAGTTCATCATCGGACATCTGTCCACGCGCCCAACGCTGCCCCCAAACAGCCAGCTGCTCCACAAGGGGCTCGAGCTCCCTGCCCATCTTGGTCAGACGATATTCGTAACCGCGACGGCCCGAGACTCTCTTGCGGACGACCAGTCCCCGGTCCTCGAGTTCCTTGAGTCGCTTGTTGAGAACCGTCGGCGAGATGCGGCTCATCGATCTTTGGAAATCATTGAACCTGTGGGTTCCGAGCAGGAGTTCGCGAAGGATCAACAGGGTCCATTTTTCGCCGATAATCTCGGTCGCCTTGGCGACGGGACAGAATTGTCCATAGGTGGTCATGCACGGCTCCAACTACATTTTGTGTAGCTGATCACTACACATCGCGCAGTTCATGACAGGGCGGACCTCCGGTATCGACACGACCATCGACAAAACGACACCAGAGGAGAAACCGACATGAAAACGCACATTCTTTCGTCAGTCATCGGGGCGGGCTCGCTCGCCCTGGTTGCTTCCTTCACTCCGGCCAACGCTGGTTCGGATACCAAGTCGCTCGACCTCAAGTTCTTCTACCATCTCGACGCCGACATGCACGAACAGGACGTCTTCATCATGCGTGACGAGGACGTCTATCGGGTCACCAAGAACGATGACGACATGACCGCACCGCTTTACCGCAGCGCCAGTTATGTCCCCCATGCGCCACTCGAGCCCGAAAAGGTCGGCCCGTATGCGCCGGGCGAACCGCTCGGCTTCACGCTTGGCGAATGGCTCGGTGCGACGGGCGCCGGTACCTATACATGCGAAGATGGACAGGGCACGCTGGATGTCACCTTCGACCAGTTGATGCCCGAAGGCGTGTACACGCTCTGGCACTTCTTTATGGCGATGCCGACCACCGACCCATTCATTGGCACGTTCGATCTGCCCGTCGGTGCCCGCGACGGATCCGACTCGGTTTTCCAGGCTGATGCCAAGGGCG
>JAAEOR010000569.1 GCA_024222895.1 Hyphomicrobiales bacterium | reverse complement strand
TTGCGGGACCGCCTCTTGCGCCGCGGCGCGCTTGGCCAGAAGCCCCACCGTAACCTCCATCGTACTCAGGCATTCCTGCGAGACGTTGGCCTGATTGTTGACCAGACAGGCTCTCAGCGCGCCGGCGCCCGGCTTGACGCCCTTGCAGTTCCGCTCAAGGTCGGCGCTGCATACTGCGGTCATGGCGCCAATCGCTTCGCCATAGCCCACGGTCTGCGCCTGGCCCTGGCTCACGCCAAAGGTTGCCATAGCGGTACACACGACCGTGATCGACAGAAATCCCCTCATTCAACGTCCTTCCTTGTGAAAGCGGCCTCGGGACAGGGTCCGCTGGCCATCTGCGACCATCCTGTAAGGATGAGCCAAGATGCAACCAGGCCGGACAAACCATGCGAGATCGCGGCGCCAATCGAAGCATCGGCGACGGGTTCTAGCCCGATCGGATCGCGCCGGCAACCGGGGAGAACGCGTCTTCTGGGCCGGGTCTGGCGGTCGCTGTCGCTGGCGCGTCAAGGCAGGCCCGCATCCACTGGCAGAATCTCGCCGGAAATGCCGCTGGCCAGATCCGACGACAGGAAGAGCACGGCCTTGGCAACCTCGTCGGCGGTGGCCAGCCGGCCGAGCGCCGTCGGGGCTTCAAGCTCGGCAATGGCGTCGGCTTCCGGCTTTTCGCCCTGGGCCGCCCTGGCTCGGATCCGATCGCGCAGTGCTTCGGTCAGGATCGGTCCTGGCGCAACGGCGTTGACTCGGATTCCGTCGCCGCCGAGGTCCAGCGCTGCCACTTTGACGATACCGTAGACCGCATGTTTCGTCGCCGTGTAGAGCATCATTCGCGGATAGGCGGTGAGCGCGGTGATCGAGGCCGTGACGACGATCGATCCGCGGGTTTGTCTGAGCGGGGCGGCCACGGCCTTGAGCGTCGCTGCAACACCGCGGGCGTTGACGGCCATGACACGATCCCATTCATCGAGGTCGACGGACGCCGTGTCGCGCTGCGGCGGTACAAGACCGGCGTTGGCGACGACAATGTCGAGGCGCCCGAACTGAGCAACGACCGCCGCGACCGACCGGGCCAGGGCCGCCTCGTCGGTCACATCCGAGTCGACAGCGACGAAGCCGTCCGGCAGCGCCGGATCTGCCTCAACTTCGGCCAGATCGAGGGCTCCGCCGACTGCCCCTTCCGCCGCCATGCGGTCGACAATCGCGCGGCCGAGTCCCTTTCGCCCCCCGGTTACCAGAGCCACTTTTCCCGCCAACAATGCCATGTTCACTCACCCCGGACGTTGCGACGCACCATGATTGACCTGGCGCAGCCGTCGCCGGCATTATGGACATTGAGCGTTTTCAGGAAAAGTGTCTGCACTTCTCCGCCCGGAAAGAGCGAACAGAACATTGAGCGTTTTCAGGAAAAGTGTCTGCACTTCTCCGCCCGGAAAGAGCGAACGGAATATTGAGCGTTTTCAGGAAAAGTGTCTGCACTTCTCCGCCCGGAGAGAGCGAAAGAGTCAACGCGGAATAAGCTGCGATCCGATTCGACAGGAATGGATTGCACAACAGGTCCGGCATGCGACCGCAATCGAGCCGGGGGTTTGGGCAGGCCGGCGTCTTTTGAAGGATTGGCGAGATGAGTGAATCCGGTGCCGACCCCGGCGACGGTATCGCGGTTGTCGGGGCCGGCAGCATCGGCGTCGCCTTTGCCATCGTCTTCGCGCGGGCCGGTCTCTCCGTACGGCTATTCGATCCGGATACGTCGCGGCGCGAGGTGGCACTGGAGGAGATGGCGGCACGGCTTGCCGACCTTGCCGCGTTCGATCTCCTGACCGAGACTGCCGAAGCGATCACCTCGCGGGTCACAGTCGTCGACGACCTGGCGGCGGCTGTGGCGGTCGCCCGCTATGTTCAGGAGTGCGCGCCGGAGAAGATCGATCTGAAACGGCAGCTGTTTAGCGATCTCGATCGCCGGGTTCCGGCTGATGCGGTCCTTGCCGGGTCTTCATCGGCGATCCCCATGTCCGAGATCGCTGCCGATCTGGCCGGACGGCATCGCTGCGTCATCGTCCATCCCGGCAACCCGCCCTATCTGATTTCGCCCGTCGAAGTCGTACCGGCGCCGTTCACCGATGCCGCTACGGTCGAGCGGACCCGGTCCATGCTCACCCGCGCCGGGCTTCAACCGATCGTCATCGGCAAGGAGGTGGAGGGTTTCGCGTTCAACCGGCTGCAGGGGGCGCTCCTGCGGGAAGCCTATTGCCTGGTGCGCGACGGTGTCGCCACCGTCGACGACATCGACCGGATGGTCCGTGACGGTCTCGGTCTACGCTGGTCGGTGATCGGTCCGTTTGAGACAGCTGATCTCAATACCCGTGGGGGG
>JAAEOR010000568.1 GCA_024222895.1 Hyphomicrobiales bacterium | reverse complement strand
CGGATATTCCTGGAGGGCCTGAGAGACCGGGTGCAGGGCGAGGCCGAGCCCGGTTGTCGTCAGGTTCAACCGCAGCCAGCGACGGCCTGCCTCGATCTGGTCTTCGCGCGTGTTGCCGGCGGTGCGGACCACGGCGTAGGCAGGCGTCGCGGCGAGCATCTCTTCATAGATCGCAGCACCTTGGGCGAATTCAGTGCTGTTCGGGTCGAGGGCGCCTTCGCGCGTGAACATTCCGGTCAGGATCAGCGTTTCGAAAAACGGCCCCGAGAAATCGATGCCGTCCGGATTGGCCTCCACTTCGGCCTTGCCGAGACGAAAGAGATCGGTCGACTCCTTCATGGTCCGATAAGTCGTCGCTTCCACCATCCAGGCTTCACGGCTGAGATCGCGCAGCGCTGCCACAGTCTCTGTGTCCGTGTGCACATCCGCCAGTTTCGTCAGCGCCGGCTCGGCTCGCACTGGCCGGTCCTCGTATGGTTCCTTGGTTGATCGGCGCTTCATCACATGGGCGAACAACGGGTCGGGATCGGCCCCCTCCACGAAGCGAGCAATGGCGACCGGCCCGGTGTCCCCTTCTGGGAAAAAGTCGAACGCCACCGTGTGACCGGTCTGGCTGGCGGCGATGGCAAGCTGCTCGAAAAAACACCCCATGCCGATGGTGAGTTGCCGGTCGTAGGGGTCGGTCTCCGGCAGGCGCTTGTCCATGTCCCGCCAGATCGCAATCTCATTATCCGCGGCCAGATCGACCATCCATGGCTGCCGGTTGTGCGGGTTGGGAGCGAGGATGGCGTAGGACAGGGCCCGGCGCCGCGGCTCCTGATACGACCCCGCCGCCTCCCAGGGGGCAAGCGCTTTAGTCGGGGTGCGGGTCACGGCGAACCCGGTGGCAGCACCGGCGGCAACAACGAAGCCGCCGCCGAGAATGGCTAGAACGTTGCGACGAGAGGGCATAACGATCTCCTACCTAGTACGATATCGGACTATTATAGTTCGATTTCGTACTATTGCAAGCGATATCCGGGGGCTTAGTTAGCCTGCGAGGTCGGCGATGAAAGGACAAAGTGCTGTTGAAACAAGACAACGCAAAACGGTTCATCGTAATTGGTACTGTTACTAGCGTCGATTGTCTGGTTTCTCGCGGCGTGTGCCGGACGGTCTGCCGACGAAGGCGATCTTGAGCAGTTCAGGAAGGCGTGCTGAGCTATGGTGGAATTTGGGTGACGCGTCCGATCAGGCGGCGTGGTTGGCCGGCGTCTCGATGTCCCTGACTCACAAACCAAGTGCAACACCGGTATGCTCCGGAGTTGCAATGGGCAAACATTATCATCAGTTCGATCTTGATGATCGAATAGAGCTGTCCCGGCTCCATGAAGCCAGGACAGCTCGTCGTGAGATCGCACGGATCATGGGACGACATCCTTCCACGATCGGTCGCGAACTGAAGCGCAACAGCCTCCCCAGGGCGGGCTACAAACCTGCCGCGGCTGACCACATGGCGTTCACGCGGCGGCGGCGCCAGTCAAAGATCGAGCGCCTGAGCCCGCTCGGTGATCACGTCCG
>JAAEOR010000567.1 GCA_024222895.1 Hyphomicrobiales bacterium | reverse complement strand
GCCGGGGCAACGGCAAATGGCATCGCCGGGTCCAGATGGTGTTTCAGGATCCGGTGTCTTCGCTCAATCCGAAAATGACCGTCGCCGCGACGCTGGCCGAGCCCCTGCGCGTCCATCGCCTGTGCGCGGAAGCCGAGATCCCGGAGCGTGTCTTGTCGCTGGTCCGGGAAGTCGGCCTGCCGGTCGATCTCATGAATCGCTATCCGCATCAGCTTTCCGGCGGTCAGTGCCAGCGCGTCGGCGTGGCGCGGGCACTGGCAGTCGAGCCGGAGCTGCTGATCGCCGACGAACCGACATCGGCTCTCGATGTCACCATCCAGGCGCAGATCATCAACCTCCTGATGCGACTGCGTGATTCCCGGGGCCTGACTTTGCTGTTCATCTCGCACGACCTCATGGTGGTGCGCCATCTCTGCCAACGCATTGCGGTGATGCAGCACGGCCGCCTCGTCGAGGCCGGCCCCGCCGATGAGATATTCGACAGTCCGCGCCAAGACTATACCCGCAAGCTGCTGGCGGCGATCCCGAAGGTCACCGAAACGGCATAGTTTTCATTGCATTCGGCTCAGCCTCGGTTAGTCTTTTTTCGTTGGCCGTCCAGTCGGGGCAAGGCGGGCTAGGTCGGATCGCGCGGCGCCTCACCATTAGGAGCACAAGAATGAAACTCGCTAGAATAATCGGGGGTATGGCGGTCGCCACGCTCCTTGCAGTTGGACCGGCATTGGCCGGCGAAGGTGTCCTCAAAATCGGTCGCGATCAGGACAGCGTATTCATGGACCCCATTCTCGTCAGCCAGAACGCTGACGTCTGGGTACTCAACAATATCAATGCCCAGCTCGTCCGCAACACGCGGGAAGCGACCGGTATCGAGCCGGATCTCGCCGAAAGCTGGGAGATTTCGGACGATGGCAAGACCTACACCTTTACGCTCCGTGATGGCCTGAAGTTCAGCGACGGCAGCCCGCTCGAGGCGAGCGACGTCAAGTTCAGCATCGAGCGCCTGCGCGACGGCGAAGAGTCGGTCTTCGGCTCGATGTTCAACGTAATCAACGACATCCAGGTGCCGGACGATCGGACCGTGATCTTCACGCTGGATGAGCCGACGACGCCGTTCCTATCGGTTCTGGCGCTCTTCGCCGCGGCGATCCTGCCTGAAGCGGCCGTGACTGCCGACTATGAAGCGTTCTCCGAGAAGCCGATCGGCGCCGGCGCGTTCCGCCTCGCCGAATGGCGGCGCGGCGACCGCATCATTCTGGAAGAGAACCCGAACTACTGGGAAGGGGGCCTGCCGAAACTCGCCGGCGTCGAGTGGATCTACGTCCCGAACGACAACACCCGCATCCTGCAACTGCAGGCCGGCGAGGTCGACGCGATGATCTTCGTGCCGTTCAATCGCATCGAGGAACTCGATGGCAATGCGGACATCAGCGTGCATCTTGATCCTTCCAGCCGGATGGATCACGTCCTCATCAACCATAGCCGCAAGCCGTTCGACGACGTCCGGGTCCGCAAGGCCCTGGCCAAGGCGACCGACCTCGACCAGATCATCGAGGCCGTAACGTTTGGCTACGGCAAACCAGCCAACTCCTACATCCCGGCCGGCGGCATGTTCTACAATTCGGATAATCCCCGTTACGAGCACGATCTCGAGGAGGCCAAGGCCCTTCTCAAGGAAGCCGGCGTCGACGACCTCACGATCGAATTCGTCGTTCAAGCCGGCGACGCCAATTACGAGCAGGTCGCGGTCCTTCTCCAGAGCCAGCTCGCCGAGGCCGGCATCACGGTGAACATCACCAAGCAGGAAACCGGTCAGGTCTGGGACACGATTGTCGAGGGCACCTATGACCTCAGCCCGAACTACTGGACCAACGACGTGATCGACCCGGATCAGAAGACCGGCTTCGTGCTGGACGGGTCCGATCCGGATGTCCTGTCCTACTATACCCGCTACAACAATCCCGAGGTCGTCGCGCTGGTCGCCAAGGCGCGCATTGAAACGGACCCGGAGAAGCGCAAGCAGATGTACTACGACCTGCAGCGCATGGCGCAGGAGGATGTCAACTGGCTGGGCCTCTACTACAGCCCGTTCCGCAACGCTTCGCGCAGCAATGTGGACGACTTCTTCCAGAACCCGATGGGCCGCTTCATGCTGGAAACGACCAGCAAGAACTGACATCTGCGCATGGTGTGGGCCGCCCTGGCGCGGCCCACACCGGCCACCGGCCATCAAACGGGCAATATTAGACGCCCTCGGTATTAGGCCTTGATTTTCAATCCTCGCCGGTTACCGGCGCGCGACGGCGGCCGCTACACGCTTGGCGGCGTCGTGACCCCGAAAGCGAATGTCACGGTCGACGCCAATGTTTCGATCCTGTCATTCCAGTCAATGGCTGCGGCGCTACCAGCTACTTCCTTGGTTTCGACGGTGATCGAGTTGGAAGAGCTTGTCCGGACCGGGGCTACCGAGAGCGCCATAGCGCTGTCGCCAGCACCTTGAGGCTTCCGGGTTGAGCTAGCGCCAGCGCTTCCGTTTCTTGATGTTGCTGCGGTAGTTTCTGCGGACCTTTTTGGCACCTTTGATCGCCCCCACGTTCCTGCCAATTACGGCGCCGGCGACCGGAGCGCCAACGATCGCCCCAACCACTGAACCGGTGATCGCGCCTCTGAGTGCATTTCGAGCAATTGGGCCGGCGTCGGCCTCGGACGGTAGGAACGCTGCCGCACAAGAAATGATGGCCACCGCTGCGATGTGGGTAGCGAAGTTTGATTTGCCGGAGGTCATCATTCGACCTTACTCCCGTTGTCCCAAGTCTCGATCGACTGGGTGCCATCGGTTTTGTTACGAGGATCATCCCGTCAGCTTCTCCGTCAATGAACTGACCTTGATAGGCGGTCCCCTCGGCGTCGATTGCCGTACCAATCCCGTTTGGCTTGCCGTGCGCCATATCCATTCCTGCGGAGACCCCTGACGACGTGATGAAGGGTCCGTCTTCAACCCAACGGGCCTTGCGCTGCCAAACGACACATGGCCCTTGTTCGGTTACCCACGCAAATGTTTCCTTCCCAATGGAAAACCTCGGTAGTGTCCACCGTCGATGGTGGACACCATCGCCCGTCATCAAAGGCGATCACAGACATCCACTGGAAATTTAGCAAGGTCAGACAGACAGACCGGACGCTTACCCGGATCTACCGGATCCTCAAGCGTGATGGTCTGTACCGGCTTCCGGGGCGGTGCATGCGCGGAAGATCCGTAACCAAGCAATACGGCAAGCGGGTCGCCGGCCGCCAAGATGGACGTCCGGTTCCTGCAGGTCAGAGGCCGCCATAGTCCACCACGACTCTGTTGCCCCGGTCAGCGGCCTGCAGAACCGCAAGTGCGACCGCAAGAGACTTCACACCGTCTATCCCGGAAGCCGCTGGATCGCCCTCGCCACGGGCCGCCGCGTCAAACAGCGAAACGGCTCTTGTATAGAGATCGTGGATGTCAAAATCGATCGACTTGCTGCCGTCGTCGGTCATCAGTTCGATCGCGCCAACGGGCCGTTGGGTCATGACCCCGCGGCCGCGTATTGATCCCTTACTCCCATAAATCTCGATTCCGGTCTCGGCGTATCTGTGGGTGAAACTTGCGTGGACCTGTACCTGCGCTCCCGACTCCATGCTCCAGGCCGACATGACGCTGTCCTCGACCCCTTGCCCCAGCCCGGCAGACCGTGTCAGCGCGACTACCTCAACCGGGTCTTCAGCAAGATGGAACCGTATCGTGTCCGCATCGTGAACGACAATGTCCAGGACCACGCCGCCGCCGGCGACAGGATCGTTCACCCGCCATGCCTGCAATTTTTCCGGCAACGGCACCGCGTGGAACACACGAACACTCTGAACGCTGCCGATCGCGCCGGAAGCGATCAATTCGCGGATCGCGAGATGTGAGCCTGCGTTGCGCAGGTGATGGTTTGTTGCAAAAAGTGTTCCCGCCTCGCTGGCTCGCCCGACCATATCGACGGCATCGTCCAGGGACATGGCAAGAGGCTTCTCGCACAGTACCTTCTTACCCGCGGCAATCGCCCGACAGGCTTGGTCGTAATGCTTTTCATTGGTCGACGAGATGTAAACCGACTCGACTTCCGGGTCGCTCAACATGGTGTCGATGTCAGTGGTCGATGCCTCGATACCATACTTTCCGGCGAAGTCCTGCGCGCGGGCATTGGATCCGCTGACGACCCATTTGGCACTTCCACCGGCCTGCGCTCGTATGGCAGCGATCATGTACTGCCCAGCAATGTTGCTGGCACCGACAAGCCCCCAGATCATACCGCCACCACGCTCGGGCTGGCGCCACCCGATCGTTGATGCTCCGGATCATCGCCGATCTCGGCCATCTTGGCTTCAAGCGCCTGCGTCATCTGGAGAACGACGTTCTGGTAGTCCGGATTCGAATAGACGTTGAAAAGCTCAAGCGGGTCCTTCTCGCAGTCGAACAATTCCCATTCCCGATCCTCGCCGCCGTGATTAGTGCCCGGCAAGTCGTAACCCTCATTGTACCAGTAGATCAGTTTGTAGCGGGCGTCCCGCAAACCATAGTGCGCATAAGCATTGTGATTGGGGTCGCGATGCATCCAGTACCGGTGGTACGCATATTGCTGCCAGTCGCCCGGCTTGGCGCCGCTGAACAGCGGGCGCAGGCTCTGCCCCTGCATGTAAGAGGGAATGGTGAGGCCGGCGTAGTCGAGAAAGGTCGGTGCGAAGTCGACATTGCAAGCCATGTCGTCGCAGACTGTACCCGGCTCCACGCTATTGGGATAACGGATCAGGAATGGCATCTGGAACGACTCTTCGTACATGAATCGTTTGTCGAACCAGCCATGCTCGCCGAGGAAAAACCCCTGGTCGGATGTGTAGATCACGATCGTATCGTCAGCGAGGCCATTCTCGTCCAGATAGTTCAACAAGCGACCTACGCTCTCATCAATCGAGGCTATCGTTCTGAGGTACCGCTTCAGGTACCGCTGGTACTTGAAGCGCGCCAATTCGTCCTGGTCGGCGAAGGTGAACACCTCGCCGGTGTCCTTGTCGATCAGCCGCAAGCCGGATACGTCGGCGGGGTTCGGCACCTTGCGCTGGATGTTATTGGGCATGATGCGCTCGCCAACCTCCGATCCCCCCTCCGGCTGTACAAGGCCGAGATCGGAGTACTTCATGTCGTCGCGAATGCGCATCTTTGCTTCTTTGGCGGCTTTGGCGCGGTTCTTGTAATCGTCGTCAAAGGTCTCGGGGACGACAACATCATCCTGATAGAGATCGCGGTTCTTGGAATGCGGCTCCCACTCCCGATGCGGCGCCTTGTGGTGGCACATGAGAAAGAACGGTTTGTCGGCATCTCTCTCTCCGAGCCAATCCAGGCATTTGTCCGTTATGATGTCGGTCGCATAGCCACGAACTTCCATCTCGGACCCCATCTCGATCATGTAGGGGTCGAAGTACTCGCCCTGCCCTGGCAGGACTGACCAGAAATCGAAGCCGGTCGGCTCGTGGCGCTTGCCCTCACCGAGATGCCACTTGCCAATGATGGCGGTCTGATAGCCGCCGGCACGCAGGTGCTTGGCCACATTTGGCAGGCGGTTGTCGATCGGCGTCTCCAGCGTAGTAACGCCATTCACATGATTGTACGTGCCGGTCAGGATCGCCGCCCGACTCGGCGTACAGATCGAGTTCGTGACATAGCAATGATTGAGCCGCATGCCCTCAGCGGCGATGCGATCCAGATTCGGCGTATCGTTGATGCCGTGGCCGTAGCAACCGATCGCCTTGGAGGCGTGATCGTCCGCCATGATGAACAGGATGTTGGGTTGCCTCAGCATGTATGCACGTTCCTTTTGACACGGCCGGCTGGCCGAATGGTTTGGGCACGGCAAGGCTCACGCAAAAGGCCGTCACCCACGACGGGCGAACGCCATGCCTGTCTCGCGATCAAAGGCATGTTGACGCTCGGGTGGGAAGCGCACCTTTATTGTTGTCCCAGCTAACGGATGGTCGACGCCGTTCACCCTTGCCAGCATCTCCTCGCCGTTGACGGACAGATTGAGGAGAGCATCGGCCCCGAGAAGTTCGGCCAAAATGCTGGGTTTCATCGGCGGTGAAGTGCTCGCTCAGCGGGGCAATCCAGCCGCGCTTGGCAAACTCGCCCGGCCAGATGATGTCCACCGTCATGACATCCGGAGTCGGCGCCTTGGCGGTGAAGGCGGTCACGTACAGTTTCCGTGACTCGCTGGGAACATCCGAGATCTTCAGCCACTCAACCTCGACGTCGGGATTTGCGGCGACAAAGCTCTCGATGCCGCCGGGCACCGCGCCGCCATAGCCGCGCGGGCCGATAGACAACACAAGTTCATCGGCCACCGAGACCTGGGGCGTCAGCGTGGCCACAGCGGTCACAAATGCTACCGCTCCGATTGATGGAAACTTCGTGACTGTTCCTCCTTCTTGTCGCTACTTCGTCTGGTAACTAGGGTTGACCGGATGCCAGCGGCACTCCGAGTTCATGTCCCTCATGCTCGTCGGCGGCCAGCGACCCCGCGCCGACGGACGAACGTGCTCCTTCCAGGATGGTGCGGATGTGCTCGACGTGCGCCTGCTCATCGCGAATCGGCGTCGCGGCCTCAGCGGCCGTGAGTACGCAGAT
>JAAEOR010000566.1 GCA_024222895.1 Hyphomicrobiales bacterium | reverse complement strand
GTCGTGCAGGTTCTGGGCGGTCGGGTGGCGAGCCGGGTGATCCTTGGCGGCCGCCTCGGCATGGCGGCGGGAACTGATGCCGATGGTCGAGACGCCGCGCCGCCTTGCTTCCAGTGCGGCGTCGATCAGCGCCGCGTTGATCCCGTAGGCATTGACCAGAATGAGCAGGTCATCGGGCCCGAGCCGCCGGTCGGCAATGACGACCTTGCCGTAGCCGGGCAGCCGCTCGATCGCCATGGAGCGAAACGCTCCGTTGGAGAGCAAGGTGCCCTCGTCGAGAATCGCGGCGACATGGGTCAGGCCGCCGGCGCGGAAGAAGATCTCCTGCGCAGCGAGATTGGAGTGGCCGCCCGGGCCATAGACATGAACCAGCCGGTCTGCGGCCACCTGCTCCGCCACACGAGCTGCGGCCAGGTCGAGGGCGCCGCCCTCCTGATCGAGGATCTCGCGCATCAACCGGGTGGTCGATTCGAAATACCCCGCACACAGTGCGTCGGCGTTGATGTTGCTAACCATCGGGGTCGGACTCCTGGTCGAGATAGAGCGTACAGTGGGGGTGCCGGCGAAGGGCCGTCGCCGGCACGGCCGGCCCGAACGGGCCGTGCAAGGTCTTGCGGGCGGCATCCCGTTTCGCCCGGCCGGGCACGACACAGACCATCCGGTCGCTGCGCAACAGGCGGGGTATTGTCAGGGTGACGGCGTGAGTCGGCACCGTTGATAGCGTGTCAAAACAGGCGTCGTCGACCTGCTGTTGTCGGCTAACGGCATCGAGCGCGACGATCCGGACGTCATCCGGATCGTCAAAATCGGCGTCCGGCGGGTCGTTGAACGCCAGATGACCGTTGACGCCGATGCCGAGGCAGACGATGTCGATCGGTGCCCGAGCCAACAGTTCGGTGTAGTCACGAGCGCAGGCAATCGGGTCCGGATCTGGCTCGATTCGTTGGAAGGCGCCGATCGGAATGCGGTTGAAGAAATTGTTTTCGAGCCAGACGCTGAAACGCTGCGGCGCGGCGGCATCGAGGCCGATATAGTCGTCCATGTGGAACGCCTCGACCCGCGGCCAGTCGATGTCTTCTTCGGCGGCAAGGGCGTTCAGCATCTCAGACTGGCTTGGCGCTGACGCGAAGATAACCCGAACCGCAGGCGCGGCTGCCAGGCGCACGCGAAGATCCCCGGCGATATCGGCAGCGGCGGCGCGGCCCATCTCGGCCCGCGACCGGTAGCGACGGACATCCAGAGTGCGCGATCCGGTGCCGATCTGCGGCGTCATTCAATTCCTCCGCTGCCTGATGCGAACGCTGCCCGCCAAAGTCCCTCGATGGGTTGCTTGATCGCGTCAGCAAAGACCGTCCCGTTTGCCCGCGCGGCCTGCCCGTGGCCATTTGGAATGCGGTCTGGCCAGACGATCGGGCACGATCGAAGGTGCTCTGCAACCGGTTGCGTTGTCAAGTCGATCGCTGCAGCAAGCCTGTTGCCAGTGACCGGATAATGCTAGAGCCGGGACAATGAACGGAAGTGTGCCCAGGTGCCAATGCGCCAGCGTTGCCGGCAATGACCGGTAGTGAAGCGGCTGCCCCACGGCCGACAATCAGCCAGGTCGCCGATCGTGTCGGCGTGTCGCGATCGACCGTGTCGCGTGCGTTCACCCATCCGGAGATGCTGAGCCGCGAGACGGTCGAGCAGGTCAAGAAGGCGGCCCGGGCTCTCGGTTATGTTCCCAACCCGGTCGCCCGGGCGCTGAGCACCGGGCGCCATGGCAATATTGCCCTGATCGTTCCCGACGTTGCCAATCCGTTTTTTCCACCGTTGATCCGCTCGGCCCAGATCCGGGCGGATTCCTTCGACTATTGCGTTTTCCTTGGCCACTCGGACGAGGAGTCCCGGCGCGAGATTCGGTTGGTCGATCGCCTGGTGGGCCAGGCAGAAGGTCTGGTGCTCGCCTCGTCGCGCCTGTCAGCCGACGATATCTACGCTCTGGCGGATCGGCGGCCGCTGGTGTTGATCAACCGCGACATCAAGGGCATTCCGCGGGTGTTGATCGACTCGGGTCCCGGGGTCAGCGAGGCGGTCGAGCATCTCGCCGGCCATGGTCATCGGCAGATTGCCTATGTCTGTGGGCCGACGGCATCCTGGTCGAACCAGCAGCGCCGCGCCGCGGTGCGCAAGGCGGCTGCACGGCTGAAGATCAAGGTGACCTACGTCAAGACCGCCAAGCCGACATTCCTGGCCGGGCAGGACGCGGTTGCACCGATCGTCAACAGCGGCGTGACGGCTGCCATCGCCTTCGACGATCTGATCGCCCAGGGGGTGCTCTCCGGCCTGATCGGCCGCGGGATCGCTGTACCGGAGGCAATGAGCCTGGTCGGCTGTGACGATGTGCTGGGGGCGATGACCGTGCCGCCATTGACGTCGGTCTCCAGTCGTTCGCGGGAGGCCGGTGAAACCGCGGTCAGCCTGCTGGCTGACATGCTCGGGCTCGGTGCCACCCGTGACGTCCGCTATGTGCTTGACACCCAGCTGGTCGTGCGTGCCACCACGGCGGTGGCGGGAGGCTGAGGCTTTTGCGCCCGGCGCAACGCATGGCAAGCGCCGAGCGAGGCGAATGGCTGTCGGCGCGCCTGACAGCCATGAAATGGGTTCCGGCCACGCGGCCGTCAATGGGAGCCAGTCGACCGGCGATCACGGCGGCCTGCAACGCGCCTAGGGTTATCCCGGTTCGCACGGTTGATCGCTTGATCTCCCCTCCGCTTGCGGCGTCAGTCAGCCGTGGGAAGCGCGAAGCACCTGTGTGCGAGCGCTATCACGTGCGGTCTTCGAGGTGTCAACTCGCTGTCCGTTTGGTATTCAAGACCAAACGACGAACCAACCGAAAAGCAGTTCTCGAGGCGCGCAACTCGTCGTCGATCGCGTCCGCATCACGGGGCACTCAGGAACATGACGCTTCAATGAAACTGGAACCCGTTCTTACCCCTCATGGGTTGTTGATCCTCCGGCCGACGACGGAAACGTCGACACTGGAGGCCGGGCTGGGCTCGCGACTGAAGAAGGCGTTCGACCGCGGAGCCGGGCATGGATTGTTGTGGCTCGGTGCCAATGAAGTCGGGACCGCTCTGCCCCCGGCACTGTCGTACTGGCGAGACTTCGGAGCGCGCTACATGACTTCAATGTGCGTGCTCCCCGATTTCGGGGTCGATCAAACCAAGCCGCCGGTGCCGATCCCGGCAGACAGCGAGTTGGCTACGATCGCCGGGGCCGTGCCTCCAATGATCGGCGCTGAATATCTGACGGCGGCTGTCCTGGCCGACCTGTGGCGAAGTATCGATGCTGCTTTTGATGCCGATTTGGCGGAGACCGGAGTCGGTGCGCAGGCGTTTCTCAAGAGCCGTCATCCGGCCTGGAACTTGGTTGGGCGCGTTCATTTCAACCTCGCGGAGAATCGGAAGGACGAGGATGCTCCCTTTGCGTTTGTTGCGACCTACACGACCAGACTTTCGGCTGCGGCCAAGGCCCAGCACCTGCCGCTCGGCAAGGCCTTGCAGGAATACTCCGGGGCAGAAAACCGCGAGCGCCTGCTTTCACTGCTGATTCCCGTCCAACGCGCGGCGGAGCATTGTGTGTGGTTGAAGACAATGGTCGATTCAGGCGAGATTTTTCACGCCTTGCGCTGGCGTCCCAGGCAGGCCATGCAATTCCTCAAGGACGCGCCCGCACTCGAGCGCGCCGGGGTCATCGTGCGGATGCCGGCGAACTGGCGCATGAACCGGCCTGCGCGCCCGCGAGTAAGGGCGACGATCGGGGGGAGCGCCCCGTCAAGCGTAGGGTTGGACGCGTTACTCGACTTCCGGATTGAGGTAACGATCGACGGCGAGAAGCTCTCAGCGGCGGAAATCAAGCAACTGCTGGCGCAATCCGATGGTTTGGCCATGATCCGTGGCAATTGGGTCGAGGTCGATCAAGAACGTTTGAATCGGACACTCGAGCAATTCGAGACTGTCGAGCGCCAGGCGGCCGGGGCCGGCTTATCGTTTGGCGAGGCGATGCGCATGCTGGCCGGGGCGGGCATTGGCGGCGACGATGCTGCCGACGAGGTCGACGCGGCCTGGAGTGAAACCGTGGCTGGTCCCTGGCTGTCGGAAAAGCTGATGGCGTTGCGCCAGCCCGACGAGCTGTCGTCGATCGACCCCGGTCCGACCTTCATGGGTACATTGCGGCCCTATCAGCAGATCGGGCTGCAATGGCTGTATCTGCTTGTGCAGCTCAGGCTGGGGGCTTGCCTTGCCGACGACATGGGGCTGGGCAAGACCATTCAGGTGCTGTCGCTGTTGCTCGTCCTGAAGGACGAAGCTGGTGACAAGCGAAAACCATGCCTTCTCGTCGCACCGGCCTCGCTGCTGGCCAACTGGGCGGCGGAGACCGCCCGATTCGCACCGGATCTCAAGGCAATCGTGGTTCATCCGTCAGCCTCGACGGCGGGGGCGCGACCGACGAGCCAGGTCGACCTGACCAATATTGACCTGGTCATCACCAGTTATGGCTTTTTGACGCGGACATCCTGGTTGGGGACGACGTCCTGGCGGCTGGCAATTGTCGACGAGGCCCAGGCCATCAAGAACCCGGCTACGAAGCAGACCAGAACGGTCAAGCAATTGCGGGCCGATGCGCGTATCGCACTGACCGGCACGCCGATCGAAAACCGGCTCGGTGACCTGTGGTCGATCATCGACTTCATCAATCCCGGACTGTTGGGATCGTCGAAGCAGTTTTCATCTTTCGTCAAGCACCTCGCGGAGCAGCCGCACACCTCTTACGGCGCGCTCCGCGACCTGGTACGCCCGTACATCCTTCGACGTCTGAAGACCGACAAGAGCGTCATCGCCGACCTGCCGGACAAGACTGAAGTGAAGGCCTTTTGCCCCCTGGCCCGCAAGCAGGCAGCCCTTTACGCGCAGGCGGTGAACGACCTTTCTGAGCGGCTTGCTGATACGGATGGAATAGAGCGCAGGGGCGTCGTCCTGGCTTTCCTCATGCGGCTGAAGCAGATCTGCAACCATCCCTCGCAATGGCTCGGCGACGATTCATGGGCAGAAGGGGACAGCGGCAAGCTCGGACGTCTGCGCGATATCACCGAGGTTATCGCTGCCCGGCAGGAAAAAGTGCTCGTTTTCACGCAGTTCAAGGAGACGACGGCGCCACTCGCGGCGTTCCTGGGCTCAGTGTTCGGCCGACCCGGACTCGTCCTGCACGGCGCCACCGAGGTCAGGAAACGCAAGGATCTGGTGAAGCAGTTCCAGACTGACGAAGGCCCACCGTTTTTCGTTTTGTCTCTCAAAGCCGGAGGCGCCGGGCTCAACCTGACTGCCGCCTCACACGTCATCCATTTTGATAGATGGTGGAATCCGGCCGTGGAGAACCAGGCGACCGACCGTGCTTTCCGGATCGGGCAGACCAGAAACGTGCTCGTGCACAAGTTCATTTGCCGAGGAACTGTCGAGGAGAAGATTGACCGAATCATAGAGTCAAAGCAGAAATTGGCTGGGGATGTTCTCGGCGGAGCTGCTGACGCGATGTTGACCGAGATGAAAGACGAAGATTTGCTGAAACTCGTGGCGCTCGACCTTGACGCTGCAATGAAGGAGACCTGATGGGATGAGCTACTTCGGGTGGCCATCGTATGTGTCGGTGGCCGAACGACGGCGCCGAGCCCGGCAGATGCTGGCCGAGTTGAGAGCGGAGGGAAACTCCGTTTCCCCGATTACGATTGAAGGCCGGACGATCGCCAGGAGCTTCTGGGGCCGCTCTTGGTGCACAAACCTGGAGCTCTACAGCGACTACGCGAACAGGCTACCGCGCGGCCGATCTTACGTTCGCAACGGCTCCGTCCTGGACCTGCAGATCAGGAAAGGCGAAGTCGTTGCAATAGTTGCCGGGTCTGATCTCTACAACGTCAGTATTACCGTCACGCCGGTCAGAGGGAAACGCTGGAAATCCATCTGTCAGGATTGCGGCGGCACGATCGACTCGCTTGTGGAACTCCTGCAAGGCCGTTTGACCACGAACGTAATGGACCGCGTCAGTCGCAAGGGCGATGGCTTGTTTCCCTCGCCGGGGGAAATCGAGCTTTCCTGCGACTGCCCGGACTGGGCCGATATGTGCAAGCACGTTGCTGCGGCACTTTATGGCATTGGAGCCAGACTCGATCAGGAGCCGCATCTTCTGTTCGTATTGCGTGGTGTGGACGAAAAGGATCTGCTTGTCGGCGCCGGACCGGATGAGCTCAACAAGGGAGCGCCGGCCGGAGACAAGGTGCTTGAAGACAGCGATGTTGCGGCGTTGTTTGGATTGGAGATGGCCGCGACCGTCAGTTCCGATGCTCCAGGTCCCGCTGCGAAGCGACCTCGGTCCAAGACTCCGAAACACAAGGAGGCTGCGTCGGGAAAAAAGCCCCCCGCCGCCAAACGGCCTCGGTCCGAGGCTCCGAAACACAAGGAGGCTGCATCAGAAAAGAAGTCCCCCGTCGTCAAGCGGTCTCGGTCCAAGGCTCCGAAACAAAAGGAGGCTGCGCCGGAAAAGAAGCCCGCCGCCGCCAGGTCACGGCGCTCGGCGCCAAAGGATGCAGAGACCGAGCCGAAAACACCCGCTGGTCCCGGGAAAGGACGTCAACAGCGCCGTCGCAGGCTCCCGCTTCGTCAGCGCCGGCGTGACAGCCCGTGACAACCGAATCGGTGTGGGCGCCTGAAGTACTGACTACCCCGCCCCAGAGGAGCGGGTGCAGGCGTTGCGGGACCGATCAAGGCGCGCCGCGGCTGCAGCAGCCACCGAAGACCTGGTCGTCGGGCAGGATGACGGTTGCGAAGAACGGATAGTCGGTGTCGGACATGTCATCGGAACAAAACGCCTGGTCGGCACTACGCACGGTCAGGAGCCCGCCGCCGCCGGTTGTTTCCGTCTCGGCCAGCCGGACGACGAACCAGCCGCGCATGCCCCGGGCCGCCATCCATCGGCTTGCGTCGAGGGTCTGTTCCTCTTCTTCGATCCACAGTTTGAACTGTGCCCGGTCGCCCTGGACCGTCAACGACCAGAACGGCTCGGTGCCGCCGCAGTCGAGCGGATAGTTGGTATCCTCCGCCGCTGAATCCGTCTGGCGGGTCAGGAACCGCCCATTGACCCAGCCCAGGCCGCGGTCGGCGCCCGGAAAAGGAAGTTCCCACCAGGTCGACTGACCGACCTTCCAGCTTGATCCGGTGACGATGACATTGCCGGCATCGGGGCCGATGGCGCCGATGATGTCGGCGTCCGTGCCGGGCTGGGCCCGGACGTTCAGCGTGTCGTCGCTGGCAACGCCGGTGACCTTGTAGCGCACGCCCGGCTCCGGCGCATCGTCAGCTATAGCCAGGTTCGGCACTGCGAGGGCGAAGAAAAGACAGAGAGAAAGACGAACTGCGATCATCGGGCCGGTCCTTCCTGGTGCTTCGGCAACAACCATACCCGTGCGTGTACGCGTGAGGGAACAGCGTTTGTGCCATAGCTTGACCCGTCCGTGCCAGTCCGGCCGCCGGCGCCCTGCCAGGGTAATCAGACTTGCCAACGGGTCCGCGGCATCAATCGGTCGCGGTCTCCATCCACTGTGTTGCCCCGACAGAATTTCGCGCTAAGCCCCCGGCACGAGGGTCACCCAGGCGAAGGCGAAGGCGAGCGAGACGATCGTGATCGGAACGCCGGATCGTGAGAATTCGGCGAAGGAGATGGCAATTCCCCGATCCTTGGCGGCTTCGACGACGATAATGGTCGCGAGGCTGCCGAAAACCACCAGATTGCTGGCAAGGCCGCTGGCAAGGGTGACTGCGATCCCGGCCGTGATGCCGTCGATCTGCGGGGTCAGCAGGATGACCGCCGGCGTATTGCCGACGATGTCGCTCGCCAACGCCGCAATCGCGAACAACCACTCGGGGCTGGTCAGGTTCACGCCCGCGCTTTCCAGCCCGGCAATCGCCCGATCCGGCAGTCCGGTCGCGGCGAACGCGGCGTTGACGATGAAGAGCCCGAACAGCATGATCAACAGGCTGGTGTTGGCCTCACGCATCATGTCGCGCGAAGTGAAGTGGCGGTTGAGCAACAGCAGGCCGGCCGCGCCGAGCGCGATTTGAGCCCGCGGTATGTCGGAGAAGACGAAGGCGACGAGGACGAGCAGCGCAATCAGGCCGCCTTTGACCGCTTCAATCCGATCGAACGGCACGGGAGCCGACTGGCTGCCACCGAGGCTTTTGCTGCCTACCCACCTGCCGCGATAGAAAAAGACCAGGACCAGCCAGATCGTCAGCATGGCGAACAGTGCCGGCACGATGGTGGCCAGGGTATAGGTGACAAAGGGCAGGTCCAGCGCCTCGGCCACGACGATGTTCTGCGGGCTGCCGATGATGGTTGCGACCGAGCCGGCATTGGCGGCAAAGCCGAGCGCCAGCAGATAGGGCACCGGATTGAGGTGCCGGGCGCGGCAAGCATCGACCAGGAGTGGCGCCATCGCCACGGCGACCACATCGTTGGTGAGGAGCGCGGATAGCGCTCCCGCTGTACCGATGACCACCGCCAATAGCATCGGCGGACCGGTGTGGACTCCTGCCACCCAACCGGTCACGGCGGTGTAGAATCCGGACATGGTGAACTGGGCCGAGACCATCATCAGCCCGAAGAGCAGTGCCATGGTCGAATAGTCGACCGATTGCCATGCTTTTTCCATGGAGATCGCGCCGGTTACCTGCAACACGAATGCGCCGACCAGGGCGGCGCCGGCGCGGTCGACCTTGAAGCCCGGCACGCGACCGAGGGCCATGGCCAGATAGACGACCACAAAGACGACGATGGTGAGGGTGGTCACGCCAGCTGATCCCCCCAGGATCCAGTCACGCAGCAATCAGGTTTCGATATCTGACACACGGATATTGCGAACCAGAGAATGACCGACAGGCATTCCGCGTCGTGCTCTGTGGTGAAATCGGTTTCCGGGCGGCGATCATGATGGCTTGGATCAGACGTCTCCGGTGTCACGCACTGCATACTCGTTGGTGTGGTTCTTCAATTGCACCCGGTTGCCGTCGGGGTCGAACATCGTCCCGGTTATACCCCAGTCCCATTGCCGGATGATGACCTCAACGCCGCGTTGGCGCAACATCTCGGCCGCAGCTGCGACATCGGCGACATTGAAGCGGATGGTGATCGGATTCTCGGCGAGGGCCTTTTCACCGGTGCTGGCGACGCCGCCAGTTTCGACCATCAGATAAGCCGCGCCGAACGCGAATGTGGTGAGCCCTTCCTTCTTGTCGACCTGTTGCAGCCCGAGCGTCTTGCCGTAGAACGCCAGGCAGGCGTCATAGTTCTCGGTGAAAACGATAATGCCGGGCTGTTCGAACCAGTCTGCCATGGTGATGGTCTCCCGATATCGGCCTGGCGTCGGCTTTTCGCTTCGGACGTCCAGGGGATGGGCGGAAAGTCACCTTACCGACCGGGTTGAAGAGCCAACCGATTTCGACGGCGCTTGTGCCGGCGGAGATTTCACGCCGCCCGGATCCTTCACCGGTGTGCCCGTCTCCGTGTCCCCTGATCGAGCCTGGCTTGCCTCTCAACCGGTGGCGCCTAAGACATCTCGGGCGGGGAGCTGACCTGGACGATGAGTTTGCCGCGATTGGTGCCGTCGTGCTGTCGGTCGAGACACACCGATGCCTGCATTCTACTCCAGCTCAATTAAAGGTGACGGCCCCGAGCGCTCGTGCCGCCTTCTCGACCGGCCAGGTTGTCACCGGGTCCGGTGGAAGGTCCCGGCTGTCGAGATTGACCCCCTGGCCAGGTTCGTCGAGTGTTGCAGTACCGGCATCATTGGTCACGGTGACGGCGCCCTCTAGTAACAGAACGCCATAGCGATCATCGATGGGCCCGGCCCAGAAATCGGTGCCACGCACGCCGATCAGCGCGACCGGCGTGTCCACCTCGATCGTCGCGGCCGGCCGTTTCAGTGCGCCGCTGACCATGCGGAAGGGGCCGCTGGTGGAGACCAGCAGTTGATCCAGCCCATCTCCTGGGTTGTAAACGAAGGCGTCGATGACGATCCGCGCCTGTTCGCCGAGGGTGAGCACCGTGCCGTCCGCAAAAGTGATTTCGAGCTTTGCCGATGCGGCCGTGGAGACTTCTTCCTTAAGGTAGACCGGCAATCCGGCGCTCAGCGACCGCCGCGAGCCTTCGTGGATACCGATGGACTCTCCCTGTGCTCGGGTTACCGCGCCCACTTCGGTCTGTGCGCTCAGGTGAGCGGGAGCGAAGAAGACGGCAATAGCTGCCGCGAGTCGCCAACCATGTGACATGGGTCGGATCCTTGATGGTGAAACGCCGGACGATCGGCGAATGAAACACTGGTCGAAGGCAGGCCGCTGCATCCACGAACGTGAGGCCAGGCGGCTCGGCGAGCGAGAGCCAATCTGTCCCTCGTGGTGGGTGACAATGGCGGCAAAAGGACGGCAGCGCAACGAAACACGGATGGTAAACGATCGGGTACGTCGCCGGCATCGCCGCTCTTGGCAACGCCTCGCTCCGCGGCCATGGTTCCCGTCAGAAACAGCGTTGGACCACTAATCCCGGGTCGGGGTGGTTCGGGCGAAGGCCTCCGTCTCCGCCAGCGACCGGACCACGGCCTGGGACCCGAGGCCCATGGCGGTTTGGGCGGACGTGGCCTGGGCCAGCCGGACGCAGCCTTCCGGATCGAGCCCCTGGTGCAGTCCCGTTGCAAAGCCGGCATTGAAACTATCGCCGCAACCGCAGGTGCAAACCACCTCGATGTCGAAGGCCGGCAGGTGAAACCGGGTGCCGTCGCGATGGCGGTAGAGAGCACCGGCCGCGCCGAGGGTCAGGACAACACATCCTGCGCCTTTGTCGAGGAGGAAATTCGCCATATCGTCAAAATCGGTGCGGCCGGATAACGCTCCGGCCTCCTCTTCGGACGGCAGGAAGTAGTCGGTATAGGGCAGCAACGCCTCGACCACGGGCAGCGCTGCCGGGGTGCTGGCGAAGACGTCCAGGGTAGTGATGCAACCGCGGGCCTTTGCCGTCTTCATCACGTCGGTGGTGCGGCCGCCATCCATCCGGTCCATCAGGCCGACGCCGCCGACATGGAGGATCCGGGTGTCGAGCACACGATCGAATTCCTGATCGGAGACGAAGAAGGCATTGGTCGCGCCCTTCTTGTGGAATGCCGGTCGGGCGCCGTCGGGCCGGGTCGTGATGATCGAGGACGAGGTCGACATGTTCGGGATGCGCTGCATTGTCTGTGTATCGATGCCGAAGCTTTCGAGCTTCATCAGCACCCAGTCGCCCATATCGTCGCCCCCGACCGCGCCCACCGCCTGGACTGACAGACCGTATTTGGCTGCCACGATCGCACCGGCGCCGGCGGTGCCGGAGACCGCCAGGGTCATCTCGTCGATGTAGATCGTGCCGGCCCCGGATGGCAGGTGGGTGACCGGACGCCCGAGGCAATCAAACGTGTAGAACCCCATTGCGGTGTAGTCGAACGTCATTGATGCGCCTCGAATCCGGGATTTGCCACTGGAACAGTCTGAGGATTGGCGCCTGTTTGACAACACATTATGTTCACCGGTCGGGATCGTGGATCCCGTGTGTGCCCGGGTGGCGGTAGCAGGTTGGATCGCGATGCAGTCCGCCTAGTGCGATCACCCGGATCCACCGACCGCGTTCGTCATCGACCGATCCGGCGCCTGGGCGCTACTCCGGGAAGCGTCCGATTCTAATGGAGCTTATAAAATTGACATGTGAGCGTGAGCCTGGCCGCAAGTTGGACTCAGACGTCAAAGTCGCTCCATTAGCCTTGGAGTACTGACATGGTGGCGACCCATCTGCTCGGCATCGATAGCGGCCTGACCGTCACCAAGGCGGTGCTCTTCGATCTGCACGGCAAGGCGGTCGGGATCGGTCGGGCCGAGGCGCCTCAGCTGTTTTCGGCGCCGGGACATGTCGAGCGAGACATGGCGACCGTGTGGTCGGTAGCCGTCGAGGCAATTCGGACCTGCCTGGCCAACAGCGGGGTCGATCCTGCTTCGATCGCCGGCATCGGGGTAACCGGGCACGGAGATGGCGTCTATCCTTTGCGCCGCGACGGCACGCCGCTTGGCAAAGCCGTTCTGTCTCTCGACAGCCGGGCGGTCGATATTGTCGGCGATTGGCAGCACGCTGGCGTGCTCGCCCGGTCGCTCGAACTGACTGGCCAGCAGCCCAGTCAAGCAGCGCCTGCCGCCGTCCTGGCCTGGATCAAAGAGCATCAGCCCGACCGGTACGCGGACATCGGTTGGGCCGTCTCCTGCAAGGATTGGCTGCGCTTTCAGCTGACCGGCATCGTTGCTACCGACACGACCGAGGCGAGCGTCTCGTTTACCAACGTCAACACCCAGACCTATGATCCGGCGGTGCTCTCGCTGTTTGGCCTCGACGAACTGGCCACAGCCCTGCCGCCGATCCTCGCGGTTACCGATGTCGTCGGGACAGTGACCGCGGCAGCCGCCGGTGACACCGGGCTTGTGCCTGGGACTCCGGTCGTCACCGGGCTCCACGACGTGACCGCGAGCGCCATCGGTACCGGTTGCGTCAAACCCGGACAGCTTTGCCTGATCGCGGGCACCTACAGCATCAACGAGGTGATTTCCTCACAGCCGGCCCTCGACGCACGCTGGTTCTGCCGAAACGGGTTTCGGCCGGGCGAGTGGAACAACATGGCGATTTCGCCGGCCTCGAGCGCCAACAGCGAATGGATCATGCACCAGTTCTTCCGTGACGCGGTGGAATTGGCAAACGAAACCGGTGCCTCGGTCTTCAACTTCGTCGACGACGAGGTCGCTGCCGCATTCGGCCACGAAAGCCGGCTGATCTACCATCCGTTCCTGTTCGGATCGCCCCGCGGTGGCGAGGCCTCGGCAAGCCTCATCGGCTTGCAGGGATGGCACCGGCGGGGGGACGTTCTGCGCGCCGTGTTCGAAGGGATCGTGTTCAATCACAAGGAGCACGTCGACGTCCTGCGCACCAGGTTTCCTGTCACAGCTGCGACGCTCGCCGGTGGTGGCGCGCGCAACCCGATGTTCAGCCAGCTCTTTTCCGACGCACTGGACCTCGAGATCACCGTCGTCGACCAGGAGGAGGTCGGTGCGCTTGGTGTTGCTTTGGCCGCCGGCGTCGGGGTTGGCCGCTACCCGTCGATCGACGCCGCCTCGACAGCGACGCGCCGGGTGCTGCACCGCCTCTATCCGGATCGCGATCGCCACCGGGATCTCTCGGCCGCTTATAAGCGCTATCAAGAGGCGATCGAACGGGTCGCGCCGCTCTGGCACGCACTGCGCATCTGAAGATGACGGTACGCCGCCCAAGCCGGAGCGATCTCATCGCGCGGATTCGCGGCAAGCGCGCCCCGGTGCTCATCATTGGCGCAGGCATTAATGGCCTGGGTGTCTTCCGTGATCTGTCCTTGCAAGGCGTCGATTGTCTGATTGTCGACCGTGGCGACTTTTGTGCCGGGACCAGCGCCGCGCCGTCTCGCATGATTCACGGTGGTCTGAAATACCTGGAAACCGGCGACTTTCGACTCGTGCGAGAGTCGGCGCTGGAGCGGAACCGCCTGCTCAGGAATGCTCCGCACCTGGTCCACCCGCTCGAAACGGTCGTTCCGGTACCGAACGTCTTCGGCGGACTACTAGGTGCGGTGCGGCGGTTCCTCGGGTGTCGCGCCAGGATCCGTGAGCGTGGATTTGCGGCCATTGCGGCGGGCCTGACCCTTTACGATTTGCTCGGCCGGCGCGAGCGGCAGATGCCGCGCCATCGCCTGTTGAGCGGCACGAAACTGCGGCGCCTGCTCCCCGGCATCGATCGGCATTTCCTGGGCGGAGCGACCTACTACGATGCGGCGATCACGGCGCCCGAGCGCCTCGGCCTCGAACTGGCGCTGGACGCCATGGCCGATCACCCGGCAGGCGTCGCGCTCAATCATGTCGCGGTCGTCGGTCATACGGCCGGCAAGGTGTCGCTGCGTGACGGGATCGATGGCACCATTTGGGAAGTGGAACCGCAAATCGTCGTCAACGCCGCGGGACCGTGGATCGACAGGGTCAATGCGGAACTCGGTCTTGCCACGACCCGCATCGGCGGTGCCAAGGGTTCCCATCTCATTCTCGACAAGCCGGACCTGCTCGATCGGCTCGACGGCAGGATGGTTTATTTCGAGTCGCAGGACGGTCGTATCTGCCTCGTCTATCCCTATCTCAACCGGGTGTTGCTCGGTTCAACTGACATCGCCGTCGGCGATGCTGACGCGGCGCGCTGCGAGGCGGACGAAGTTGCCTATATGCTTGCGGCTCTCGGGAAGATCTTTCCTGACATCGACGTAGCGCCCGACGACATCGTCTACCGCTATTGCGGCATCCGGCCGCTCCCCCGAATGGCCGGGACGGAGACGGGCGAGGTCACCCGCGACCACTCGATCCCGGTGAGCGAGGCTGATCGCGACCGGCCGTTCCCGGTCTTCGACCTGGTCGGCGGCAAATGGACGACCTTTCGCGCCTTCGCGGAGGAGGCCGCTGACGCCGTGCTGCAGCGACTGGATCGCCCGCGTCTCGGCGGCACGCGCAGCCTACCGATCGGGGGCGGTGCCGGCTTTCCGGACGATCGCCAGCGCTTCGCGCGCGACCTTGCGCGACGCCACGCACTGCCGGCGGCGCGGGCAGCGCTGCTTGTTCGACGCTACGGTACGGCGGCGGAAGCCGTTGCCCGCTTTTGCGGTGAGCGCCCCGATGTGCCGCTCGCCCAGGCGACGGACTATTCGCGTCGCGAGATCCAATATCTAGCCGGACAGGAGATGGTCGAACGCCTCGGCGACCTCTTCTATGGTCGCACGTCCCTGGCGATCACTGGCAGTGTCACCGCAGCCCTGGTCAACGAGGTGTCGGATATCGTCGGCCGGTCGCTTGGGTGGAGTGACGCCCGGCGAAGCGACGAAGTCAGCCGGTTCCTGGCTGACCTCGCCGACCACCACAATATCGATCTGGCGGATGCCGCAGCAGCCTGATGGGTTACGGTCGATGGACATCCGGGCGCGACCGCCTGCCGGACCATTGGGGGCTCTTTGATGGTTCCACAGCCTCGACATGAAAGAAGCGGGTTAAGCCAGATCGTTCCGTTCCCATAAAAAAAAGAGCTGGTAATCGATGCCCGAAGCGCCGATATAGGGGCTGCGGGCTCGAAGCGCGTTATCCGAATTTCGGTGTTCGGCCCGCGAAATTTCCAATCAACAACAAGACAACCCAGGCCGCGCGGGGATGTCCCCAACGCCTGACGATCGCGATCCGCTCCGACGGGGCGGTCGACGATCGCGTAATATCAAGAAAGAAACCACACATGTCATTCGCAGAGCTCGGCCTTGCCGAGCCTATTGGCCGCGCCCTCAAGGACGCGCGCTATTCAACCCCGACTCCGATTCAGGCCGCCGCAATTCCGTTGGTCGGCGCTGGTCGCCACCTGATCGGGATTGCCCAGACAGGCACCGGCAAGACTGCCGCGTTCGCCCTGCCGATCCTTAACCGGCTCGCAGCGGCGCCGAAACCGGCGGCACCCAAGCATTGCCGCGTCCTTGTTCTCAGCCCGACCCGTGAGTTGTCCGGCCAGATCGCCGATGCCTTCACCATTTATGGCCGGCATCTGCCGATCAGTGTGCGACTGGTGATCGGCGGTGTGCCGATCCGCAAACAGATCCGAGCAGTTTCCGCCGGAGCCGACATTGTCGTCGCCACGCCGGGGCGCCTGATCGACCTCACCGGCGCTGGCGCGCTCAAACTCGATGCGGTCGATGTCCTCGTTCTCGACGAAGCCGACCGGATGCTCGACATGGGATTCATCCGTGACATTCGCCGGATCATCGCCAAGCTGCCGCCGGAACGGCAGACGCTGATGTTCTCGGCGACCATGGCGCCGGACATCGCCCGGCTGGCCGACGAGATCCTGGTTGAACCGGAGACCATCCGCGTTGCACCGCCGGCGACCACCGCCGCGCTGATTGATCAGCAGGTGGTTCATGTCGCCCGCGGCGACAAGCCGGAGAAGCTCGCAACGATGCTGAAGGACGAACCGATCGAGCGCGCGCTCGTCTTTACCCGCACCAAGCACGGAGCGGACAAAGTGGCGCGGAAGCTGGCCAAGGCCGGTACCAAGGCGGCGGCGATTCACGGCAACAAGAGCCAGGGTCAACGCGAACGGGCGTTGGCCTCCTTTCGCAGCGGCCGGGTTCCCGTGCTGATCGCCACCGACATCGCCGCTCGCGGCATCGATGTGGCGGGGATCACTCACGTCATCAATTACGAACTGCCGAATGTCCCGGAGACTTACGTGCATCGCATCGGCCGTACCGGTCGGGCGGGGGCGGCGGGCGTGGCGATCTCGCTGTGCAGCGCCGACGAGGTGCCGTTCCTGCGCGCGATCGAACGGCTGATCAGAAGCCGGATCGCGGCCGAGGGCGACATGCCGGTCGAAGAAACCACCGCGGCGTCGACAAACGCACCGGGCAACGGTGCCCGTCCGGCCCGCGGGGGGAGCAAGCGACGCCGGCCGCCGGCATGGAAGTCCCGGTCGAAATATCGTGGCCCCAACCGTGACGGCGGTGCGTCGGCCAAAGGCGGGGGGCGGCAGCGATCGAGCCGGCCCGCGACTGGTGAGGCGGCCCGGCGCTGAGGCTTTCAATTCGGCTGGCTTTGGCCCGAGGCGGGCGGTGTTCCGTATGATCAAGAACACTGCCCAACCCCTTCAAGTGCCAAGCGATTGGCCACGCGAATGGAATAATCGCCCGGCGTGATGGACTTAGGTGTCGTCTCCCGCGGTGAACGTGGGAACTGTTGCCGGAAACACCAATCAAACTCCGAGCTGAGACGACACTCTCGCAAACCAATATCAAAATCCGTTGTGAAACGACTTGAACCGTCGTCCGTTTTTCTTCTGTTCGGGCGTCGAAAAACCCAACGCGGTCAAGAAATAACTGGCGAATTCCGGCGAAATACCCCATACTTTATTGCGGACGGCCGTGACGGCGGCCGGTTGCCCTCGGTATGGCGGCCGGTCTTGCGTTTCGGTCGGGATCGCCAGCACGGACCCGGTACGTTGCCGGCTTCGTCCCAAAGTATCGGCAACCGGCACCAATGCAGACCGCCGGCTCTGCCTGACCTCATCACCTGTTTCACCTCTGCCGTGTCCACGGATTGGTCGTTGCGGTGTGCATCGGCCGGCCGTGATGACAATGGCTGGTCCAACAAAAGGAACTACGCCATGGCGTCCGTCGAACCTGCCGTGAGCGGCGGGCATGCATTTGCGGTCGGCCACGAGGTCCGCCTCGCGGCGAGCCCCTCTTTCGCCAGGGCGGCGCCCGGACCGTACCGGATTGTTGCGTTGCTGCCCGAACGCGACGGCGTCGTCCAGTATCGGGTCAAGAGCGACAACGAGGCCTGTCAACGGGTTGTCCGGCAGGATCAACTCCGGAGCCAGGTCGGCGGCTGACCCCGATATGCGCGGCGGCCGTCGTTGTCGGTCGCGCTTCCGCAGGATCCTCTCGACGAAAGGACGATGGATGAAGATGTACGTTTTCAAGTCGCAGGCAAAGAACGGCCTGCGTGCCTTCGCCGCTGACGATGAGGGCGGCGATCTGCCTGAGCGATTCGGTCCGTGGCAGGCCGATGGAAACATAGCGGCTGAGCAGGCGCTTCCCTACGACCTGCCGCGCGGCGAGGTCGAGGCGGCGCTTCGCAACCAGGGCTTCCAGATGTGGCGTCTCAAGGCAGACTCGCCCGCTTCGTCCGCCAAGTCCTGATCGTCCGAAGACCGTTGCCGATGAAGTCCGGTCTCGACACTGCGACAGACACAGCCGCCGCTGTTGGCGGCTCGGGGGTAGGGTCGGTCGCGACCGATGCGCGGAGCTGGACCACCATTCTCAATCGCTATCGGGTCCCGCACGCCGGTCGAAGCCTGGTCGAACTGGCGATCACCATCGTTCCCTTCGTCCTGCTTTGGGTGGCAATGTGGAGCGCCCTGTCCTGGTCCTATTGGCTCACCCTGTTGCTGGCTATTCCCGCTGCCGGCCTGCTGGTTCGATTGTTTGCCATCCAGCACGACTGCGGGCACGGTTCGTTCTTTCGCCAGAAGCATCTGAACGACTGGATTGGCCGAGTCCTCAGTGTGCTCACCCTGACCCCCTATGACCATTGGCGGCGGACCCACAACCAGCACCACGCCACATCCGGCAACCTTGGCCAGCGCGGCATGGGTGATATCGCCATTCTCACGGTCGACGAATATGCGGCCCTGTCCCCGCTCGGTCGCCTCGGCTACCGCCTCTACCGTCACCCACTGGTTATGTTCGGGCTTGGTCCGGCCTATCTTTTCTACCTGCAACAGCGCCTGCCGCTTGGGCTTATGCGCTACCGGGGACCATGGATCAGCGCCATGGCGACCAACCTTGCCATCGTTCTGTCTGTGGTTGCGATGATCTGGCTGGTCGGGCTTGGGCCATTTCTTCTCGTGCACCTTCCGATCACACTGCTCGCCGCATCGATCGGCAGTTGGCTCTTTTATGTCCAGCATCAGTTCGAGGAGACGGTGTGGGACGAACACGAGTCATGGAGCTTTCACGAGGCGGCGCTGCACGGCAGCTCCCACTATGATCTGCCGCCGATCCTGCGCTGGTTCACCGCCAATATCGGAGCCCATCACATCCACCACCTGTGCAGCCGGATTCCGTTTTATCGGCTGCCGCAGGTCCTGCGCGATCATCCGCGCCTCGCGGAGATCGGCCGGCTCAGCATGCCCGAGAGTCTTCGCTGCGTGCGGCTGGCCCTGTGGGATGACCGCCAGCGTCGCCTGATCTCGTTCCGCGAGCAACGCCGGCAGGCGATTGCATGAATCTCAGATTCCAGCGCCGTTCAATCGGGCGAGATGATCGTCGCTCAGTCTCCAGCCGAGCGCACCCAGATTCTCGTCAAGATCGGCGATCTGGTCACAGCCCATAACGCCGACCGAGACCGCCGGGTTGGCGATCACCCAGGCGATTGCGATCTGTGCCGGTGTCTTGCCGATCACAGCACCGATCTTGCGGTTCGCCTGAAGCAAGCGGCCGGCATTGCCATTGTTTGTCGAATCGGGAGGTTGGAACACGTGTGATGACGAGCGGCAAGCCGCCCTTGCTGCAGGTCGGCAGGTCTGGCCAGGCGCGGCCGGACGTGATCATCTTCGCGCTGGCAATATCCTGCCAATCATCGCCGCCCGGAGTCCCGTCATGACCGTCTTCCGCCTGTGGGTCCTGATCGTCGCACTAATCGGCCTAACCGTCTCAGCGCCCGCCCAGGCTGCTGTCGAGCCATTGAAGAAAGTCGCGGTCGGTCTCGACTGGTTCGCCAATCCGGACCACGGCCCGGTGATCGTCGCTCTGCAGCGCGGCTTTTTCGCCGACGCCGGCCTGGACGTGAGCCTGGTGACGCCGACCGACAGCGCCGACAATGTGGCAATGGTGCTGGACGGCCGGGTGGCCATCGGTATGTCCGATCAGATCCGCACCCAGATCGAGGTGGCGGACGGCAGTCCGCTTACCGTGGTCGGTACGCTGATCCCGATACCGCTCAATGTCATCCTTGCGGTTGAAGGCGGGCCTGTGGCCACCGTCGATGATCTGCGCGGCAAGCGCATCGGTTATTCCGACAGCGCGGCTGCCCAGCGTGGCCTGTTGAAGATCGCATTGGCCGCCCACGACATCGGCATTGACGACGTGACGCTGGTGGATGTCGGCTTTGCCCAGGTCAAGGCCCTGCTCGACGGCACGGTCGACGTGATGACCGACGCCTACCGCAACTTCGAACCGATCCAGGTGACGCTCGCCGGCAAGTCGCCGCTGGTCCTCGATATCGAGAAGGGGCCGATCCCGGCATACTCCGAGCTCATCTATATCGCCGACAAAACCACGATCGACGCCGAGGTCGTTGCAGCGTTTCTCGCGGCAGTCGAACGCGGCGCCCGGGCGATCGCCGATGACCCCGAGGCGGGTTGGATGGCGTTCGTCAGCTACGACGACAAGCTCGACACGGAGCTGAACAAGCGCGCCTGGGCCGCCAGTGTGCGGTTCTTCGCCTTGCGCCCGGGGCTCGCGGATCGGACTCGATACGACCGGATGGCCGCGTTCCTGGTCGAACATGGTCTGATCGCCAGGGCGCCACCGGCGGACGACTATCTGTTCGGCCAGTCACCGTAGTCGCGTGGGGCGGTCGCACGGGCGGCGCCACTCCTCCACCGTCATCCTTCGACTCGATCGAAGGATCGTTATGGGGAAGCATGATAACGATGACGTCATGCCGTTTGGACTTGATCCTGCGATCAAATCGCAGGATGACGACGGAGAAAGGATGGAGGCCGAGCAACCGGCCCCTTGGGGCGGACAAAATCCCCGGACGATGGCCGGCGGGAACTTAAGCCTCACAACAGTGGATCAAGTCCGAGGAGACGAGTGGTATTGGTCGTGTCTGCCGTAACAGCATTCGACCGTCTTAGGTAACCGACGGTCGCCAGGAGTGGGACAAATGGTTCGTGAGCCGGACATTTTGTCGACACGCGCCTTCGGGCGGTCGATCGATTTCGGCAGGACTGCAGCGGACTACCGTCGCTTCCGCGCCGGCTTCCCGCCGGCTTTTTTTGATGAAGTGAGCAAGCGGGGCTGGATCGTCCCGGGATTGCGCGCCCTCGATCTCGGCACCGGGACCGGCACGGTCGCCCGCGGTCTGGCCGAGCGCGGCCTCGAGGTTGTCGGCACCGACCCGTCGGTTGCACTACTTGAAGAGGCGAGGACGCTCGACCGATCAGCCGGTGTCTCGGTCGTCTATCGGGAGGGCCGGGCCGAGGCTATCGACGCGCCGGCCGGGCGCTTCGATGTGGTGACAGCCGGGCAATGCTGGCACTGGTTCGACCGCGACAAAGCCGCTACCGAGGTCGAGCGGGTTCTGGCTCCGGGCGGCCGGGTTATCGTTGCTCATTTTGATTGGTTGCCGCTACCTGGAAACGTAGTGAACGCCACCGAGCAGTTCATCATCGACACCAATCCGTCCTGGACGATGGCCGGCGGAACCGGGATTTATCCGCAATGGCTGGGAGACCTTTCCGGCGTAGGTTTCGAAGCGCTCGAGACATTCTCCTTCGACGTGGTGCAGCCGTACCGGCACGATGAATGGCGCGGGCGTATTCGCGCCAGCGCCGGCGTCAGTGCGAGTCTCGACGCTCCGGCTATCGAACGATTCGATGCGGCGTTGAAAGACATCCCGTCAGAGCGTTTCCCGGACGATCCATTGCTCATCCCCCACCGGGTCTGGGCGGTCAGCGGTGTCCGTCAATAACATTTCCAGCCCGGTGCAGCGGTTCCACCACGGCGCCCGACGCGATGTCCCGTGCCTGCCCGAGGGATCGCTCGGCGCCGGCTTTGATTCTTCGCACTTTCCCGGCGGACAAACGCGTACACTTTTCTTGGAAACGGCTCAATCTAAGCGCATTTCGCAAGAATCTCGGGTTGCTCTCGCCAGCCGTCATACCATCGGCGGAAAAGCCGATACTGGGCCTCGGCGTAATGGCGCTGGCTGTCGCTCAGTGCGTCGGTCGGATTGAAATGAAGCCGATACGCGTCCTCGCCGTTCAGGACATGCATGTATTTGTAGTAGAGGACCAGGTCGGGTCCCTCGTCATAGGAGGACAGCACGCCGAGGGCCTGATCGAGCTGAAGCGCCTGCGTCCGGGCCTTGACGTCTCCGGCAGCCGCCTGTTCGCAGAGCGAGACCAGATGCAGAACCTCGCGGGGCAGCACATTGCCGATGCCGGTGATCGCGCCGCGCGCGCCGCAATTGACATAACCGTAGAAGACCTGGGTATCGACGCCGACGACCAGTGTCAGATTGTCGTCCTTGTTGGTGATGAACTCGCCGGCATAGCGCAGGTCGTCGGCCCCTCCGAATTCCTTGAACCCGATCAGATTCGGGTGGTTGTCACGCAGGCTGAAGAACAGGTCGGCGCGGGTGGCGAACCCGTAATAGGGGCTGTTGTAGATGACGGCCGGCAGATCGGCCGCGGCTTCGAGGATCGCGGAAAAGTGGGCGCGTTGTGCCTGGCTCGATGTCCCCCTGGACAGGACGCGCGGAATGACCATGAGGCCCTGCGCGCCCATGCGGGCGGCATGGGCGGCGTGTTCGACTGCCTTGGCCGAATTCACCGCACCGGTGCCGACAATCGTCGGAACGCCGGCCTCGACCAGGCGCCGGACCCCTTCCTGGCGCACCTCGTCGGACAGAAGCGGCCAGTCTCCCATGGAGCCGCAATAGACGACGGCCCGCATGCCCGTTTCGATCAGTTCCTTGCCCTTGCGGCACAGGGCATCGAAATCTGGCGTCCGGTCCTCCTTGCAGGGCGTCATCAGAGCCGGGGCGCAACCGGTGAATATTTCCGTGTTCATGCTGTTCTCCCATTCTGCGCCAGACTGCCGCGTAGCGCTGGTTGGATTCCTGGAACCGTGCCGCTATCTGGACCGCTCGCTGCTATAGCCTATATCGCGATCGACAGCACCGGTTGCCCCAGTCGGTCGAAGTCCGGTTCGATACCAAGGCCCGGCTGGTCCGGAGCGGTCATCGCGCCGTCGCGGCGCATCGGCGCGCCCTTTGCGATCGAGACAGTGCCGTAGCTGTTGAAATCGGTGGCCGAGAAACAGAAATCCGCGGGCGTGGAGCGCGCCAAATGAGCGATGGTGGCGGTGACGATGTCGCCGCCCCAGCTGTCTTCGATCGTCATGGCCACGCCGGAATTCACGCACAGATCCCGCATTAGCCGCGCCTTGGTCAGGCCGCCGACCTTGGAAATCTTCAGATTGATCACGTCCATCGCATCGTCGGCCATGGCCCGCAGCAGGTCGTCGGGAGTGGCGATGACCTCGTCGAGCACAAAGGGACGGGCCGTGCGTCGCCGGATGGAGAGGCAGTCCTCGTAGCGCAGGCAGGGCTGCTCGATATAGATGTCGAGGCTACCAACCGCGTCGGCGACGCGCGCGGCGGCGTGACGGGTCCAGCCGGTGTTCGCGTCGGCGACCAGAATGCTGTCCGGCTCAAGTGCTTTCCGGCAAACCCTGATCCTCTCGATATCCGTATGGGACTCGCCACCGACCTTGAGCTGGAACTTGCGATATCCTTCCCCGTGGTATCTTAGCGCGCTCGCGGCCATCGCTTCCGGCGTGTCCTGCGAAATCGCACGATAGAGAGCGATGTCGTCCTGTTCGGCTCCGCCCAGCAACTGATAGACCGGTAAACCGGCCGCCTTGCCCAGGATGTCCCAGCAGGCGATGTCGATCGGCGCCTTTACATAGGCATGGCCGCGAAGCACCTGATCCATGCGACGATTGACGACCCCGAGGTCCCTCGGATCGTATCCAAGCAGCTTGGGAGCGATCTCCGCCAGACCGGTCCGGACGCCATTCGCATAGGCCGGTAGATAGCTCGCACCCAGCGGGCAACACTCGGCGTAACCCCTGATGCCTTCGTCCGTCTCGATGGACACCACGGTCGAATCGAAGACCTCGACGAAATTGTCGTTCGACCAGCTGTAGCGGCCCTCTCTGAGCGGAAGATCGACCTTCCATGCCTTGATGGCAGTGATTTTCATCTGACGTGGGCCCTAGACTGTTGTGCTGGAGGCGGAGCGAAACGAACCCGGCCGACCTGGCGGGAGAGGGTCCCAGGTTCGCCGGAACGCCCCTGTAGAGCGACATTAGCCTGTTTATGCATCAGAGAGAGCATATTGATCCCCTTGGTTGCCGTTTGAGGGTTGCCTTCACGCTGCTCAAGTCGGGTGCGCCGCGATCAGCCGGTCCGGCGCCAGCCTTGCCTCTGCTTCGGCCTGGAGCGATTCGTAGAGGTCGATGACGATCGACCGGATCCACATCCCGCCGGGGTCGTTGGCCAGCCGAGCGCTCCAGAAGAACCGGATCAGCGCCGGGTCGAGTGCGACCGGCGGCTTCATCGCGCAAAGGCCATGGGTCTCCATGTCCCAGGCGAGCAGGATCGTCGGAAACGTCCCGAGGAAGTCCGAGCGGGCAAGAATCGATGCGACGCCGGCAGAATCGGCGATCATTGCGCCGATCTGGCGCCCACCCTCATCGCGGCGCTCGGTTTCGGCGATCGGGTTTTGCATTGAGCGGGTCACGTTCACCATCAGATGCGGATAGCGCCGCCAGGCATCGACGCCCCAGTTGTCGATCGCCGGATGGTCCTGGCGGGCGAAGGTCACCCACGAGAAGGACGCAGTGACGTGTTCGTCGAGACCATCGGGGAGGCGAGGCGCGCCACCGAGATGCGCCAGATCGATCAGGCCTTCGCTGAGTTCCGCGTAGACATCATGGTGTGGCGGCAGCCATTCGATCCGTACATTCGGCGCCTCGGTCGTGACGCGCATGGATACGGCGGCGATCAGCCGGGTGATGGTCGGAATGGCGATACGAAAGACCCGGTCGCTGGTGGCAGGATCGAACGGGCGTACCGGCGAAATCACCCGGCGGATGCCTCTGAGGATCGGGCGCACGTCGTCGATGAGCTGCCTGGCGAAGGGGCTGGCAACCATCCGGCCGCCGACCTTGACCATCAGCGGATCGCCAAGCTGTTGACGCAGGCGCGCCAGCGCGTGGCTGACGGCCGACTGGGTCCGGCCGAGTTTCTCGGCCGCCGCGGTGACGCTGCCGGTGTCCATCAGCACTTCGAAAGTGACCAGGAGGTTCAGATCAACGCGACTTAAATCAATTTCATTCATGACCCATGAAATCGTTTCGTTGGCATTTCCAGGCGGTTTGCGGCACCCTCTCCATCAATACAAGGACCATCGATTGATGGTATTCATAGTGGAGAATGACCGCCATGGCACTTGAAATCATCGGCGCCGGTTTCGGCAGAACCGGGACATTGTCCCTCAAATCGGCCCTCGAACAGCTGGGCTTCGGCCCCTGCCATCACATGTCGGAAGTGCAGAGCGATCCCGGGCAGATCCGCCTCTGGAACGATGCCGCCGCCGGGCGCGCCGACTATGACGCCATCTTTTCCGGCTTCCGGTCTGCCGTCGATTTTCCGACCGCCGCCTATTGGCAGGACCTTCTGACGGTCTGGCCGAACGCCCGGGTGATCCTCTCTGTCCGGGAGGCCGAAAACTGGTACGGCAGCTTTTCGCAGACCATCCTGCCGCTGATCGCCGACAGGGCCGCATGGCCGGAGGGCGCGGCGCCATGGCTGCAGATGACGGAAAGGGTGGTGATCGGGAAAGCGCTGAACGGTCGGACGGACCGCGAAGGCATTCTCGCCGCCTATCGGGACAACGAGGCGGCGGCCCGCGCACTGGTGCCGAGCGGCCGGGCGCTGGTCTTCGACGCCCGCGAAGGTTGGGCGCCGCTCTGCGCTTTCCTCGGCGTGGCGATGCCGACCGAACCCTATCCGCGCGCCAACACCCGCGAGGGCTTTGCCGACGCCGTCAGGTCGGGGACCGAGTCCACCGCCGCATGAGCGGCGGACTATCAAGACAGCCGAGCAACCTGGCTGACCCAAAACGCCAACCACGGAGACACGATCATGCCGACGGAAAACGATCTACGCGATGCCTCGGATACCTTCTATGCAGCGCTCAGCAGCATGGCCACCGGCGACGCGGGTTCGATGGCGGGCATCTGGACGAACAGCGCCGAGGCGACGGCCCAGCATCCGATCGGCGGCCGCGATGTCGGCAGCGACGCGGTCCTGGCCTCGTTCGGCAAGGTCGCATCCATTGCCAGGGGCGGCAGCGTCGAGATCGTCGACCGGATGATCCAGGTCAGTGGCGACGTGGCGGTGGAAACCGGGGTCGAAAAAGGCAAGATCGATATTGCCGGCCACCACGCGACCATCGACCACCGGGTGACCAATGTCTACCGCAAGGAAGCGGGCGGATGGAAACTGGTGCACCACCACACCGACCTGTCACCGAGCATGCTCGACGTGCTCGCCAAGCTGGGGTGACGTCTGGGGGTGGGCGGCGCCGTGCATCGATAAGCCCGCCGCCCTTCCTGCCCTATCAACACCGCTGGGTGAAGGGCTACGCGGTGCCTGCCTGATGGCCGTCCATGCCTTGTCGTTTCAATCCACGTCCCTGCGTGAGGGGCGACGCCGACGACTGGGACTTGACGCCGAACGCGCCGCACTGTCGCCCCGACGCGGGGGCGTGGATCGAAATGGTCAATCTATGCGTGCTGCGGACGGATCAAGTCGTAAGGGTATGCACACATCCTTGTACGCTCGAACGATCAGCCGCGCGCATCCAAGGTGCCCGCTGGCTTGCGATTGCAAGCGCTGGAGCGGCTGTTCCGCTGGAAAGTCGTAGATGGCCGTGACAAGCATGGCCATGACGTCGGAGGAGATCGTCGAGCGTTGAACAGGCTGGAATGTTGGGAGCCCCCGATTGTCCGTGGTCCTGTTATTGCGCGGCAAGAAACGCGGGGCTGAGCTGCACACACTTACGAGCCGTCATGGCCGTGCTCGTCACGGCCATCGACGAATTGGTGCCGTCTGCCGCCGTTGCGCCCTTTGTCATTTACTTCGACCGCGCCGATGATCATGCCGCCCCGCCCGACCGGGATATGTGCATGCCCTCGCCCCGACGCGGGGGCGTGGATCGAAACGGTATCTGGATGCGCGCGGCGGGAATCCGCGAGAGAAAGAAGGCGAGTCTTCCGCCTACGCGGAAGACGAGCAGAGGAGGGGTGAAAAGACGGGTGACTGTCCGGATGCTCCCTTTCGCAATCCGCCGCACACAATCAAACCATCCACTGCTCCTGACGCAGGTACTCCGCGTCCTCCCACAGTAGCCCGACATCCGGATCATAGAGTTCGTCCGTCACGAGGACGGCAAACTGGTCGCCGCGTTTGTCCGGCTCGATGAACCGCACATGTCCGTAGTCGATCAGCCGCGCCCGCGCGTGCGGCGGTACCTGGATCGTGAAGGGCTGAAGATCGCGGGCGAGCGCGTTTGACGGGATCTTCTCGATGCCGAGGCGTTTGACCGCTTCACGCGCCGTGTCGTCCCGCGCCACGATCACCGGCACCAGGCCGCTTTCGATCATGCGGAACTTCTCCGCCACGGTGCGATAGGCGAAGGTTGTCTGGCCGCTGCCGATGCTGAAGTCCCCAAGGATGTTCTTCTTGTCAAGACCGTCGGGGCCGAACCGCCAATAGACCTCGCCGAAGAAGTCGGCAATCGCCGCCGGTGAGAACAGGTCAGCGTGTTTGTCCATCATGCGCTGCATGTCGCCGGTCAGTCCCCTGATCTCGGCGGGCGGCGGGTGGTCGGGCGCCTTGAACACGGTGACGACACTGTCGTCCACCGGGCGGCTCCCTTCGCGGTTGCAGCGGCCAGCGGCCTGGGCGATCTGGTCGAGCCCGGCCTCCGCCCGCCATACCCGCGGGAAATCCAGGTCGACGCCGCACTCCACCAGCGACGTGGCAATCAGCCGGCAGGGTTGCCCATTCGCCAGACGTTGACGAACCGTTTCGAGGATCTTCCGCCGGTGCGCGGCATATTGGCGGGTGGTCAGGTGGATGACGCCGTCGAGGTCTGCCGCCGCCATCGCTCGGTAGAGCGCCAGCGCGTGGCCGCGGCTGTTGACGATGACCAGCCCCTGGGGCACCGGCGTCAGAGCCTCGACCAACGCCGCGTCGTCCATGTCGCCCTTGTGTTCCAGCCGCGTCCTGGTCAGTTGCTTCGAAAGGCTGTCCGGGTCGGGAGCGAGCTCGCGGTCTTCCAACGGCAGGCCATTCTGAAACTTCCGTGCGTCGAGGGCCGGCTGGGTCGCGGTGCACAGGACGATGGTGCAGCTATAATTCTCCGCCAGTTCGTGCAGGGCGCGGACAGCGGGAAGGAGCAGCGGCCGCGGCAGCATCTGCGCTTCGTCAAGAATGATGATGCTGTTGGCGATGTTGTGGAGTTTACGGGCCCGCGATGTGCGCGCGGCGAACAGGCTTTCAAAAAGCTGAACATTGGTGGTGACCACCACTGGTGCCGCCCAGTCCTCCATGGCCCGCTTGAGCTTGTCGCGGCCCGATCTTTCACTGTCGGAGTCACGCGACCTCAGGCGAATCCGTTCTTCGTCGATGGTCGAATGGTGCTCCAGGACGATGTGCGGACCGAGTACCCGGCTGAAGATCGCGGCCGTCTGGTCGATGATCGACGTGAACGGGATGGCGTAGATAATCCGCCGGTGCCCGTGCTTCGCCGCGTGGTCCAGGGCAAAACCGAGGGAGGCGAGCGTCTTGCCGCCGCCGGTGGGGACGGTCAGGGTGAACAGGCCGGGTGTCTCAGTGGCGCCACTGCGCACGTGGCGAAGCACCTCACCGCGCAATGCATCAACCGGTTTGCCGGCGCCTTGCAGGCTGGCCATGTGGCGATCGAACCGATCGCGGAGTTGGGCAAGCCGGTCCCCGAGCAGCGGCCAGACACGATCGACCTGGCGACCGTCGATGCCTGTATAGAACTTCTCGGTGTCCTTGTAGTCGGCGTCCACCAGGCAGGAGAAGATCATGCGCCCGAGGAAGGCGAGCTGGAAGGGGAAGCGCGCCCGAGCAACCTCCAACTCGGCTTTCGATGCCTCCGCGCCCGGCTGCAACACGCGCAGCGGCGGCATGAGGCCGGTGGCATCCGGCTTGATTTTGCCCTCCCACGCCGGCTCGAGGGAGCCCCAGCCGAAGCCGTTCAGCCGTTCCGTTAGGGTGGCGAACGAGTCTCCTTCCCGGTCGGGAAGGCCGGCGTGATGGCCGGCGATCGCATAGGCGACGAGGTCGGCGACCATGCGGTCGAAGTCACTGCCATCATCGGCCAACGCAAGGGCGGTTGCCGCGCCGGCGGTGGAGTGGTCGACGCGGATATTGGCGCCGGAGAGTCTCGCCTGGAAATCGGGATTGTACTTGCCGAGGTCGTGTAGCAGGCCGGCAAGGCGGGCCGCCCTTTCGGCGCCGAATGGCTTTGCGAAGCCCGCGGCGAGATCGGCCACGGCGGTCAGGTGCTCGCTCAGGATCTGCCAATCGGCCCGGTCCGGGTCCGGCGTGGAGTGGGCGTAGTGGGTCATTTGTCGTGAACGATCGTCGATGCCAGTAGCGCGTGCGTGTAGCCCACGCGATTACAATGACTGGGCGTCATATGGCTTCGTCCCACTACTCTGCGCGAGCGGCGCCTCTCGACAAAGATTCTAGATGCCCTTGGTATCAGGCCGCCCTCGTTGGTGGTTCCAGCCGCACGCCGGCCCACGGACCGGTTTGGTGGCAAGAGCCCTTGCGTTGGATCCGTCGGGCCGCCGCCCCTGCCATCGGTGTCCAACTGTGGCCTCCGGCCGACCGCGGCTTCAACCCGACACAGTTGCCTTGACCGCCTCGACTGCCCGCAACGACAGGGCGGCGATCGTCAGTGTCGGATTGGCAGTCGCCGATGTCGGGAAGACGGCGGAACCGAGGATGAACAGGTTCGGATGATCGTGGGATCTGAGATTTGCGTTCACAACTGACGTTCTGGCGTCATCGCCCATGCGGGCTGTGCCGATGATGTGGCCGGCGCCTTGCGCCGCGGGGCTGTGTCGGATTCCGGTCACGCCGAGCTTTGCCAGAATGCCTTCATGGGCCTTCTTCGAAGCCGCGAGACCGCTCCTCGTGTAATCGCCGATCCGGTAGGTGAGCTTGGGCACCGGCACGCCGTACATGTCGAATGTCTCGCCAAGGCGGACCCTGTTTTGTGGGTCCGGCGCCTGTTCGACAAGCGAAGCGAGCCGCACATGGCGTGCCGCCTGAAAACGGAGGATGTTGTCGAGTGCCTTGCCGCGGAGTTCCTTGCCGGCGAGGTCGCTGGCCGTGGTGATCGGCGCCCCGGTGGGCCAGGACCAGCCGTCGTTCCCGATCTCGATGCGAAAGGCCCCGCGATCCTTGCGGAAGGCCCCGTCGCGCAGATTCTCCACACCGGAGGTCGCCAGCGGGCCGCGATATGGATAGACCGGGTCGTTGGCGAGCGCCCACGACAGTTGGGTCGGATGGTCCATCAGGTTGCGACCCACCTGGTTCGATCTGTTGGCGACGCCGTCGGGGGTCGCTTCCGAAGTCGAGTGGAGAAGCAGCCGCGGCGTTTCGATGGCGTGGGCAGCAATGACAAAGACCCCCCCGGTCGCCTTGCCTTCGCTGCCGTCCCAGCGCTTGAAGCGAACGGCCGCTACGGTACGATCCGGGCCGACGTCGACGAACACGGCCGTCGTTTTTTCGTGCAACTGCGCGCCGGCATCTGTCGCTTGTGCGATATGGACGGTGGCATCGTATTTTGCTTGAACAGGACAGATGGGGATGCAGCTGGTGTTGCCGCAACAGGCAGGCCGGTCGTCCCTGAACTGCGAATTGCGACCCTGTGGCGTCGAGCGGACCGCATAGTCAGTCTCCCCGGTTGCCTTGGAGAAAGCCTTGTCCAGATAGGTCGGCGCAATCTCCGGCATCGGATACGGGGTGGAGCGCGGCGCGCCCAGATCGGCGGCTGAGTCGCCGGCGACGCCGATCTCGCTTTCGGCCTGACCATAGAAGAGTTCGATCTCTTCATAGGAGATCGGCCAGTCGACGCCGCGGTCGTAGAGCGTCTTCATCTTGAGGTCGTTGGACAATAGCCGCAGGCAGGTCCCCAGCCAGTGCCAGGTGGTGCCGCCGACGACCTTGAGATAGGTGCTGGTAAAATCGTCGGGACCATCCTGTTCGTACCAGAATTTCAGGTCGTTTGAGATCGGGTGCATCGCCTGCGGTACCGGTGGATACGGAGACTCCGGCACCTTGATCGGGGCATCCCAGTAACGCTGGACCGCGTCCTGACGATCGACCGTGGCGCCGGCCTCGAGAATCGCGACCTTGATACCGTCGGCAGCGAGCTTGGCGCCGAGCATCGCACCGGATATGCCGGAGCCGACGATGATGACGTCGGCGCTGATGTCGTTTGCCATCGGGCGCTGGTCCTCGCAGTCTAGGCTTCCGGCGGATCGGACCAATAGCCGGTTTCGCCGCCGCATTCGGCGAAAGGCTTGGTGAAGGTCAGCGCGCTCCAGACGAGGGCGCCGGTGAAGTCGGCCACGGCTTGGCTATTGCCGGTGTCGTAGAGGCCCGAATACCAGGCCGCGACGATGGCGTTGGCGAGCGGCGAGAACGATGTGAAGGACTCGCCGGCAAGCCGTTGCAGTTCGGCGCCGTGACCGGTGGCGAGGAAACCGCCGAGAAGGGTCTTGGCGACTGTCCGGTCAAGGTCACGGGTCTCCGTCAACCTCTCGGAGAGGACCAGGAACTGATCGACCGTGACGTCGGTCTGGGCGTAGAGCGAGGTCGGGAAACCGGCGTGTCCGACCGCCGCGATCGCGGCGCTGACTCCGGCCAGAATTGCGTCCCGTCGGGTAAGGTTGGCCATGTTACGGTTCCCCTGCGCCGGCTTGCATCGTCCAGTCCACGGCACGGATCACGCCCGCCGTTCTGCGCGTCATGCCCCCGGGCCTTCATGACATCGATCCGCCAACCGGATCGTATCGACGGGTCGCTGACAGCGCGATGATTGTCTTGATCGGTCGACAGTGGCGGTCCGGGAAGGTTTTGGCAAGTCCGTACCCGCCGTCACCCGCTCGGGTGGCCCGTCAATTCATCCTCTGATCGATTGTGCTCGCATGCAAAACCGGCGTACGTCAGGCGCACACATGCGCCGACAGGTCTGGTTTGAGCCGATCACGCGATCGACCGCGCCGGATCCCTGCGTCTCAAATCAGCAGAAACCCGAGCGCGATCGGCAGCGAGACCACGACCAGCAGGTTCGAAGCCATGATGAAGCTCGAAACGTTGGCGGTCTTGATGCCGGCCTGCT
>JAAEOR010000565.1 GCA_024222895.1 Hyphomicrobiales bacterium | reverse complement strand
CGCCGTCCTCGACGTCGAGCAGGTCGGTCATCAGCGCCACGATGAAGGGTTGCGAGATCGTCTGGCCGTAGCCGATCGGCAAGGGCCGGTCCTGATAGGCGAAGGGCTTGACCTCGTCGGGGACGAACTCATGGCGCGGGATTTCGCGCATCGCGGCCAGCACGTCCGGGTCGATCCCGCCGCTCTCGATGGCGCTGGGTGCAAGACGGGCGTGCACCTCGATCACCTCGATCATGTCCGCCAGAGCCTCCTCGACGGAGACTTGCGCCTCAGCGGCGATAGCGGCGCCGGCGGCGGCGGCGAACGTAGCAAGAAAGGCGGCGGCGTGCCGCATCGGAACCTCGCAAGTCTGCCCCGGCTGGTCAGGTGCCCTTTTCCGGACGTGACGGTCCTGTCTGCGGAAACCCCGGCATCCCCATCCGTTCCTCCAAATAGAGAACGAACGCAAGCCGATTCCCCGATACATCGGCGGGACCGGGGCGGCCCCGCCTTCCGGCTAAGCCCAACCTGCCCGCCGCGAAGAGTTGAGTCCTCCGCGTGCAGATCCTGATCTCCGCGGCTGGCTGATTTGCGAAAAGCGTGCCCGCGACTTTCTGACTCAGTAGTACTAAGCTTATTCCATGACAAGCCTTTTCCACGGCCTCCCGAAGGACGATCCGAGCCAAGCCCATGGCTTTTCCGGCAGTCCGATCGACCGACGGAGCGAGAACCGAAGCGAGGAATCCCTCGCCGAGGCGCTGGATCATCCGGCCGCGCGCCTCTACCTGCTGCGGCACGATCTGGCGGTCGTGAGGAAAGACAGCAAAGATGGCAATGGCGGTGATCCGCTCTTCACGCGGGCCGAAATCGAGGTTTTTGGCAAAGCCGACACCCTGATTCTGCTTGGCTGGACTGCCGCCGGACCGCGACTGGCTGCAACCCTGCCGGAAGAAGCAGCAGTCGACGAAGATGCACTGAACCTTGTCGATCTTAGAACCATGGCGATCGAGGGGACCGTCGAAACCGAGCATCTCGGCGCCTTTGCCCAGGCGCGAAGCCTGTCCCACTGGAACATCCGGCATCGGTATTGCGGAGTCTGTGGCGGACAGACGGCAATGAGGGCGGGCGGTTACCGACGGCAGTGCCTGACCTGCGGCGCGCCAAACTTTCCCCGCACTGATCCGGTGGTGATCATGCTTGCGGTTGATGCGTCCGGTCCCGCCGAACGCTGCCTGCTTGGCCGTCAAACCCGTTTCGTCGAGGGTATGTACTCCTGCCTTGCCGGCTTCGTCGAACCCGGGGAGACCATCGAGGATGCG
>JAAEOR010000564.1 GCA_024222895.1 Hyphomicrobiales bacterium | reverse complement strand
TCGTCGCTGGTGATATCGTCGGTGTCGGAAGTGCCGGTGTCGGAGGCGGTCGCGAGGTCCGGGGTCGAAGGCGCGCCCGGCGCGGTGGTGTCGACAATCGCCGCAAAGCTCGACGAGCTCTTCTTGTTGCCGGCGACATCGGTCGCCCTGGTCGTGAAGCTGTGGGCGCCTTCGGAAAGAACCGTGGTCAGGAAGCTCCAGGCGCCTGACGCATTGGCAACCACTGTCCCGAGGGAAACGCCGCCGTCAAACACCTCGACCGTCGAACCGGCCTCGGCAGTCCCGGACAGGGAGAGCGTCTGATCGGACGTAACACCGTCGCCAAGGACGCCGCTGTCATCGGCGATCCCGGCAATGACCGGCGTGTCGGTATCGGTGTCGACAACGACCTTCTCCTTCTTCGACTTCTTGGTCTTGCCGCCCTTCTTCTCCTTGACCTGGAACTTGTAATCACCGTCACCGAGTTTCTTGGTCTTGAAGGTCCATTTGCCCTTCTTGTCGGCCTTGACCGTGCCGACCTTCTTGCCATCGATGTAGATGGTGACCTTCGAACCGGCCTTGGCCGTCCCGACCAGCTTCAGCGTGTTGTCGCTGGTGATGAAGTCGCTCGATGAAGCGCCGGTGTCCTTCTTGACCTTCTTGATCTTCGGCTTGGCCATGGCCGGTCCTATCCGCAGCCGTCAAACGGCAGGACGCGGGCGGGCGCGGCCGAACGGGCGGGATCGGGCAACGAAACGGGGGCATCTCCCGCCCGACCGGAATCACAAGAGGCGGCCGCATCGAGCCGACGGCCGGAAAGCCGGCAAGGCTCCGCCGCCCGACTGGCAAAGCCGGTGATTTTACCGAGCGCCCCAGACCTCCGGCGAATGTCGCCGCTGGTACATCGCGACACGCTGAGCATCATTTCTTCAGCTCCCGCCGTCATCAAACCGCCCCGGAAGATAGAATGCAACCATTATTTCAAGTATACGGATCACGTCTTTACAGCTGGTCGTGGATTCGACTCCTGCCCCTGCCGGCCAGTCCCCGCACATTTTCTTTATGCTATTGAAAACTATAGATAGTCATCAAGAACTACTTTGAAACTCTCCAGGAACCCCCGGACGTGCCGCCTCTACCGCTCCGGGTTCATACTAAGGAGCCATGCTCTTACCTACCGAGGCGATTTTCTTAATGACAAGATATTTATTGCCTGACTACCCGGCAGGCTGCGGCGGCATCTGCGTCCACGGGGATCAACCCGGGGAACGATTCTCTGCCGAACATGACCGGATAGCCCGCGCTCCACGCGCCGGCCCCTTTCGGCCAGAGCATCGGTGCTCCTCGCCTGACCTTCAGATGCCGGAAAAGAGTCGTTGCACATGTCGATCTCGTGCACGACGCAGCATCACCGGGAATGCTCTTTTTCCTCCACGATCCGGGACCCCAGCAACAAATTGATCTCCTTCTTGAGCCGGGCTCGAAGATCATTCTTTTGGTAGACGGAGCGCGCCAAAGTTATGAAGTCGGCATCGAAACGCTTTTCTCTTTCCGCCGCCCGCTTCGCATCCTCGATCTCCCATAAGTCGACATTGACCGCGTGAAGTCGGGCGACCAGCGCGCCGAGTTGCGGGGAGGGTTGGATCTTGCTTTTTGCGATGGCTTCCAGCTCTCCCAGCTCGAACAGAACATTTTCGAGCTTGCCGGGATCCGTCAGCCGCTCCGCCTTGATCCGGAGAATCGTGATCTTGTCGAAGAACTCGCCTACCGACACCGGCACATGGATCAGCATTTCTGCCCCGCAATCTGATTTGCTCGACCGCTGACCATGTCTGCGATTGGGTCAGCTTGTCAGCATCTCTCGGACCAGCCCCCGCCCGCCATACAGGTCTGATCGACGATCACGACTCGACGGAGATCGTTCGTCGGATCTCGTCGCTGCGGAAACCGATCATGCTCGGTCGGACCACGCCGGGGAGTGCCGCCACGTCGTAAAGTTCAGAGACAAAACCCTCAAGTCGCAGCCAGTGGGCGATGTCGCCGGTCTTGAGGTCGATGACATAGAGGCCGCAGCGCGGCTCGATCTTCGCCTGCGCCAGTCGGTCCTGCAGAGGCAGGCCGGCGAAGGTCTTGTTCTCGCGCGGCTCCGACAACCCGATCACCGCGTGCCCCCCAAGGAACGCCAGCCCGCGCAGATAGCCCGGACAGAAGGCGATGCTCACGAAGGCACCGCCCTTCGGGTCGACCGTGCCGAACTCACCCGCCCCCGAGTTGAGAACGTAGAGGCTGCCATCATGCAAGCGCGGCGAGTGAGGCATGGACAGGCCGCGGCAGACGATCTTGTTCGCCGCTGTATCGATGACGATACCGCCGCTCGCCCGGTTATCCCGCCACCCGTCGGCAATGTCAGTCTCGGCAACCGCGGTTGCAAAGGCAGGCTTGCCGTCGGAGATGGCAAAGCCGTTCAGGTGGCAGCGGTCCTCGGCAGCAAGCCGGCTGACGAAGTGCGGCTGCCAGACCGGCTTGAAGCTGTGAGTTTGGCTCGCCGCCGCCAGACAGGAAAACAGCGTGTTGGCAAAGACAATCCGGCCTTGGCCGTCGATCGCGATATCGTGCACGTCGAGATCGCCGGTGTAATGTGCCATCTGCGGCACGTAGACAGCGTCATAGCCGTCGCTGGTCGGCGCCCCCTCGGCCGCGTCAACGAACGTCGTGATCTGATTCATCGAAGCGATGATCAGACGCCGCCCCGACACTGCCATCCCCATCGGCCGGTCGATGGTTCGCTCGAAGATCGAAAGCCGTTTCGTCTCGCGATTGCTGCCGATCAGGAAAACCTTGCCGCTCTGGTAGGTGGTGAAGGCAAGGCTGCCGCCGGTTTCGGCCAACCAGCTGACAAACTGACGGGAGGTGGATATCTCCAGCCGGGGCGGTGCCTCGTCGGCCGGAGCAACGGTGTTGTCGGTTTGGTTGGCCGCGTTGATGCTGGTCATCGTGTCAGCACAAGCGTCTTACCCGCATCCAGGGCCAGGGACGGCCAAAAACGTGAAAGCCATCGTCGGCGACGGAAGTGCAATCGGTGGTCTCCGTGGTTCATTTTTTCGATCATAAGCGGTCGTTAAATGTGCGCAAGCAATGCGCCGGATGCGGCTTTGCCCGAGGGCCTCGACGAGGGCGCGCTCCTGAATCGGTGTATTCCCCGCCGCCCGAACCGATGACGGACGATGGCATGGTCGCCGCGATCCGCCTCACCGGCCGGCGGCCCGGTGCGGGAAGTCCTCCACCAGCGCACGCTTGACCGCGTCGACAACCGGCGTCCAGTCGCGAAATGTGGTCTGCCGGATGAGCCGCATTGTCGGATACCAGGGCGTGTCGTTGCGGCCAAGCAGCCACCGCCAGCTTGGCTTGGCGGACAGCAGCAACCAGGTTGGCGCACCAAGCGCCCCGGC
>JAAEOR010000563.1 GCA_024222895.1 Hyphomicrobiales bacterium | reverse complement strand
GTGTTTCCAGTGTCGCCCACGCCGGGATGCGCAACCAGCCGGCTACGCTCGAGCTGGATGACCTGAACTTCGAGACGCGCACGTACAACGGCACCGGCGCCTACAACCAATCGAAGCTGGCCATCGTCATCTACGCACGACACCTGGCCGATCGGCTTGAGGGCACCGGCATCAGCGTCTTCTCGGCTCATCCCGGATGGATGCGTTCCAACCTTGTCCAGCACACGATGCCGACATGGGTGCGGAACGTGCTGATGCGCCCATTCAGCGGCATGCTCGGCCTGATGTCCAACGAGGAAGGCGCCCAGACCCAGCTGCACTGTCTGTTGGATGACGACGCGCCCAACCACAGCGGCGCATACTACAGCCAGAACAGCATTCTCTATGCGAACAAGGCGGATCGGGGGGCGGCTGGCCGATGCGTTCGCCAACCCGCTGTTCTATGACGACACGCTCGGCGAAGGGCTTTATGCGGTCAGCGCCGAAATGGTCGGGCTTTCGGACCAGCGGTCCGCGGCTTGAGCACGCGGTTGACTGCGGGCCGAGGAAGTCCAAGGAAGGCATGCGCGAAGCCGTGGCTGCTCGCCGGGATACGGCGGGGCGTTCCGCTGCGAAAAAGGGGCGACGGCCGGTCTTGCCACCACTCGATCATCGCGGCACTCTAGCGCCGGCAAGCCGGCGACAGGACTGTGGCCGGTGATTTCGCCGCAACCAAACACGGAGAAAGTATCGTGCGTACATCCCTGACCATGGCGGGCGCCCTTTCAGCGGCTGCATTCATTTCAACCACGGGCCTTTCCGCTGCGGAGGAGGTCGATCTGTGCGAGCCGTTCGACGTCTACAGCAGCGGTGAGTTTCGCGAGGCCCGTTCGATCGACAACGACGGCGACGGGTCTCTGAGTGCCGGCGACAAACGCGTTGGTCACCGCGTTCTGCAAGACGCGGACGGCAACAAGATCGGTGACCGCTACTACGCGACGACCACCGAGGAAGTCGACGCTGATGGCAAGGAAACGGTGAGGTTCACCGAGACGGTGAACGTGATCGGTGATGGCGTGATCTTCGCGACCAAGGAACGCATAGGCGGCAAAGATCAACCGTCGACGATCACCGAGGGCACCGGCGGATTTGCAGGTGTGAAGGGCACGATCACTGTCGATCGGGACGGGCCGGCGAACGTTTATCACTTTAATCTGACCTGCGACCCGGAGTAACTCGGCCGGGGCCATGTCCCGCAGCTTGACGCCGCGCGGTTTCGTCGGCCTCAGCCCTGATCCAC
>JAAEOR010000562.1 GCA_024222895.1 Hyphomicrobiales bacterium | reverse complement strand
GGACCACTCCACCAACTGGCAGCTTTCTCAGGTCGGGCATCAGGAAATCGGTGTCTTCAATCCCTATGGCAAACCGCCGGGCGGCTTTCTGGCCGACTACACCAGACTGGTCGACTTCTGCAGTCGGAACCGCATCGCCGCAATCGTCATCTACGGCTTCCTGCGGGACACACATGGCGGCATCGATGCGGCTCAGGAACTCTGCCGCTATGGCAAGGAACGTGGCGTACGGATCATTCCCGGCATCGCCATCGGTGCCTATGGTGGCGTCTATTGGGAGGGCGACCACCCTTACAACCTCGCTACGTGGCTGAGGAAGAACCCACAGTTCGCCGCCACGATGGAGAAAGGCGTTGGTTTCCAGCTCGCCGACCTGTCTTTTCCGCTGAACTTTCCGAGGTCGGACTACACGCTCAGCGCCTGCCCCAGCGCACCCGAAACCATCGAGTGGATGGAAGAAGGCGTGGCGTGGCTGACCGAGACCTTCGACATCGGCGGTATCAATATCGAAAGTGGCGACTACGGTGTATGCGGCTGCGAGCGCTGCATTGCCCGCCGGGCCAATGCCGACGAAGCCGCCCGGCGCGTATCCGACCATGGCGATTCCTGGTCGCACACCGACATGGCCGAGAACTTCCCCCGCCTCTACCGTGTTGCCAAGGAACGCAAGCCCGACCTTTGGATGTACTGTGAGATGCAATGGGACAATCTGCTCGACCCGGTAGCCGGTGCCGCCCAGTCCAGCCTGCCCCGCGGCGGTATCTACCAGCACACCGCCAATCGGACCTTCTGGAATCGCCTGAAGGGAGAACTCGGCCGCGACTATGTGCAAGCCCTGCCAACCCGGCCGAATGTGCTGCGGTGCCAGTTCGCCTGCCAGTGGAACGGCGACGAACGCACCGAGCGCTACGCCCTCAATGCTCGGGTCTTCGCCGAAATGGCGAGCTTCGTCGACAAGGTCGGCATGGACGGCCTGACGGTGTGGGGCGAACCGTCGGCATACCTGGCCTCGGCCGAACTCAGTTACCTGGCGTTCGCCCGGGTGAGCTGGGATCCGTCGCTCACCTGGAACCGGTTCGTCGAGGAGACGTTGGCCCCGCGGCTCGGCGGACCAGAGGCGGCGAAGCGGTTCGTGGCCATCGCCGAGGAGATCGACGCGAACCAGACCCTGCCGGTGGATCGACTCAGTGCCCTTCGCGCCGAAGCCCTCGCTGCCGCCGCGGCAGGCGAAAGCGATATCGGCCGGCGCTGGCTGACACTGGGCGAGCAGATCGCTCGACGCGAATATTTGGGCGCCTGAACGCTTTTCCATCGCCCTGCCCTTCTCTTATGATTACGGTAGCGACAGCGGCGAAAGGGAGAGGGAAAATGGCGATCCATCCGGGAAGACTGATAAGAACCGTATCCGCGGCGGCGGTAGCATCACTCGGCGTCGCGGTCCTGGCGCCGACCGCCATTGCCGACGATCCGGCTCTCGCCCCGTGCATCGGCGCTGTCGGAACGTTCCTCACCACCAACTACGGCGAGGACGGACCATCGGACAAGTTTGTCAGCCGCAGCCTGATCTCACTCACCAATGGTGGCCACGCCTTCTTCACCGACTCGGACGAGCCCGGCGGCAACGGTTTCAGCCCCTTCAGCGAAGCCCGGGGCGCCTGGCGTTGCGACGCAGCCGAAGACGGCACCGAGCAGATCACCGCGACAGTCATCGACTTCGTCTTCCCAAGTACCACCAATCCGAAGAAACGGCTTGGTCGTCTCGATATCGACGCGACCTTCGATCCGGCAACCGGGATGCTGTCCGGCACGATGACCCTGTTTATGATGGCATTCGATGCTAATCCATTGATCGTGAACGATGAGCCGGTGGCCACCGCCAGTTTCGACGGGCTTAGAATCACGGTGCAGTAACACGGAAGAACCATTCCACGAGGGGAACACCACAGATGCTCAAATCGATCGATCCGATGCTCAATGCCGACGTGCTTGGCGCTTTGCGCGCCATGGGCCATGGCGACGATCTGGTGATCTGCGACACCAACTTTCCGGCTGACGCCGTCGCCCGCGAGACGGTGCTCGGCGCACTCCTGCGGATCGACAATGTCACCGCCGCTCGTGCCGCCAAGGCCATCCTCTCGGTCATGCCGCTCGATTCATTCGTCGATACGGCTGCGCTGCGCATGGAAGTCGTCGACAATCCGACCGAAATACCTTCGGTCCAGGCGGAAGTGCAGGAGGAAATCGACGCCGCCGAGGGCCGCCTGTGGCCGATGGGGTCGGTCGAGCGTTTCGCCTTCTACGACATGGCCAGGAAAGCCTATTGCGTGATCCAGACCGGCGAACGCCGCTTTTATGGCTGCTTCGTTTTCAAGAAGGGCGTCATCGCGCCCGAAAGCGAATAGTGGAGCGAATTTGACATTTGAGTCCCGCTCGTTGCAAGGCTCTCGTTCAAATGTCAAATTCAGAAGCTCCACTAGAATCAGATATTTGCTAGTGGTCCTGATGACTACGACATTTGCTTGAGAGGGTGTTGCAGGTGGATAGCAAATGTCGGAGTCGGACCACTAGCGGCGGAATTGCGGGACAATGACCGAGGGACGGGGCGGCGTCGCGATTCTGGGTATATTCGTCGCTGATCTCGCCTTTCGTGCCGGCCGCATGCCGGCGATCGGCGAAACGATTGCCGGCAGCGACTTCAAGATGGGGCCAGGCGGCAAGGGATCGAACCAGTCGGTGGCCGCCGCACGGGCCGGCGCTTCAGTGACTTTCATTTCCCGCCTTGGCGCGGACGACTTCGCTGCAGTGGCGCTTGCCACCTGGGAGAAGGAAGGCGTCAGGGCCGAGGTGATCGAAACGCCAGATCGGCCGACCGGCGCCGCGTTCATCTACGTCAACGACCAGACCGGAGAGAACGCCATCATCGTCGTGCCCGGCGCCGCCGCGGCGATCTCGTCGGCCGATGTCGACAACGCGGCCGATGCGATCCAGAGCGCCGCCGTGTTTATCACTCAGCTCGAACAGCCGCCGGCGGCGGCTCGCCGCGGCCTGGAGATCGCAAGAGAGGCCGGCGTTGTCACGGTGTTCAATCCCGCGCCCGCCGAACCGGTCGACGACGCGATCTATCCGCTCTGCGACTATGTCACGCCAAATGAAACCGAAGCCGCGCTGCTAACCGGGCTGCCGGTCGGCGACATCGACGAAGCTCGCCGCGCCGGCAACGTATTCCTCGACCGAGGCGTCGGGACCGCCCTGATCACCCTTGGCGAAGCTGGCGCCCTCCTTCACACCCACGAGGATTCGACCCTCCTTCCGGCTTTCAACGCAGGCCCCGTCGTCGAGACGGCTGGCGCCGGAGACGCCTTCAATGGTGGTTTTGCTGCGGCGCTGGCCCGTGGCGACACGCCACCAGAGGCGGTCCGCTTCGGTTGCGCTGTTGCCGGAATCTCGGTGACCCGACCTGGCACCGCCCCATCCATGCCGACGCTCGCCGAGGTCGAAGCGCTTCTGGATGACCACTAGGTACAGAGGGCCCGCCGGCGCTGTTTCGCTGGTCCCATTCCCGTCCCGACATCCCGCGACGCGCGCAATCCCCCGTTTGTTGACACCCTCCGAGCCGCCTGCATACTGACATGTCGCTTCTATCGTCGCTTGAAATGTGTTTACTGCGGAAGCTTTGGTGAACCGGATCGGCGGCGGAAAACCAGGAGACCCCAGGGTCCATATCGGGAGGAAAACCGTGAAACTTGAAGCCTATAATCGACTGCTGAAAATGCAGGCCAGCCGACGCAACATCCTGAAGGGCGCCGCAGGCGCGGCAGGTGTCGCGGCACTGGGCACCGCCGGCGTCGTCAGCCCGTTCAGCCCACTGACAAGCAGTGCGTTTGCGCAGGGTGATTTGCGCGGGGAACTGCTCAAGATTCCTGGCGTCGGGGTCGGCTCACCGACCGACGCCGACTGGCAGAAGGTCGGCGAGCTTACGCTCGGCGCAACCAAGGAAACCGTTAAGGAAGGCGAATTCGCCGGCGTCGAGCTGACCTTCATGGGGCTCAACAACCAGAACCTCCATAACTTCCTGTTCCGCGGCTTCCTGAAGCCATGGGAGGCGTATACCGGCGCCAAAATCAACTGGATCGACCTCGCACAGGCCGATTACAACGCGCGCCTTCAGCAGTCGATCGCGACGGGAACCGTCGACTTCGACATCATCGAGATGGGTGCGCCCTTCGAAGGTGACGTGTGCGGCAAGGGGCTGGCCTCGGTCATGCCGGACTGGGTCCGCAAACTGATCGATATGGACGACTATGTCGGTTATCTGCAGGCACCGGTCGGCACCTGGGACGGAAAGCTCTACCGGATTTCCATCGATGGCGACTGCCATACCTTCAACTACCGGACCGATGTTTTCTCCAGCCCCGAGCTTGCCAAGGCCTGGGAAGACGAGGGCCATGACGGTGCGTGGGAAGTACCGACCACCTGGCAGAAAGTCCAGGAAGTCACCAAGTTCCTCAAGGGCAAGACCGACCCGTTCGGCGCTGCGGCCCATGGCTATCTCGATCCGCTGAAGGGTTGGGGCGGCTTCGGCTTCTACTTCCTGGAAAGTCGCGCCACCGCCTACGCCAAGCATCCGGACGACCCTGCCTGGCTGTTCGACATCGACACCATGAAGCCGCGGGTCAACAATCCGGCCTTCGTGCGGGCGATCCAGGATGTGATCGACGTGATTCCGGACCAGCCGGCCGATCAGCTCAACGCCGATCCAGGCACCACCGGCTTCCAGCAATTCCTGGCGGGCACCGGCTCGATGCTCTCCTGGTGGGGCGACATCGGATCCAACGCCCAGACCAGCGACGGTTCGGTGGTTGGCGACGTGGTCGGGTTCTCGATCCTGCCCGGCTCGGACGACGTCTACAACACAAAGACCGGCGAGTGGGACACACTGCCCACCGGCCCGAACTTTGCGCCGAATATGGCCTATATCGGCTGGGGCGTTTACGTCATGGCTCGCGTCGATGCCGACTCCAAGAAGCAGAAGGCGGCGTGGAGCGCGGCGGCGCATCTTGGCGGCAAGGACATTTCACTGTGGTGTTCGGCCTATCCGTCAGGCTTCCAGCCCTATCGCAACAGCCACTTCAACATCGAGGAGTGGGTCGAAGCGGGCTACGATTCGGACTTCATCAGTGATTATCTCGCGTCCGAGTCGGAGTCCTACAACCACCCGAATGCGGCGATCGAACCGCGTATCCCCGGCATCTTCCAGTACTACAGTGTCGCCGAGGACGAACTGGCCAAGATTTATGCCGGCCAGTTCACCGCGCAGGAGGGCGCCGACAACATTGCCGCCGCCTGGGACAAGATCACCGACCAGATCGGCCGCGACGAACAGATCAGGCTCTACAAGGCATCGTTGGGCCTGAGCTGATCGCGCGTCTGATGCGCGTCTGATGTGAAATGACCAGCGGCGACTCGTCGCCGCTGGTCGCCAATTCGAGAGACCGGCGATGCCGGTAACCTCTGTCAACAGAGTCCGGGATTGACCGAGACCGTCACAGCCACAAACCGGCCGGCGCTCGTGCGTCCGAGCCAGGTGCCGCCGAGTCGACGCCGTCAGGGCAAGATTCTGATCCTGGCCGCCTCGGCGCTGTTGGTCGCGGTCTTCGTCGTGCAATTGCTCGACGCTACCGAGTCGGTCGCGCTCGGTCTTGAGACCTGGCGACCGCTGCTCTTTGCCTATCTGTTATGGGCGGCGGCGATCTGCGCCGGTCAGGTGATGATCCGCGGTGAGAAGGGCTCGCGGGCCCTGTTCGTCCTTCCGGCCGTGCTGTTCATCGCTTCGATGGTGATTTTCCCGACCTTTTTCGGCCTCTATATCGCCTTTACCGACTGGAACCTTTCCTCGTTCGAAGGGCGCCAGTTCAACGGCCTGGCCAACTTCTACCAGATGCTTCAGGACCCGTTCTACCTGAACGCTCTCGGCAACATGGTCTTCTACGTTGGCACCGTGCTCGTCGAGTACCTGATTGCCTTTGGCCTGGCGCTCTTGCTGAACGCCGAGATTCGCGCCCGCCGGTTCTTCCGTGTCTGTTTCCTGCTGCCGTTCATGCTGAGCCCCGTGGCGATCAGCTGGATGATCGGCAAGTCGATGATGGAAGTCCGTTTCGGCCCGGTCGCCTCGCTGGCGCGCTGGATCGGATGGGAAACGCCATCCTTCTTCGGCTCGCCGTGGATCGCCCGGACGAGCATCGAGGTCATGGATGCCTGGATGTGGATCCCGTTCATGATGATTCTGCTGCTGGCTGGGCTGCAGGCATTGCCGAAGGAGATTTCCGAGGCGGCCAAGGTGGATGGCGCCAGCTCATGGCAAGCGTTCTGGCGCGTGACCTTTCCAATGATGCTGCCGGTCAGCGTGACCGCGATCATTCTGCGCATCATCTTCAAGCTCAAGCTGGCGGACATTGTCATCAACGTGACCGCCGGCGGGCCGGGCGGCGCGACCGACACGGTGACCAGCTTCATCTTCCGCGAATACCGGGATCGCTCCAATGTCGGCTACGGCACGATGCTGGCCGAGTTCTATCTGATCCTGATCATCATCTTCATGCTGGTCACCCTGGCGGTGGTTGCCCGCTGGATGCGGCGCTATTCCGGTGGAGACGCAAAGTGACCGCGGGGGGTGAATCGTGACCACTGCATACGCCCCGACGGCGAACCGGCTGGCGGTTCACGATCGCCATCTGCGGCTGCGCCACCTCTCCCTGCGGGTTCTGGTCTACGGCGCACTGATCATCTGGGCATTCGTTGCACTGTTTCCGATCTACTGGACGATCACCACGTCAATGAAGACGGCAGTCGACGTAACCCAGGGCCACCTGATCCCATGGGTGGATTTCGTTCCGGACTGGAAAGGCTGGCGGTCTCTTGGCCTGTCGCCGGACACCATCTTCGAGACGTCAACGGTGCGCGAGGAATTCGTCAAGCGCTTCATCAACAGTGTGTTGGCTTCATTCGGCGCGGCTGGCCTCGCCATTGTCATCGGGTCGCTGGCCGCCTACGGCCTGACCCGGTTCCCCTACAAGTTCGGTCCGATGAAGAACGACGACATCTCGTTCTTCTTCCTGTCGCAGCTGATCCTGCCGCCGGTGGTTCTCGCGATGCCGTTCCTGGTCCTCTACAAGGAGCTGGCCCTGCTGGATTCGATCATCGGCATGATCATGATCTACACGTTGATGGTCCTGCCGATCGCCATCTGGATCATGCGCGACCAGTTCCTGTCGATCCCCCATGAGCTCGAAGAAGCGGCCATGGTCGATGGCCTGTCCATCTGGGGCGCGTTCTTCAGGATCGTGATACCGATCGCCGGACCGGGCATGGTCGCGGCCTTCATTCTCTCTTTGGTCCTGTGCTGGAACGAGTATTTCTTTGCGGCGCTCTTGACCAGCACCGATGCAAAAACCCTGCCGGTGATGGTGGCAAGCCAGACCGGCTCACAGGGCATCAACTGGTGGGCGATGGCCGCGCTGGCAACAGCGGCGATTGCACCGCTGGCGATCCTCGGCGTCTTCCTCGAGCGCTACATCATCAAGGGGCTTGCGACCGGCGCCGGCAAGTAGC
>JAAEOR010000561.1 GCA_024222895.1 Hyphomicrobiales bacterium | reverse complement strand
TCATTGTCGTCTTCGGCGAGAAGGATTCTCGGCATGCCCGGGCGTTGCTTCGTGCTGTTGTCTCTCGGCCTGACTAAACGGTTCGGCGAGTAAAGATCGGGTGAACGCCGCCCCGCAGGGTGGCTGTTCCGGTGGACAGGCAGGCGCAATGTTGGCAACATCATGGTTTGACACCGACGGGGCCAATACCCGCCGCCAATGCCGAAATCTACCAACCCACCCTCTTTTCCCGCCTTCGAGGTCCTCGCACCGGCGCAGCAGACGGTGCCGCTGGTCTTCAACTCGCCCCATAGCGGCCGAATCTACCCGCCCGCCTTTCTCGCCGCTTCCCGGCTCGATGAATGGTCTATCCGCCGCTCCGAAGACAGCTTCGTCGACGAACTGTTCCTGACTGCCAACGACCATGGCGCGCCGATGTTGCGGGCGAACTTTCCCCGCGCCTGGCTCGACGTCAATCGCGAGCCCTACGAACTCGACCCGAAGATGTTCTCCGGCAACCTGCCGCAATATGCCAATATCCGGTCGGTCCGGGTGGCCGGCGGCCTCGGGACAATCGCCCGCATCGTCTCGGAAAGAGAGGAAATCTACGATTCACCGCTCAGCGTTGCGGATGCCCTCGATCGGATCGAAGGCTACTACAAACCGTATCACGACACCCTTGCGGCGCTGGTGCGGGCCACTCAGGCAGCCTTCGGGACCGCGGTGCTGATCGACTGTCATTCGATGCCTTCGGCGATGCGCGGCGGCAGCGTCCGCATGCGGCCGGACATCGTCGTCGGGGACCGCTACGGGACCAGTTGCGCCCGAGAGCTGACGATGCTGGCAACGGAGCTTCTGTCGCGGTTGGGGTATTCCGTCGCCCGGAACAAGCCCTATGCGGGCGGACACATCACCGAGACCTATGGCCGGCCAGGCTTCGGCGTTCATGCCCTGCAGATCGAGATCAATCGCGGCCTCTATGTCAATGAGCGGACCCTGGAGAGAACCGCCGGATTTCAGCGGGTGCGCGAGGATCTGTCGGTGTTTGTCAGCGAGCTGGCCGAGGCACTCGATTCCGGCCTTTTGAATCTGCCAGCGGCGGCCGAATAAAAAAAGGGGCCGCTCGTTTCCGAGGCGGCCCAAGTCTAGGGAGGAAACGCCCAAGGAGGGCATACGGTATCGCTACCGCACTGCAACAATTGGGGAGAAACGCCATTAATTCAAGGGAGTGGGCTCTTTTTGTTGCGCCCAGTCTGTCGCCGGCTCCCGGGAACGGGCTGCGATGACCGCATACGCATTCAAAAACCGTTTACAAATCAGTCGACTATGCGCCAATGTGTTGTTTGGACGACACGATCTGCAAAATCGTCATGGCAGCTATTCGAGTCTGGGTTCTTGGACACTGAAACACTTACCCGCTTTACCAATCGGCTCGCCGATGCTGCCTCTGAATCGATCATGCCTTTTTTTCGGGCATCCCCTGTTGTCGACAACAAGGTCGCTGGTGACTTCGATCCGGTGACCGCGGCGGACCGCGACGCGGAAGCCGCCATTCGGCGTATCATCAATCAAACCTACCCCGATCACGGGATCGTCGGTGAGGAATATGGCAGCGAACGCGCCGACGCGGATTACGTCTGGGTGCTCGATCCGATCGACGGGACGCGCGCATTCATCACCGGCCTGCCGGTCTGGGGTACCCTGATCGGGCTGATGCACCAGAACCGACCCGTATTCGGTATGATGGCCCAGGCGTTCACCGGAGAGCGCTACGCCGGCGATGGGCAGGCGGCCTGGTATACCGGACCGGGTGGCGACCGGGCGCTGGCCTGCCGTGCTTGCCCGACCCTGGATGAGGCCGCCCTGTTCACCACCAGCCCGACGATGTTTTCCGAGAACGAGGGCCGGGCTTTCCGTCGGGTCGAAGAGGCGGTCCGGCTCAGCCGCTATGGCTGCGATTGTTATGCCTATTGCATGGTTGGATCCGGGCAGGCCGACCTTGTCGTCGAAGCCGGACTGCAGAGCTACGATATCGCTGCGCTGATTCCGATCATCGAAGGCGCCGGCGGGCAGGTGACGTCGTGGGATGGCGGGACCGCCGCGAACGGCGGACGGATTGCGGCCAGCGGCGACCCGCGCCTGCATGAGCAACTGCTGGATAAACTAAAGATCGACTGAAGAACGGGTCGCTGCCGATTGGGAAGTGCAAGAACACTTCTCCTGACAACGCTTCAAGACCCCGGAACGAAGGCGTCGAAGGCTGCCCAGAACTGCTCGCGCAGTTCGTCCCGTTCCATCATCAGTTCATGGCGGGCGCCCGCAAGCAGCGAGAGCGAACCGGCGCGCAATTCGGCCGCCAGCGATTCCACGGCCTGAGCCGAGACGATCTCGTCGCGCATGCCGCTGAGTATGAGAATGGGAACGCCGATTGCCGGAGCAAAGCCCGGCTCGCGCGCCTCGGCCATGGCCCGGCAGGCGGCATAGAGCCAGCCATAGGTCGCTATGCTTGCGGTGATCTGCGGCACGTCCCGGTAGATCGCGACGATCCGGGCGAAGCGCTCCGGGTCGGTGGTCAGTGGATTGCCCTCGAACCGCCCTTCGTGAATGAATCGTGGGTTATGCCCCTTCAGTTCGCCAAGACCGATCGCTGTCAGCAGCGCGGTGCCCGCGAGGATCATGCTCTGTGGCGGACGGCGGGTCGCCAGGCCGACCATCGGCGCGGTCAGCATCATTCGGCTGAACGTGGCGCGCCCTGCCCGGGCGGCACGAAGGGCGATCAGCGCACCAGTGGAATGTCCGAGCCCGAAATGCGGCGGCGGGCAATCTGGCAGCGCCACTTGTTGCATGAAGGCGTCGAGATCGCGGTCATATTCCTCGAAGCTGTCGACATGCCCCTTGTCCGGATTCTTCGTCCGTCGCTCCGAGCCACCCTGGCCGCGCCAGTCGAAGGTCGCGACGACGAAACCGCGGCCTCGCAGATCCTCGATCACCTCGAAGTATTTCTCGATACACTCGGCCCGCCCCTGAAACAGGCACACCGTGCCGAGCGGCCGCCGGCGCCGGGGGCGCCAGTGGGCCGACCGCAGGCGGACGCCATCACTGGCCATGACCGCGCCGACGACCGCGTCGTCGGGCACGGGATTGATGTCGATGCCGTAGAGTTCCATCCGCCCGTCGCAGGGATTCTGTCATCTGCTTAGGCCAGCACCGCCGGGTTCACAAGCGGTCAGCCCGCAAACAACGAGCCCGGGAGCTTTTCGTCAAACACCCCAAGTAACCGTCAAGCCGTCGGCGTTCCTTCGAACGCCCCAGATAAACGTCAAGCCGGCGGCGTTCTTTCGAACGCCGCCGGCAAGGCGAGAACCGGTACCGGAGGGGGGCGGGACGATACCGGCCTCATCTCATGGCCGGCCGGAGAAGAAACTTTGGCGAAAGCCTGTTCAACGACCGACCGAACCAACGCCACGGACTATGGCCGAACGCACCTGAACAGAGCCCGAAACAGGCGTTCATCTACCGTTCAGCAACACGCCTCCCCAGCGCCACAATAGGGTCTTGACACGGCCCCATCCGATTACCAATTGACAATTACGGACGCCATCAGGGTCTGCGGAACCCATTGAAAGCTTGGCCAGAACGGCAGGCGGAAAGGGTTTCAATCCAAATCTGTCGCTCACAGGAGGACTAACATTATGCCCAATTTCGATCCCAGTTCGCTTTACCGCTCGACCGTCGGTTTTGACCGGTTGTTCGGCATGCTGGATTCGCACGGCAATTTCGACAATGGCGGCCAGACCTACCCGCCCTACAACATCGAACGCACCGGCGAGAATGCCTATCGCGTAACGATGGCCGTAGCCGGCTTCGGTGAGGACGATCTGTCCATCGAGGCCAAGCAGCACACGCTGACTGTCAAGGGTGATCGGAACGAGAAGCCTGACACCGACGAGAGTCGGGTACTTTATCGCGGCATCGCCGCCCGTTCGTTCGAGCGCCGCTTCCAGCTCGCCGACCATGTTGAGGTTCGCGGCGCCAGCCTTGAGAACGGTCTGCTTCACATCGAGCTCGCTCGCGAGATTCCGGAGGCGATGAAGCCGCGGACGGTTGCGATCAACGGCACGACCGGGAAGCAGGTCAACGGCAAAGCCAAGAAGCAGAAGCAGGTCGAGGCCGTCGCGGCATAACGTCGACCACTCGACCCACACCGCGATCCGTTCACATTGAATCGGATCGCGGTCCGTCGGTTTCGCTCTGGATCGGAGGGCGCCCTTGAGGCGCCCTCTTTGTTCCGAGCGTTTTCAGGAAAAATGCTTGCAGTTTTCCGCCCGGGAAAGAGCGGAGAAGACAAAACCGAAGAGCAACGATCCGATACGGAATTAGTGAATCGTGCTCTACCCGGTTGAAAGCAACGACGCGAACTGTTCGACCTCTGCCTCGCTGGTCCGGAAGGACGTAACCAGACGCACCAGCACCTCACCCTCGCCGGGAAGAGCCGCCACCGGCATTCCGTCGGTGGACCAGGGATAGTAGATGGCACCGGCCGCCTTTAATCGCTCGTCCAGCGACACCGACATCACCGCCAGAACCTCGTTGGCCGCTGGTTCGAGTGCGAGCCGCGCCTCATCGCTGCCGCGCAGTGCATCGGCCAGTCGCTCCGCCATCGCGTTGGCGTCGCCGGCAAGGTCAAGCCAATGGTCGTCCTCGAGATAAGCCAGTAGCTGCGCCGCCACGAACCATTGTTTGGAAAAGCCGTGGCCGATTCGAAGTCGGGCGAAGGCCGAGTCCTCGGCGCGAGCCGGATCGAAGAATATCAGCGCCTCCGCCGCCACACAGCCATTCTTGGTGCCACCGAACGACAAGACGTCGACTCCGGACTTCCAGGTGAGCCCCGCCGGAGACACGCCGGGTTGGGCGACCGCACCGGCAAACCGGGCACCGTCCATATGGACGGCAAGGCCGCCCGACGCTGCAACCGACGCGAGGGCGCCAACCTCTTCCGGGCTATAGGCAAGCCCGAGCTCGGAGATCTGCGAGACACTGACCGCCACCGGCTGTCCGTGACGGATAGCCTCCGGCGGGTAGAGCGCTACCGCCGCCTCGAGGGTGGCGGGCGTCAGTTTGCCACCCTCTCCGTCGACGCCGACGACCTTGGCCCCGCTGCCGACAAAGGCCACCGCATTCGCTTCGTCGACAAGAATGTGGGCTTGGGTGTGCGCGAATACGACGCCGCCGGGCCGGCAAAAGGCGGCAATTCCAAGAGCGTTCGCCGCGGTGCCGGTTCCGACCGTCAGAACGCCGACATCCCGTTCGAATAATTCCGAAAAGCGCCGCTCCAGTTCGGCCGTCAGGTCATCGCCGCCATAGGCCGGTGTCGATCCACGGGACGCTTCGGCGATAGCGGCGACGACACGGTCGGAAGCGCCCGCCCAATTGTCACTGGCGAAGATCATCCCAGCGACATCGGTTGAACGAGATGGACGTGTGCCTCGTTCAGCCGGCCAGACCGCGATCCATTCGTATCGAATCGAATCGCTGGTCGGCGACTTTTATCCTTCGCGCTTTCCGGGCGAAAAAGGGCACACACTTTATTCGGAAACGCGCTAGCGCTTTTTCCACGACGACTTGATCAGCTTGTCGAACGACAGCCAGCCCGGTCCATAGGCAATCAGCCCCATCGCCATCGCCGCCCACGGCAGGGACTCGTTCGGCCAGCTAGCCGGATTGACCATGAAGATCACGATGGCCATCCCCAGCAGCCCGAGCGCCGAAAGCCGTGTGGCAAAACCAATAACCAGGGCCGCGGGCAGGCAGATCTCAGCGAAGCTTCCGGCCCAGGCAAATATCTCCGGGTATGGCAGGGTAATCGGACCTTCCACCAGGCCCACCTGCGCCGGCCATTTCAGCGTGTAATCATACTCGTAGAGAAACGCCGTCGCCGGGCTCAATTCAAACGGACCGTCCCACCGGACGAGGCCCGACCGATAGAACGGCACTGCCAAACCGAAACGCATCACCAGCGATGCGATTGCCTGAAGAAAGATCATGAGTCCCCCGTCTGCCCGTCACGGGCGCACTTTGTCAGCACTCTTCCGGACACTGTCACGCCTCCGTCGCCGAGCACCGCAATTCAACCAGAGCGCCCGATCCGACCACACCGGCGATGTTGCCAGCCAGATCGAATGCCGCATCTGCGGCTTGACCGGCCGCCGCCGCGACCGCGAGCGTTTCACCGGCCATCAGAGCCGTGACGAATGCCACGCCTCCCGGAGGGACGACTCGAACTTCGACCTCCGCATCCGGCCGGACGATGAGTGCATCCTCGCCGACCGAAAAGTCAACCGGTCTTATTGGCTCGTCCGATACATTCATGCGCCAGATTGTGACGATCGGGTAGCGCGACGCGATCAGGCGAAGCGATGGGTGCAGACCGAATATCAGGTCCGGCAAATCGATTTGAGGGACCGCGGACAGGGCATCCGCCGGCAGCGGAACCGCCTCCGCCGCATGGTATGATTCGCGCCAGGCGACTTCGAGCCGAGCGACATCGGGCAGATAGGGGAGCGACGCTGCCGATTCGAACCGGGCGATGAACTCCGGAAAAGAGTTGCCATAATCGAGCATCACCGCTGACGTCGGCGGGTTGTCGACGACATAAAGGCGGGCCATGGCGCGGAAGAAGGTCTCTCCCACCAGCTTTTCCACCGCCGGAAATGCACCGGCAATGGCATTGCCCAGCGCGGAGAGCACATTGTTCCGATAGACCTCGAAGCGCTTGGGCGCCGGGCCACCGTCGGGCCCCACCACCTCCGGCGGAACGGCGGCTGCCGGATCGCGCAGCGCCGCCGCGAACTCGGCCTGGACGTCAGACAGCGAGCGCAGCATCGACCCGCTCGGTTTTGGTGTGCCCTGAAAGGACCGTCTCGACTCGTTTCGCCTCCGTAAACAGCGTCGGCCAGTCCGGGACATCGTTGTCCCACTCGACAAGTGTCGGGATCGGACCTGCGAGCGACAGGGTATGATCGTAAAGATCGACGACCGCCGGATCGGCCGGCCGGTCGTGGGCGTCGATCAGCAGTGGATTACCGTGATCGTCCTGGCTCGGCGCATAGCCGGCCATGTGAATCTCGCCGACCAGATCCATCGGGAACCGGTTCAGATAGTCGATCGCGTCCCATTGTTGGTTGGTGCACGACACATGGACATTGTTGACGTCGAGCAGCAGTCCGCAGCCGGTGCGCCTGGCCACCTCGGCCAGGAAGTCGACTTCGCCGATGCTGCTTTCCTTGAACGCCACATAGGTCGAGGGGTTCTCCAGCAGCATCTGCCGTCCGACGGTTTCCTGAACCTGATCGATATGATCCGCGACCCGGGCCAGCGATTCATCGTCATAGGGAATCGGCAAAAGGTCGCTCAGAAAGACACTGTCATGGGTCGACCAGGCAAGATGTTCGGAGAACAGGCCGGGTTCGTAGCGAGCGTTCAAGGCATTGAGACGCGCCAGGTGGTCGCCGTCAAGATCGCGTGCAGCCCCGATCGAAAGTCCGACGCCGTGCAGAGACAACGGATAGCGCTCGCGGATGGCGGTGAGGAAGCGGTGCGGCGGACCGCCGGCACCCATGTAGTTCTCGGCGTGGACTTCGAACCATCCGATATCCGGGCGTGTCTCCAGTATCGCGTCGAAGTGCTCCGGTTTGAGGCCGACTCCGACTCGCGTTGGTACGGAGTCGCGCGAAAACGATCGTTGCGAAAGCGCCATGGCCGCGTTTGCCTGTTTCTCGAGCCGGTCCGACAGTGCCGCCATTCTGCGGCCGTCGGCAGGATCTGTCACTAGTGGGCGAAAACGGCAAAACAGAGCCGCATGCGGGCGAAAAAAGGGGGCGGACGGCCGGGCCGTCCGCCCCCTCAAAGCGAATTGACCGGTTAGGCCGGGCGCTGGATCGGCTCCACGCTGCCAGGACCAAACGGCGTCTCGATGTCGGTGCAGGTGCCGGCAGGGACGAGTTTGAACGACTGGCCATCATAATCGACGGTCGACGTACCCGCACATGAATGGGCGCCGGCGGCGCAGTCGTTCTGCCCCTTGAGGGACACACCGTAGCACTTCTCCATGTCAGCCGCCTGAGCCGGAACGGCAAGGGTCGCCATCGCGGTCGTGACAGCGCCGGCAAGAGCGGCAACGGTGATATTCTTAGCAGTGGACATCTACTTCTCCTATGTGTCGGCCCGTCAGGCCGTTTACGCCGAGCGACACCTGCCGCCCCTGGGGTCCCAGCCCCACGGTCTTGAAAACCGTATCTCTCCTGGCCGCTCGCCGCGCCCATTCGAGACACCGGCACTTATGACCAGTTACCGAATAAATAGAAAATCAAACAGGCGTTACGAGGCCGTCGCCATTCATTCACACCTGCGTGATGACGGTCGATAGCCGGGACAAGCGCACAACCCCTGATCACAGCGCGGCAGGAGGTCGCGCGAAACGACGAATCGATCTTGCCCATGGCGGTCAAATCTGGCATTGTGAAGGAATTAGGACAGGATTACTGTCCAATCATGAACGGGGTCGACACCGCCAAAACGATGATGCCAACCAGTCCCGGCACGGACCTGGTTGATCTGGCGGCCTGGTAGCGCGGCAGCGTTACGCCTCTGTGAAATGAGCGTGCTTCCTTCATAATGGGAGCCGAGCCTTGTGTTAAAGCAGGGCGCCCAGGCGAGCCGCCCGACCTTGTCATTACGACGGTCGGCGGGCAACGCACCGGGGCGCCGGGATCGTGCGGCTCCCGCATGGTGCGGGGCCAACGATGAGGAAGGATCGGAAATGAGCGGCGATCGAACCACCGCCTTACCCATCACCGGCCGGACCGATAGCTTGCCGTCGAGCAATCGGCCCGAGGCCGCTGGCCTCTACAATCCCATGCGTGAGCACGACGCGTGCGGGGTTGGCTTCATTGTCAGCCTGCGACGCGAGAAATCGCACGGCATCATTCAGAGCGGGCTGCAGATCGTAGAGAATCTGGAGCATCGCGGCGCGGTCGGCGCTGATCCATTGGTCGGCGACGGGGCCGGCATGCTGGTCCAGATCCCCCACCGCTTCTTCCAGGCGGAATGCGACAAGCTTGGGTTTGGCCTGCCCGAGGCGGGCCGGTATGGGGTCGGGTTCGTCTTCCTGCCGCAGGATCGGGAAGCCCGGGCGCAACTCGAGGCGACGGTCGAGGAAGTGATCGCCGAAGAAGGCCAGACCGTGCTCGGATGGCGCGACGTCCCGGTCGACAACAGCTGCCTGTCGCAAGATCCTCTCATTCGCGCGTGCGAGCCCTGCCATCGCCAGGTCTTCATCGGCCGCGGCAGCAATGTTGCCGACGACGACGCGTTCGAGCGGCGTCTTTACACCTTGCGCAAGGTGATCTCCGCTCGGGTCTATGCTGCCAATAACGGCCTGCTCGACGATTTCTACGTCGTCTCGATGTCTTGCCGCACCATCGTCTACAAGGGGATGTTCCTCGCCGACCAGCTTGGCGCCTACTACGGTGATCTCCGCGACCCGTTGTTTGAGTCTGCGCTGGCCCTGGTGCACCAGCGGTTCTCCACCAACACATTCCCGTCGTGGCGACTGGCGCACCCCTATCGCATGGTCGCCCACAACGGCGAAATCAACACGGTCCGCGGCAATGTGAACTGGATGGCCGCCCGTCAGGCGACCGTACGGTCACCCCATTTCGGCGACGACATCACCAAACTCTGGCCGGTATCCTATGAGGGACAGTCAGACACCGCCTGCTTCGACAATGCCCTCGAATTCCTGATCCGCGGCGGTTACTCGGTCCCGCAGGCGGCGATGATGCTGATTCCGGAGGCGTGGGCCGGCAACCCGCTGATGGACGAGGATCGGCGCGCCTTCTACGAATACCATGCTGCCGTGATGGAGCCGTGGGACGGTCCGGCCGCGATGGCCTTCACCGACGGCCGGTACATTGGCGCAACCCTCGACCGCAACGGTCTGCGGCCGGCACGCTACATGGTGACCGCCGACGACGAGGTGATCATGGCCTCCGAAGCGGGGGTCATGGCGGTCGACGAGAGCCGCATCGTCAAGAAGTGGCGCCTTCAGCCGGGCAAGATGCTGCTGATCGACATCGAGAACGGTCAGATCATCGACGACGATCAGATCAAGGCGGAGCTGTCACAGAAGCAGCCCTATCGCAACTGGCTGGCGCGAACACAGATCGTGCTGGAGGACCTCCCGCCGGTTGCTTCGCCGGCACCGACCGCCAATGGCGGCCTGCTCGATCGTCAGCAAGCGTTTGGGTACACCCAGGAAGACCTGAAATTCCTGATGGCGCCGATGGCCGTCACCGGCCAGGAGGCGATCGGCTCGATGGGCAATGATGCGCCCATCTCGGCCCTCTCCGACCGACCGAAGCTGCTCTACACCTATTTCAAGCAGAATTTCGCCCAGGTCACCAATCCGCCGATCGATCCGATCCGCGAGGAACTGGTGATGTGCCTGGTCTCGTTCATCGGACCGCGCCCGAATCTGTTCGACCTGGAAGGCCAGGGCGAGAGCAAGCGGCTGGAGGTACGCCAACCGATTCTCACCAATGAGGATCTGGAAAAGATTCGCGCAATCGGCGATCTCGACGACAACCCGTTCCGATCGAAGACCCTCGATATCACCTACCCTGTCGACCGGGGCGGCGGCGGAATGGGCAAGGCGCTGGAACAGTTGAACCACGACGCCGAGGCCGCGGTTCGTGCCGGCTACAACATCATCATTCTGTCCGACAGAAACGTCGGTCCTGGACACATGCCGATACCGGCGCTGCTGGCGACCGCCGGCGTGCATCATCACCTGATCAGGGCGGGGCTGCGGACATCCGTCGGTCTCGTCGTCGAGACAGGCGAGGCGCGAGAAGTCCATCATTTCTGTGTTCTCGCCGGTTATGGCGCCGAAGCCATCAACCCGTATCTTGCCTTCGAGACCCTGTCGGCGATGAGAGCCGACTTGCCCGAAGAGGTTGACGACCAGGAGGTTGTCGAGCGCTACATCAAGGCGATCGACAAGGGCATCCTCAAGGTGATGTCCAAGATGGGCATTTCCACCTACCAGTCCTATTGCGGCGCCCAGATCTTCGACGCCGTCGGTCTGACCCAGGCCTTCGTCGACCAGTACTTCACCGGTACGGCAACCACGATCGAGGGCGCCGGGCTTGGCGAGATCGCCGAGGAATCGCTGCGACGCCATCGCACCGCCTATGGCGACTCGCCGGTGCTGCGCGATGCGCTGGATGTGGGCGGCGACTATGCCTTCAGGCTGCGCGGCGAGTCGCATGTGTGGACGCCGGAGACCGTCGCATCGCTGCAGCACGCTGCCCGCGGCAACCTGCCCGACAAGTACCGCGAGTTCGCCGAACTGGTGAACGAGGTCGACAGCAACCATCGCACCATCCGCTCGCTGTTCACCATCCGCGGGGCAGCCGATGATGGACGACAACCGGTGGCGCCGGACGACGTCGAGCCGGCCGCGAATATCGTCAAGCGCTTCTCCACCGGTGCGATGTCCTACGGCTCGATCAGCCGCGAGGCCCATACCACGCTGGCGATCGCGATGAACCGCATCGGCGGCAAGTCGAACACCGGCGAAGGCGGCGAGGAGACGGACCGCTTTACACCAAAGGCCAATGGCGATTCGATGCGCTCGGCCATCAAGCAGGTCGCCTCCGGCCGGTTCGGCGTGACCACCGAGTATCTCGTCAACTCGGACATGATCCAGATCAAGATGGTGCAGGGTGCCAAGCCCGGCGAAGGCGGCCAGTTGCCCGGCCACAAAGTCGATGCGGTGATCGCCAAGGTGCGTCATTCGACTCCCGGCGTCGGCCTGATATCACCACCGCCGCACCACGACATCTATTCGATCGAGGATCTCGCTCAGCTGATCTTCGATCTGAAGAACACCAATCCCGCGGCCGACATCTCGGTCAAGCTGGGCTCCGAAGTCGGCGTCGGCACCGTCGCCGCCGGCGTCACCAAGGCGCGGGCCGACCACGTGACGATTGCCGGCTACGAAGGCGGCACCGGCGCCTCGCCGCTGACCTCGATCAAGCATGCCGGATCGCCGTGGGAGATCGGCCTCTCCGAAACCCATCAGACGCTGGTCAATGAAGCGCTGCGCGGCCGGATCGCCGTCCAGGTCGACGGCGGCATCCGCACCGGCCGCGACGTGGTGATCGGTGCCCTTCTCGGCGCCGACGAGTTCGGTCTGGCAACCGCACCGTTGATTGCGGCCGGCTGCATCATGATGCGCAAATGCCATCTCAACACCTGCCCGGTCGGTATTGCCACTCAGGATCCGGTTCTGCGCAAGCGGTTCACCGGCACGCCCGAGCATGTCATCAACTACCTGTTCTTCGTCGCCGAAGAAGTGCGCGAACTGATGGCCGACATGGGTTTCACGACCTTCGACGAGATGATCGGCCAGATGCAGATGCTGGACAAGACGGCCGTTATCGCTCACTGGAAGGCCCAGGGGCTCGACTTCAGCCGCCTGTTCCACAAGCCCGCCGCCCGTCCCGGTGTGGCGATCTACAATTGCGAGGAACAGAACCATCCGATTGTCGACATTCTCGACCGTGGCTTCATCAGGGAGGCTCAGCCGGCGCTTGAGGATCGCCGACCTGTCACGATCGAAACGACAATCAAGAATACCGACCGGACGGCCGGTGCCATGCTGTCGGGCGAAGTGGCCAAGCGCTATGGCCATGCCGGCCTGCCGGAAGACACGATCGCCATCAAGCTGACCGGCACCGGCGGGCAGAGTTTTGGTGCCTGGCTGGCCGCCGGCGTCAGCATGGAGCTGGTCGGCGAAGCCAATGACTATGTCGGCAAGGGTCTCTCCGGCGGACGGATCGTGATCCGCCCACCCGAGGATACGGGTGTGGTTCCGGAGCAATCGATCATTGTCGGCAACACCGTGCTCTATGGTGCCATTGCCGGCCAGTGTTACTTCCGCGGCATCGCCGGTGAGCGGTTCGGCGTGCGCAACTCCGGCGCCATTGCCGTTGTCGAGGGCGCCGGCGACCATTGTTGCGAATACATGACCGGCGGCATTGTCGTCGTACTCGGCCCGACCGGTCGCAACTTCGCCGCCGGCATGTCGGGTGGCATTGCCTATGTCCTTGACGAGGACGACGGATTCGCCGCCCGCTGCAACATGTCGATGGTCGAACTCGAACCGGTCACCGAAGAAGACGACCTGCTCGAGCGCCTGCACCATCAAGGCGGCGACATGGAATATATGGGAATGGTCGACGTCTTCGCCGACATGACCCACCATGACGCCGAACGCCTGTTTACGCTGATCACCAATCATGCCCGCTTCACCGGCTCGACCAGGGCGCGCGAGATCCTCGACAACTGGGATCGGTACCTGCCGAAGTTCTTCAAGGTGATGCCGGTCGAGTACCGGCGCGCCCTCGCCGAGCTAGAGCGGCAGCAGGAGGAAGAGGAACCGCTGATGGCGGCGGCCGGGGAGTAGCGCGGCCATGGTGAGCGACGGCGAGAAAACCGCGGGCATTGTCGTCGGAATTGCGATACCCATCGCGGCTTTTTTGGTGAACCGAGAGCTTAGTCTCTTCCCTATGATCGTGGGCGCCGGCCTCGGCGCTCTCATTTGGAGCGGCTACCTCCGTCTCATCTGGTGGAGGTTTCTGGGCTGGCTGGTAGGTCTTCTTTTTTTGGGGTGGCGACGTGGGTAAAGTAACAGGATTTCTTGAGATTGACCGCCACGATCGGCGCTATGCGCCGGCGGCCGACCGTGTCCGCCACTACAAGGAATTCGTGATTCCCCTGCCGGAAGCCCAGACGCGCGATCAGGCGGCGCGGTGCATGGATTGCGGCATCCCCTATTGTCACACCGGCTGTCCGGTCAACAACCAGATCCCCGACTGGAACGACCTGGTCTACAAGGGCGACTGGCAGAAAGCGCTTCGCAACCTCCACTCGACCAACAACTTCCCCGAATTCACCGGCCGTATCTGCCCGGCACCGTGCGAAGCGGCCTGCACCCTCAACATCATCGACAGCCCGGTCACCATCAAGACCATCGAGTGTTCGATCATCGACCGCGGCTATGCCGAAGGCTGGGTCCGGCCCGAACCGCCGGACCAGGAAACCGGTCGATCCGTCGCCGTCATCGGCTCCGGCCCCGCCGGGCTCGCCTGCGCCCAGCAGCTCCGCCGCGCCGGCCACACGGTCCACGTCTACGAGAAGAACGCCCTTCCCGGCGGACTGCTGCGCTACGGCATTCCAGATTTCAAGATGGAAAAGGAAAACATCGAGCGTCGGGTCGCCCAGATGGAAGCCGAGGGCGTGGCCTTCCACTGCAACGTCCATGTCGGCACCGATATCCAGATCGCCGGCCTGGTTGACCGCCACGATGCGATCGCCCTGGCTGGCGGTGCCGAATACCCGCGTGATCTGCCGATCCCGGGCCGCGACCTCGACGGCGTCCACTTTGCCATGGACTTCCTGCCGCAGCAGAATCGCCGCGTCAGCGGCGAGCCCCTCGATAACGTCATGCCGATTCTTGCCGGCGGCAAGCATGTCGTCGTCATTGGTGGCGGCGATACCGGGTCGGACTGCATCGGCACGTCGTTCCGCCAGGGCGCCGTTTCGGTCACCCAGCTCGAGATCATGCCGAAGCCGCCGGTCAAAGAGGACAAGATGATGACGTGGCCGGACTGGCCGCTGAAGCTGCGCACCTCGTCCAGCCAGGAGGAAGGTGCGGACCGCGACTTCTCGGTCATGACCAAGGAATTCCTCGGCAAGGACGGCAAGGTGACCGAACTGCGGTGCACCCGCGTCGACGAAAAGATGCAGCCGATCGAAGGGTCGGAGTTCTCCCTGAAAGCCGAGCTGGTTCTGCTGGCCATGGGATTCCTCGGTCCGGTCAAGGACGGGATGATCGAGTCACTTGGCGTGGAACTCGACGGGCGCGGCAATATCCTCGCCGACACCGAGCGCTATCGGTCCAGCCAGGAAAACGTCTTTGCCTGCGGCGACATGCGCCGCGGCCAGTCCCTGGTCGTCTGGGCGATCCGCGAAGGACGCCAGTGCGCCCGCTCGATCGACCAGTTCCTGATGGGCGAAACCGTCCTGCCGCGTTGACGGGCGGTCTGCACGGCGACGGCCTCCAACACCTCCATCACCGCCGCAGAAATCGGAATGGAGGGCGGGGCGATTCTTACGAAGCGCCTGCAGCCCAGCCAGCGATCTGCTGCCACAGCCGGGCGTAACCCT
>JAAEOR010000560.1 GCA_024222895.1 Hyphomicrobiales bacterium | reverse complement strand
CTCTTTCGCCAGCGGCTGCAGGCCCGTCGGATACTCACAGAGGCGATGGGATTCGAGCCCGGCGAAGGGCTGCAGGGACGCCGAGAGGGCAAGGTTCGACGTGAAGGTGTGGTTGATGTAGGTGACGTCCGTCTTCACCGCATAGTCGGCGACGGCCTTGGCTGGGCCGAGGCCGCCGATACGGCCGCAATCGATCTGGATGTATCCGACCTTGCCGTAGTCGATGAGATGCTGGGCCATATGCCAGTTGTGCGCCGCCTCGCCACCGGCGATCGCAACTCTGCCGCTCAGCGCCCCGAGTGCGGAATAGGCGCGATAGGCCGACCCGTGGAACGGTTCCTCGAAGAAGGTGACGTTGTTGCGCTCCATCGACTCAAGCCGTAGCTCGGCGCGATCGACGTCCCTTCCGAAGATCTGGCCGGCATCGATCAGCAGACTGCCGTCCGGGCCGAGGCCCTCGCGCGCCGCGTCGAGATGGGCGATGTCGCCGGCAAGCGAGTCGCCGAACGGAGCCCAGCCGAACTTCGCAGCCTTGTAGTCATTGGCGCGAATATCCTTCGCCCGTGCCAACGTCGTCTGCGGATCATCGCCGAAGAGCACTGAAGCATACGGGATCTTCGGATAGGCCCGGTCGTAGCCCAGCAGTTTCCACGCCGGCTCACCCCGGGCCCGCCCCAACGCATCCCAGAGCGCCATTTCGACACCCGACCAGGTATGCGCCGCCTGCAGCAGGTCCATGGAGTTGTAGCCGATCCTGTCGGCGATACGGGCGATGTCCTGCGGCCCATCGACCCTCTCGCCAAGGACTGAGTCGGACACCGGCCGGCAGGCGCCGTGCGACATGGGACAGACAAAGGCGGCGATCGACGGCAGTGGTGCGGCTTCGCACTCGCCCCAGCCGACATGCCCGCCGAGCGAGACGCGAACCAGCAAAGCGTCCTGACTGCCGTCCGCCGCCGTGGTCACGGTCGGCATGGAGAGATAGAAGAAGTCGACACTCTCGATTTTCATGTTGTCTTGTCGCCTTGCTGTTTGTCCGGCGGGCCTGACCGGTTGGCGCGCCACAATCGATGTCTCGGTCGTCGATCCCGCCGATACTATCGGCAACGCGCGGGGTATGACCATGCGGCGAACAAGACCCGTCTCTCGACTTCGTCGTCGACTATGACGATTTCGCCGATCGAACCGGGTACAGCGCGCTTCTCCTGGGCCCGCTCCTCTCAAACTCGATGTGGTCCGCGCTGGCTCACGCGCGGGACGGGCCGGAGAAGCGCGAAGATCGTATCGAGGATACCGTCAAGGGCTTCGACACACCCTGCGCTGCAGTCAGCCCGAAGAGAAGGCGATTTCGTGGTCTTCGTCCAGGCACCTGCCGATTCCCGCCACGATTCCGACTACCATGGGACCCGGCAATACTCTTTTCCAGCAGGTATGACCCGAGACCCGACCTTACCGAAATTCAGGGAATGGCCCACAAGGCTTTCCCAAGCGAGCGCATCCTGGAATGTCTATCGAGGATCAAACGAATTTTCGAATCAATGAGGTGATTATGAGTCAGTCGCTGGTCGATTCCTTTGTCAAAGATCCACCCTATCCCCCTCCGAGCCCGGTCAATCCGAACGAAAACGTCATAACCGACCCAATCGACGGCTGCATTGCCATACCGCTGCGCGGATTCGGGGATGAGCGCGGCGTGTTGACCGAACTCCTGACCACGCGCGACGGCGACATCGAACCAATCGTTCACGTCTACCAGGTGAGTGCTGCACCGGGTTCGATCCGTGGCTGGGTCTATCACGCGCTGCAATCCGATCGGCTGGCATTCACTTCCGGCAAGTTCCAAGTCGTGTTGTACGACCTCCGTGAGAACTCACCGACGTTCGGTACGTTCAACGAACTGACTGTCGGGGAAGAATACAGCGTGTTTCTTCGCGTCCCTCCATTCGTCGCGCACTGGGTCCGAAATGTTGGCGACGCGTTCGCGAGCTTCACGAACCTACCGACGCGGGTGTTTCAACGTGACGACCCTGACAAATACCGGCTTGCCTGGGATACCGACATCATCAAATACGACTTTGACCGATAGATCGTCCTTCCCTGAGATCACACCTCAAGCCCTCCCGACGGACGGAATCTTCTTTTCGGTCGTGATCGCCACGTTCAATCGCGGCGATCGGATTGTTCCCACCATCCGATCGGTCCTTAGGCAGACCTGGCGCGACTTTGAGATTCTTGTCGTCGGCGACGGCTGCACCGACAACACCGGTGACGTGCTTGCAACCAACTTCGGCGACTCGGTGACCTGGATCAATCTCGACCGTAACTACGGCAGCCAGTCGTCGCCCAACAACGAAGGAGTGCGTCGCGCCCGCGGCAGCCACATCGCCTATCTCGGCCATGACGACATCTGGTCGCCGGATCACCTTGCGGCGATGGCCCGGCTCATTCAGGCCACCGAACCGGACTTCGCCGTCAGCGGCGCGATCCTGTATCCCCAAAGAGGTATTCCGGAGTATGGCCTGACCGGCCTGTTCGACGATCCGGAAGCAGCCCGGCAGGAGTTCTTTCCCCCTTCGTCCTGGGCGCACCGCCGGGATGTGCTCGAACAGATCGGCCCTTGGGGCGATCCGAATGAACTCGACCGTCCCATTGACCTCGAACTTCAGCAGCGAGCCGTGCGAGCGGGCCTCGCGTTTGCCTCCACCGGCATCATAACCGTACACAAATTCGCTGCGATCTCGCGCTACATGTCCTATCGGTTCCAGGGCCGCGCCCACCTTGATGCCGACCTCAGGCGACTACGTCAAAGAAATCAACGTAACTAATGCTGACCTTTGACAGTTTGTTGACATTGAGGTCATCGATAATGAGTTTGTCGCCGTCGCCGAAATTCATGACGACTTTGTCG
>JAAEOR010000559.1 GCA_024222895.1 Hyphomicrobiales bacterium | reverse complement strand
CATCGTAGTTTGGCGTTTTGCCACCGCGCAGGATGACGTGACAATCGGCATTGCCGGAGGTGGCGGCTATGGCCGAGCGGCCACTCTTGGTCACGGCAGGGAAATGGTGCGGCATCGAAGCGGATTTCACCGCATCGGCGGCGATCTTCACATTGCCGTCGGTACCGTTCTTGAAACCGACGGGACACGAGAGGCCGGATGCCAGTTCACGATGAACCTGGCTTTCAGTCGTGCGGGCGCCAATGGCGGCCCAGGCGACAAGATCCGCGATGTATTGCGGCGTCGTCATGTCGAGGAACTCACAGCCAGCGGGCAAACCCATGTCGTTTATGTGTAGCAACAGGTCCCGCGCGAGGCGAAGGCCCTTGTCGATGGCGAACGACCCGTCGAGATCCGGATCGTTGATCAGCCCTTTCCAGCCCACGGTTGTGCGCGGCTTCTCGAAATAGACCCGCATCACGATCTCAAGGCGGTCGATCAACCGGTCGCGAACGTCGGCAAGACGCTCGGCGTACTCGCGCGCCGCCGCCGGGTCGTGGATCGAACAGGGTCCGACCACGACGATCAGACGGTCGTCGGCTCCGGCCAGTATCCTGTGGATGGTGGACCGGCAACCGATGACAGTGGCGGTCGCCTTTGCATTTCGGGGGAACTCGGAGATCACCGTGTCAGGCGGACTGAGTTCCTTGATCTCGCGAATCCGCAGATCGTCCGTATCGGTGTCCAGGGTCTTCAACATGGGTTCGGCTCCTTGGGTTTGTGCCCGTCCGGCAGCCAACAAAAAAGCCGCCGGGAAATCCTGGCGGCTCTTGGGGATTGTGTTTGTCTCAGTCGATCAGATCGAACGAACCCCTGCCTCCGCCAATGGCTGCGGATAGCTAAACCAGACAAAATAGAGGGCGGCGGCGCGGTTCATGGAGGGGGTTCTAGCCGAGCGTTTTCGTTTTGTCACGCACTCGTTCGGTCGTCTTCGTCGCACGGCGGATCCGCCCAATTAACGCGGCTTTCAAGAGCATTCCGCTCTTTGTTGGAATCGCAGGGGCGATTGAGGCGCGGCGCTGTTCGCGCGACGATGCAACGGCAATCCTCCCCCGATTTCTCGGGGGAGGTGGCGACGCGAAGCGTCGACGGAGGGGGCCTGGGGAGCGCCGAACAGTATCGATCAGCCTTCGATGGCGGCCCGCGCAGTCTGAACGACCCGTTCCACCGTCTCATCACACTGTTGCATCACCTCGACGGCAGGAATCCGCGGTGTCCTGATACCCCGTTCGCGCAGCCAGGCGTCGCGCCGTTCGTCGCGCTCCGGCCGGTCGCCGGCAGCATGACCCCATCCGTCGAT
>JAAEOR010000558.1 GCA_024222895.1 Hyphomicrobiales bacterium | reverse complement strand
TCCAGGTCTGCGTCCTTCTGCGCGAGCGGCAACGCTTCAGTCCCGGCGACACCGTGTGGATGAAGCCGGACCAGGCACGGTCACATGTGTTCAATGCAGAGACGGGTAACAACATCGAAACTGCCTGAGCAGCGAGTCGCCGATCGAATTGGGAGGGCCGGTTGCGCCTGGTGGTAGCCGGTGCAGGGGCGTTCGGGCGAGAGCACATCCGTCTCCTCTCTGCATTGGCCGATGTCGATCTGGTCGGAATAGCCGACCTGGACAGGACGGCCGCCCAACAGGCTGCCGACCACTTCGATGTGCCCGAGGTCGCCGCGGATGCCATCGAACTCACGAATCGCCTCCGGCCCGACGGACTGATCGTTGCGACGCCCGGGCCAACCCATGTCGCGATCGCTACTGACGCTCTGACACTTGGAATTCCTGTGCTCGTCGAGAAACCTGTGGCGATGACATTTGCCGACGCCGCCGCTCTGGCAAATGCGGCGGCCGCCGGCAGCGGTTTTGTCCTTCCCGGTCACGTCCTCCGTTTTTCCGAGGCCCATCGGCGCTTCGTCGGGATCGCCCAATCGAACGAAGTCGGACCAATCCTGTCGGTGACGGCGCGACGCCATCGCGACGACGACCATGCACGTCGCTATGTTGAAGACCCGGTGTTGATGACCATGGTCCACGACATCGACCTGGCGCTTTGGGTCACCGGGAACGACACCGGTGCAACAAATATTCTCGCGTGCCGTCGGCCGCCAGGGACGTCACGATCGGAGACGCTTGCGACGATTGAGCGGGGCTCTGGCGCCGTCTGGCGTCTTGCCACAGCCTGGACCTTCGCGATCGCTTCCTGTCCTACCGATCGCATCGAAGTCGTCGGCGAAAACGGCAGCGTTGAACTCGATGTCGATGGATCGATCCGGATCTTCGGCGAAAACCCGCGTCGAATCGATGTCACCGTTGACTACGATGAAGCCCTGCGCGCCGAGCACGGGCATTTCATCGACTGCGTTCGCGAAGGCAAGTCCCCGACCGCAGTGACACTCGACGATGCGATTGCCGGCCTGTCGGTCGCGGAGGCCATCCTGGCATCCCTTGAAACCGGAGAGGTGACCCGGGCATGAGCGGACCGACCCTGGCAGATTCCCATCTGCATATCTTCAGCCGCGGCTTTCCCGATTCCAGCGGGCGACCGGTCCTGGGCGAGACGCTGGAGATTGATGCTTATGAGGCGCTGCAACGCCGGCATGACATCGCCGCCGGCCTGATCATCGGCTATGAGGCCGGCGGCATCGACCCGGGCAACAACCGCCATATCCGGTCGCTCGCCGCAACCCACCCGTGGATGGCGACACTTGCTTTTGTCGACCCGTATAGTGGCGTTGGGCCGGACGAAGTCGAAGGGCTGCTTGCGGCGGGCCATCTGGGGATCGTCGCGTATGTGCCGGACGCCGAGACTGCGACAGCGATCGCGGCATGGCCGGAAGCGACATGGCGCGTGCTCGATCAACAGCGTTCACTGGTGTCGCTGAATGCCAGGCCGGCCGGGACATCGGGCTTGCGTAACCTGGTCGAACGTTACAGCGGCTGCCGGTTTCTGTTTTCCCATCTCGGCCTTCCCGGCCGTTACGCAACGCCGCCATCCACGGCCGAGGCCACCGAGCGGATTGCGGCACTGCTCGACCTGGCCGCGTTCCCGAATGTGATGGTCAAGATCTCCGGCCTCTATGCCATCAGCGATCCGGCCCACGCCTACCCCCACGTGGCAGCCGAGCCTTTTGTCGCCCGGGTCCTCGAGACGTTCGGCCCGGCGCGATGCCTGTGGGCGTCGGACTTCAGCCCGGCCCTGTCGTTTGTCTCGTTTCCGCAAACGATCACCAACCCGTGGCTCGATGCTCTGACGCCCGGCGAGCATGAGCAGGTCATGGGTGGAAACCTCCTCGGCCTGCTCCGTTCCCTCGGCTGGTCCGGATAGCCCCGGAATCCATTTCCGCCGACCGCCGAGCGCGGCGGAGGAGCCGCCCAAGCGACCCCGCCGGTAAGGACAACGCGACCTGTGGCGTCAACTCGCTGTCGCTTGCCGCAAGGCCTCGATCTTCCCCCGCAACCATTCCGCCTCGGCCGGCTCCAGGGCACCAAAGGCGTAGGTGCAGCGAAACTCCTCCTGGGGCGCCAGCATTCGGACATTTCCCTTCGCCTTCTCGGCCGTGTAGCCATCGGCGCCGGCGGTCGCCGGGAGGAAGACACCCAACGCATCCTGATCGGCTGTGCGCGTCATCCAGCGAACACCATGGTCCAGTTCTGCCGGCCGGTGACTGACGAAGTCGGCGGTGCCGCTCGGGTGGAGCTGCATGCTGTGGGTCCATCCGGTGTCGTCCGACGGATAGGCAAGCGTCATGACCAGTTCGGGGTCGATGGCCCGGCCGGCTTGCAGGCTCCGATGCAGAGACGGATCGCGCACCACCGAGTCGAGAAATCGCAGATACTCTTCCGACGGCGTGAACAACGACGGAAGCTCCGTCCGGATTCCGACGTGCTGGGGATCGTCCGGCACGGCATCAATCAATGTCGATCCATCAATCGGTCGGAAGTTGATGTGCGCCAGATACATCAGTTCCAGGGCCGTATGCTTGCGATTTCGAATCGAGAGGTCGACCGAGATGCGGCTACTTTGCGCGGTGATCTTGACGGTCGGACGAGCGATATAGTTGTGGGTGAACGCCACGATGTGCTGGTAGGTGCCGGTCAGCGCCATATACGGCCCATCGTCGTCGTGACCGATCAGCAGTTGCACGTTCCGGTACGGTGCGTTGGGCAGTTCCCCATGGAGCGGATGCGTGTCGGCCGCACCCGGGTTGCCCATGGCAGTCGCCCCGCAATGGAGTAAAAAGCCGCCGTAGTTGGCCAGGTAGTCAAGCGTCGGCAGCGGCTCGCTGAACATCGACCGCATCGTCAACGTGCGCCCGTGGAACACAGCGTCCCAGATCTGCTGGCCCTGAAACGGCAGCAGACAGAGATGTCCAAATTGGTTGGCGATGCGAAGGCCGGCCACGCCGCTCTCGTAAAGGAACGTCGAGGCAGTGAGGCCATCGGCCCGCGCCAACACCCGCTCCGCTTCCTTGAATTGTTCGGGCCGCAGTTCGATCAGAACAGGATCAGTCGACATGTAGAAGTTCTCCCTTGCTCGTCGATCAACCCGCGTGGACTTTGAGACACGGTGGGTTCAACAATGTAGCTACCGGTCTCCTCGGCGTCCCATCAACTTCGATGGGGCCGATCGGAGCAGAACCCGATTGCCGGGAACAAGGCGCAACTGGAAACAGCGAGCCGATGTCTCGTGCGCTCAGACCGCGACCGAATGGCGGGCGCTGGCGCCGGCGCGGTAGCTGTCGAAAGCGGCCGCGACAATCCGCAGAAGCGGCCGGCCGCGTTCGGTCACGCAAACGACACTGTCTTCGATCCGAACCAGCCCCTCTTCCACCATCGGCTCAAGCGACTCCAGGGCATCCGAGCACCAGTTGGCGGGCCGCCCGAACCGTAAAGCCGTGGCCGCCGTATCAACTCGGCCGAAACACATGACCTTCTCGATGGCGTCGGCCCGTAGCAGATCCTCGCCGGCAAAGGCCCGCCCCCTGGCGATAGGCAGCGCACCACTGTCGACCGCGCGCGCCCACGCGCCTGTCTCGGAAATGTTCTGGACGTAGCCGGCCGGGGTTCGGCCGATCGATGTTGCACCGAGGCCGATCAGCGTCCGGGCGTTGTCGGTGGTATAGCCCTGAAAATTCCGGCGCAGCCTGCCGTCACCGGCCGCAACCGCCAGTTCGTCGTCAGGCCTGGCAAAATGGTCAAGGCCCACTGCCACATAGCCGCTCCGCTGGACGGCTTCGGCGGCGGCGGCGGCCTGGCGCAGCCGCTCAACCGCACCTGGAAGCGCATCCTCGCTGATCATCCGTTGTTTCTTCGCCACCCAGGGCACGTGGGCGTATCCGAACAACGCCAGCCGATCGGGCGCCATGGGCGCGCATTGCCCGATCGTCGCCAAGATCGTATCGACGGTCTGGTGGGGCAGTCCGTAGATCAGATCGAAGTTGATTCCACCGACCCCGGCTTCGCGAAGACCGGCAACGCTGTCGGCGACCATCTCCGGTGGCTGGATGCGGTTGATGGCCTCCTGAACCCGGGGGTCGAACTCCTGAACCCCGAAGCTTGCACGGGTGAAACCGAGAGCGCCGATGCGGGCGGCCATTTTCGCCGTCAGCGTACGCGGATCGCTTTCGATGGCAACCTCGGCGTCGCGCACGACATCGAAGCGGGACCGAACTCTGTCCATGACCCGCTCCAGGTCGTCCGGCTCCAGGGCCGTCGGTGTGCCGCCGCCCCAGTGAAGATGGGCCACCTGCAATCGCCCCGGTAACTGGTCGGCGACCAGATCGACCTCGCGCAACAGCGACGTTACATAAGCGGCGATCGTCTCATACCGAGATGCCAGCTTCATATTGCAGCCGCAATACCAACAGACTTCACGGCAGAACGGAACATGGAGATAGAGCGACACGGGTTCGCCCGGATCGAGCGCCTCCAGCCAGCCGCGATAGGTGGCGGCATCGACCGAATCGTCGAAATGCGGTGCTGTCGGATAGCTCGTGTAACGAGGCACGGCCATCCGCATGTATTTGGTCAGGGCCGGATCAACCGGTGGCGTTGCGCTTGGCATGGTCTGGCCGTTCGTCCGTGGCGATCGTTATGCCGGCGACGGCCGCGCCGGAATCCGCGGATTCAGCCGCCGCTGTCGCGGGCAATCCACCACCAGGATCGCGGTATCTGCCGAACATTGGATTGACCTGGGTCAACAGGCCCGCAGTCTACGAGGTATTTCAGAACAGGCCAACCACATTCCCCTCGGTGTCCAGATGCATAGCCGCAGCGGCCGGCACCCGTGGCAGGCCCGGCATGGTCATGATCTGTCCACAGATCGCAACGACGAAACCCGCACCGGCAGCAAGCCGCACTTCCCGGATCGATACGACATGGTCGGACGGCGCCCCCGTCAGCTTCGGATCGGTGGAGAAGGAATACTGGGTCTTGGCCACACAGATCGGAACATGGCGATAGCCGGCAGCCTCGTAGCGGGCGAGTTGATCCCGGATCGGTTTGTCGGCCACGACCTCGCCTGCCCCATAGATCTCGGTGGCGATGGTTGCAATCTTCTCGAAGAGCGGACGATCGTCAGGATAGAGCGGCGCGAAGTCGGCCTCGCCGGACTCGGCCAGTTTGACCACATGATGCGCCAGCGCCTCGGCGCCCGGCGAGCCGTCGGCGAAATGGGTGCAGACAAATGCCGCGACACCCTGCGCCCGCGCCGCCCCCTCGATCTCCAGAAGTTCGGTATCGGTGTCGTCGGCAAAGCGATTGATGGCCACGACGCACGGAACGCCGAACCGCCTCATGTTCTGGAGATGCCGGGTCAGGTTAGCGGCACCAGCACGCACGGCTGCAGCGTTTTCCAACGCCAGATCAGCGCGCGCGACGCCGCCGTGCATCTTCAGGGCCCGGGCTGTCGCAACAACCACGGCTGCATCGGGATGCAATCCGGCCTCGCGGCATTTGATGTCGAAGAACTTTTCCGCCCCGAGATCGGCACCGAAGCCTGCCTCGGTCACCACGAAGTCGCCGAGTTTCAGTCCGGCCCGGGTCGCAATCACCGAGTTGCACCCATGGGCGATGTTAGCGAACGGTCCGCCATGGACGAAGGCCGGATTGCCTTCAAGGGTCTGAACCAGGTTTGGCGCCAGCGCGTCCTTCAGGAGCACCGACATCGCCCCGTCAGCATCGAGATCCTTCGCCGTCACCGGCTTGCGGTCACGGGTTTCGGCGACCACGATCCGGCCGAGCCTGGCCACAAGATCGTCGAGACCGGTCGCCAGGCAGAAGATCGCCATCACTTCGGACGCCACAGCGATGTCGAAGCCGTCCTCGCGCGGAAAGCCGTTGGCGACACCGCCAAGCGACGAGGTGATGCACCGGAGTGCCCGATCGTTCATGTCGACCACTCGCCGCCAGCTCACCCGACGGGAGTCGATACCCAGCGCATTGCCCCAATAGATGTGGTTGTCGATCAGTGCCGCCAGCAGATTGTTGGCCGCAGCAATCGCGGCGAAGTCCCCGGTGAAATGGAGGTTGATGTCCTCCATCGGAATCACCTGGGCGTAACCGCCGCCGGCCGCACCGCCCTTGACCCCGAAGCAGGGTCCGAGTGAGGGCTCGCGCAAGCAGATCAACGTCTTCTTGCCGATCCGATTAAGGGCGTCGCCGAGCCCGATCGTCGTCGTCGTCTTGCCCTCGCCGGCCGGCGTCGGCGAGATGGCGGTAACCAGGACCAGCCGGCCGTCATCTCGTTCAAGTCCATTCAGATAGGGAAGCGCGATCTTTGCCTTGGTGGGACCATAGGCATGGACGGCGTCGTGCGGTATTCCCAACCATCGGGCGATGTCCGTAATCGGCCTTGGGCTGGCCGCGCGAGCGATTTCAATATCGCTGAGCATCTCGCTATCCCCCCTGGTTTATCTGGCGCCAACGAGTATCCTGCGGCGGACACGTCCGGCAGCGGCCGCGCCAGTCCGAACCCCGCGTTCCCGTTGATCGGTTCAGCGACGATGAGTACCCTATCCCGATCTCGCCGCCGGGTTCCAACAATCGGGTGCAAATCCCTATCAACTGCGCTTGATCCGACGATATGACGCGTCGTGTCACGGAGGACCAAAGCATGCTCAGATCGGCAGGATTCGGAGTCGCCCTGGTGACAGCGCTGATAGCCACCGTTGACGCCGAAGCGACCGACCGTGAAGCACTGGCCGTCGAAGGGACCTATTTCCTGATCCAGGACGATGGTTTCCAGCGGGTGCTGTCGTTCGATCGAGGCGGCAACATCTCCCAGATCAGCGACCAGGAGACCCTGATCGGATTCACGACAAGCACTGGCGCCTGGGCGCGAACCGACCCCGAAAAAGCCGTGGCAACCATGATCTCATTCAACTACGACGTCTACGGGTCGGACACGGTCGGGGCAACGGCAATCCGGTATGAGTTCACTTTTTCGGACATGGTCGACGGCAAGTACCAGGCGATCAGCGGTTCCTATGCCGGCAAGACCTATGCCGAAGGTCAAAATCCGCTCCGCCCGAGCGAAGCGCCCGTGCGAACCTTCGGAACAGCGTTTGCAGGCTCCCGGGTCAACGCCGATTAGCGTGAACTGCACCATCGCGGTCAGGCGCCGGGCGGTTGTTCTGGTGAGGATCGCCGGGGGCCTGTATGCCTCGATCAGGCGACAGTCCGCCTGGAACCGTCAAACCACCCGACTTTGCATCGCCCGCTTGCATGACCGCGGTGACATCAATAGATGCTCGAGTCTGGTGGCCCAATCCCGCGATCGCGGTTCGGATCATCAGCGGTTGCCTCAAGCGACCAATTGACCCCTTCCGTCGTCCTACCCGTCCGGAGCCTTGATGAAAATCTTTCGTGCAACTGACACGCCGCTGGACGACCAGACTATTGCCGATTGGCTGCGAGCGATGAGAGGTCACCCATTCGTTCCCGAATCCGGATTTGACGTGACATCCGTCTTCAGAACCGGCGTGGGAGAGACCGAGAACCTCTATTTTGCCGGCGTCAACGTCGAAAACCCCGATCACAGGGTGAGCACGCACGGTGAAGAGGCTTGCATCGCCGCGATGGTGACATCCCTGGGCAACCAGGCGGAGATCCGGGAAGGTTGGATCATGGGCGCACCCCGCAGCCTCTCGGAGGGCACGGAAAACGAAATGGGGGACGTGCAACTGACCTGCTGCGGCAAATGCCGACAGCAACTTGCCAACTTCGCCAATGAGAGTGTGCCGATACATTCCATTTCATTGAACGGAGCCAAGACGACAACAACAATGGGAGCGTTCCTTCCCGATCAGTTCACGTTCCAGCAATTCAATATGAAGCTGGGTGGCGCTGGCCCGGCCACACCGAGGAAGGCCCCGACGGCTCGTCAGATCGAGGAGAAACTGGTTCGCTCGGGCAGAACGCTGTCTCAGGACGAGGTGTTTGATTGGCTTCGGTCACTTGAGTCGGCGGATTTTGCCACCTGGACATCCGACGCCGTCGTCATTCGACTTGGCAACGGTGCGTATGTAGCCGGAGTCAAGATCGAGGAAGCCGCCTTCGTGGATATCAACGCGATGCAAAGTGCAACCGCCATTGCCACCGGTGAATTCGGCAAACAGGAGATTTCCGAGGTCTGGTCTTTCACAACGGGTCGAGACAAACAGCAGTTCGACGGCGACGCATTCCACCCGCCGAGCCTTTCCTCCGTCCAGACGCTGCTGCAGTTTGCGGCCCACCGGGAGATCCCGATTCACCTGCTGAACGCCGAGGGTAAGCGGCGCGATATCAAGCTCGCCGACGCAGCGACCTACGCGCCAACCTTCGCTCAGCTCAACGCCACGGCCAGATCGCAGGAACTGTTTACCGCCGCGGGCGAATAGGTTCGAGAGGCCTGACCCGCATTGCTCACACTCAATGCGGTCTGCGTTGCACTTTCGGGGCTGCAGATACGGTGTCGGGTGGCGACAAGCGTATGAGATCATACGGTTGAGCCGTATGGCGCCGCAGATACCCTCCGAAATGCAACCCTTCGGGCCGCATCGAGTGGGGGAAACGCGGGTCGATTCAAGCAAGCAGGCGGACGGCCATCTCGCCGATCAGCTCGTCCATATCTATGGGAAACTTGACGACATCAACCTTGTCGTCGATGAGGAGAAACGACATACCATGGACGCTGGTCCACAGCGCAAAGCCGCGCCGGGTCACCTCATCGTCAATATTCGGTTTGCCGAGATACGCGGCCACCTGGCTGAGCAGAATCCCGAAGGTCTCCTGCCCGAGGGCCATCATCAGTTCGTGCTTGCCATGATCGCGGGTCAGGCCGAACATGAGACGAAAGACGCCCGGCTCACGCTTGGCAAAGCCGACATAGGCCATGCCCAGCGCGGTAATGCTGTCGACGGTCCCATCCGTTCGCTCGGCGACCGCCGCCTTCATGGCTTCGCGTAATCGCTCCATCCCCTCCATCGCCACCGCCACCAGCATCTCGCGCTTATCGCTGAAGTGCCGATAGGGCGCGGCCGTGGTCACGCCCGCGGCACGGCAGGCTTCCGAAATCGAGAACCGGTCCGGGCCTTTCTCCTCCACCAACTGTCTGGTGGCATTGAGGAGTTGTGCCCGCAGGTCACCGTGGTGATAGGCCGTCTTCTGGATTGTCGATGAGGCGTTGATTTCGCTTCTCCCGTAAAAAGCCAAAATTCGTGCTTGCCTTTGTTAGCACTTCTAACATATGTAAGCAAAGCTAACATCGTGCAAGGGGATCGCGACAGATGCGAAGCATCGAATCCAAAAACGGCTCCTGGAGACAGGTCGCCCGCCGGGCGGCAACTGTCGGCTCAACCGCGGCGACCGGCGCTCTGGCGGTCGGTCTGGTCGTGGTTGGCGCTGGCTTCATCGAAAGTCGCGCAACCAACGTCACTCCAGTTGAAGCCGCGCCGCCGGTCGACGTCGAGTCGCTGAGGCTTTCCCTGGCCGACGGCTATCAGGTGCCGCGATCGTTTGTCGGTCAGGTCGAGCCGCTGCAGCGGACGGATGTCGCATTTGACCTTTCCGGCACCGTCGAGGCAGTCACCGTCGATGAGGGTCAGAGCGTCAAGCGCGGACAGATCCTCGCCCGCCTCGATACCCGCACGCTGCAAAACCAGAAGGCGGCCCTGCTTGCTTCGCGCCAGGCGTTCGAAGCGCAGGCGGAACTCGCGCGTCTGACAGCCGAACGGAAGGAAGCGCTCAAGGAGAACGGTTTTTCGACGACCCAGTCCTTCGATGAAGCGCGGCTGCGGCTGGCGGAACTCGAAGCACGGCTGGCGGAAACGGATGCGGCCGTGGCCGGTATCGATATTCAACTCGACAAGGCAATTGTACGAGCCCCCTTCGACGGTCAGGTCGGCGCGCGCTTTGCCGATGAAGGCGCCTGGGTCGGCGGCGGCACACCGATCCTGACGCTTTTGCAGAACGGCACGCCGCAGATGCGTGTGGGCATCGCGCCCTCGATCGCCGGCGCGGTCAAGCCGGGCGACCGGCTCACGGTCGAGATAGGCGGACGGTCGTTCGACGCGGCGCTGGTCCAGCTGCGCTCGGATCTGGATCGCATCACGCGGACGCAGACGGCCCTGCTGGCAATTCAGGCGACCGTCGGTGAGGCCGCTCCGCTTTTCGGACAGACCGGCACGCTGCAGCTGACGGAGAAGATCAGCGAAGCGGGTGCGTGGATCCCCGTCACAGCACTTCGCGAGGGCAAACGCGGTCTTTGGACCGTGTTGACTGTTCTCCCCGGAGACCAGCCGGACGAAGGCATCGTCGCCTTCGAGGCCGTGGAGGTTCTCTATTCGGATCAGGACCGGGCTTTCGTGCGCGGCACGTTCCGGGACGGCGCATCTATCGTTGCGGCCGGCCTCCATCGGGTCACGCCAGGGCAACGGGTACGGATCGAAGACAAGAGTTGAGGCGATGGAGACTCTCACCTTTCGACACCCGCGGATTGTCGCGCTGGCGCTACTGGTCATCATTTCGGCCGGCCTTTCCTCGCTGTTGTCCATCGGCCGCCAGGAAGACCCGACGATCACCAATCTTTTTGCGACGATCACGACAGTTTTTCCCGGCGCTGATCCGGGGCGTGTCGAGGCGCTCGTCACCGCCGAGATCGAGGACCAGCTCAGGGAGATCCCCGAGGTCGATACCATCGAGTCGACATCCGCTACCGGTATTTCGATCATCAGCATCGAGCTTCTCGAAACCTTGCCGGACGAGCGGATCGAACAGGTCTGGTCGGAAGTCAGGGACGCGCTCGGCGACGCCGGGCGCACGTTTCCCGATGGCGTCCAGGAGCCGGAATTCGACAGCGACGGCACCGGCGCCTATGTCGCCATCATTGCCCTCAGCGCTGCTCACGACGACGTCCCGATGACCATCGCCGGGCGCTATGCAGACGGGCTTGCCGATGTGCTGCGAAATATCCCCGGGACGAAGCTTGTCGAAACCTTCGGCGCGCCGGACGAGGAAGTGCTTGTCACCATTGACGCTGCCGCGATCGCGGCCCTTGGTCTGACGGCGGACCAGATATCGGCGGCGATCCAGGCAGCCGACAGCAAGGTGCGCGCCGGGCGACTGCGCGCCAGCGACAGCGATTTCGTCATCAATGTCGAAGGTGAGATCACCGCTCTCGACCGGCTGCGTCGCGTCGTCGTCCGAGAGGACGCCAACGGGCGCGTAACTCCGCTCGGCGATGTCGCAAGCGTCACGCGGGGCGCGCGCCAGCCGCAGAGTGAAACGGCACTCAATGACGGGCGACCGGCCGTGCTCGTCGCAGCGAAAATCAATGACGGCCTTCAAGTAGACGTCTGGATGGCCGACCTGCACGAAACGCTCGCTGCCTATCAACCCGCCTTGCCGGCGTCTCTGACGGCGGAACTGGTTTTTGATCAGAGCGTCTACACTGCCAATCGGCTGACCGAGGTCGGCGTCAACATGGCGATCGGCGTCGCCCTGGTCGTCGCGGTGCTGTTTATCACGCTTGGTGCGCGGTCGGCTTTGATCGTCGCGCTTGTTCTCCCACTGGTCAGCCTGGCGACCCTGGCGACGATGAACGCGATCGGCCTCGCGATCCACCAGATGTCCGTCACCGGTTTGATCGTCGCCCTCGGTCTGCTCGTCGACGCTGCCATCGTCATGACCGACGAAGTCGGCAAACGCATCCGGACAGGGACCACCAGGTTCGCGGCTGTCGGTGGATCGGTCCGCCGACTATTCGCACCCCTGCTGGCGTCGACCGCAACCACGGCCCTGTCCTTCACACCAATGATCCTGCTGCCCGGCCCGGCTGGTGATTTCGTTGGCTCGATCGCGATCGCCGTCGTCCTGATGCTCATCTGGTCATTTGTCGTTGCCATGACCATCACCCCGGCAGTTGCCGGATGGGTTCTGTCCGCCGGCGAACGCGGCTCGCTGCTGACCAGAGGGATTGGTGCCGGCGGGCTTGGCCGGGTCTTCGAGGGGTCACTGCGCTGGGCGATCCGCCATCCCCTGAAATCGGTCATGCTGGCGCTGGTCTTGCCGGTCATCGGCTTCATGAGCTTTCCGACCCTGACCGCCCAGTTTTTTCCCGGAGTGGATCGCGACCAGTTCTATATCGAAGTGGAACTCGCCGATGGCACCGCCCTGGCCAGGACCCATGACGTGGTGACCGGAATCGACAGCGTGCTTCGCGGCGTCGACGATATTCGCCACGTCTCCTGGGTGATCGGCCGCTCGGCGCCGTCTTTCTACTACAACATTGTCGGTAATCGCGACCAGGCGCCGCCCTTCGCCCAGGCACTGATAACCACGACATCGCCCCAAGCCACCGAGCGCCTCGTGCCGGACGTCCAGCGTCGGCTTGACGGTCTCTATCCACAAGCACGCATCCTTGTCCGCGGTCTGGTCCAGGGACCACCGGTCAACGCACCGGTTGAACTCCGCTTCGTCGGTGCCGACATGGAGGTTCTTCGCGACCTTGGCGATCAAGCCCGCCGACTCGTGTCGGAACTGGACATGGTCACCATCATCCGGACGTCGGCCGAAGGCGGTGCGCCGAAGATCAATCTCGAGGTCGATGAAGCCAAGGCCCGCCTGCTCGGCCTCGACCTTGGCGGGATCGCGCGGCAACTGGAAGCAAGCCTGGAAGGCGTGACCGGAGGGTCTCTGCTGGAAGGCACCGAACAGCTGCCGGTCCGGGTTCGCGTCGGCGACGCAGTGCGCGGCGACCTGGCGTCGATCGCCAATCTGACGATCCTGCCCCCCGGAGCCGCGGCGACCTCGGCCACCGGTTCGTTTCCCGGCGTCCCCCTGTCGGCGATCGCCGAGATTCGATTGGAACCGAGCGAAAGCGTCATCTCGCGCCGCAACGCGGAGCGGGTGAACACGGTTCAGGCGTTTCTTGTCCAGGGCGTTTTGCCGGAGGAGGCGCTGAAGTCGGTCCGGGCGGAACTTGAGGGACAGGGTTTCGATATTCCGCTGGGATACCGGCTGGAGTTCGGCGGCGACTCCGACGCCCGGTCGAACACCCTCAACAATCTGCTCGCCTCCGTCGGGCTGATCATTGCCCTGTCGATCGCAACAATCGTTCTGACGTTCAACTCATTCCGCTTGTCGATCGTCACCTTCCTCGTCGCCGGGCTCTCTGCCGGTTTGAGCATTCTGGCGCTGGCGGTTTTTCAATACCCCTTCGGCATCAATGCGGTGATCGGCGTGATCGGATCGATCGGTGTTTCGATCAACGCGGCGATCATCATCCTCACCGGCCTGCAGGAAGACCCGGAGGCGGCGGCCGGCAATCGGGAAAGCATCGTGCGGGTGGTGATGGGATCAAGCCGCCACATCATTTCAACCACACTCACCACGTTCGGCGGTTTTCTACCCCTGATTCTGGCCGGCGGTGGGTTCTGGCCGCCCTTTGCCATGTCGATCGCCGGCGGCGTGCTGCTGTCGACCATCGTGTCCTTTTATTTCACCCCGCCAATGTTCGCCCTGGTCTATCGCAAGAAGCCCAAAACACCGTTGGAACTCCAGCACCTTCCGCAACCGGCGATGCCGGCCGCCACACCATTGCGGCTCGCGGCCGAGTAGCATGACGGGCGCCGCATCGGAGGATCCGAGCACGTTCTGGTACGGTACCTCCTGGTCCGGCCGTGGCACCGACCTCCTGACATGTAATCGCCCATGAGCGGTGATAGGCGCGAACCTGCGGACAGCCGAGCAGGCGTAGTGCACCCGCTGCATTTGCCATTCGAGATGTAGGCTCACCGGCGGCCATACTTGCCTGCCCATCGAAAAGGGTCGGACGCTGTTCGCCTTCAGCAACTTCGCCGTGAGCCGCCTGTCAGAGACGCCTGGGTCGACTCGTGTGGCACAAAGGGCCTGCGTCCGGGCACTTCATACCAATACCAAGGGTCGTTATTCGATCCATTTGCGCCAGGTGTTTTCGTTGTCGGCCAGCCAGTCGGCGACAATGTCTTCGACCGATTTGCCGTCACGTTGGACTTCGACCAGCATCGCCTCCATCGCCTCGTTCGACATGGTGTAGGCCTGGATCGCCTTGTAGGCGCCCGGCCATTTCGTCTTCAGGTCGGTCGACGCGGCCTTCCAGATCGGTCCGGTCGGCTTGGCACAATCGTAAGCCATTTTCGGGTTCACGCCCCAGCTCGGGTCAGCGTAGCAAGCCTCTTCCCACGCGGGGAACTCGACCCATTCGCCGTCATAGAGCGTTGGCGCCCAATGCGGTGAGTAGAGCCACAACATGATCGGGAGCTTGGCCTCGTAAGCCGTTTTCAGCGCCGCGATCAATGCCGGCGTGCTCTCGGCGTGAACCAGGTCGAACGGAAGATTGAGTGCGGCGATCCGCTCCGGGTCGAAACCACCCCAGTCGGCGACGCCGCCGAGATAGAGCCCCCGAGGCGCCGTGTCCGGGGTGGAGAAGGCCTCGGCACAGGTGAGTTCGAGCAAGCCACGCCAATCGGGCAGTTTTGGACAGGCGGCAAGCATGTAGTCGGGAAACCACCAGTCTTCCCTGGCGATCATGCCGGTCGGTCCAACGGTCTCCACCCTGCCGGTGGCTTCCGCCGCCGCCATCGCCTCGGTAGCCGTGGTCGACCACATCTCCATCGCAAGGTCGATTCGCCCGGCTTCCATGTCCTTGAGCTGACCGAGATAATCCGCCTGAACATAAGCCACGTTGTAACCGGCGGCTTCCAAAACACCGCCCATGATCCGCGAAGAAATGAACTGGCTGGTCCAGTCGTTGAGAGAAATCCGGATCGGGTCGGTTGATTCAGTCTCTGCAGCGGATGCCGGACTGATCGCCATCACTGACAGCAACAAGACAGCCAGAAGACCCCTCGGGCCGCGGGTTGATTGGCGCATTGGAGCCTCCTCTGGTCAATGTTGCGCCGATCCTATCAAGGTTTGGGGACATTTCGAGAACCGTCAGGTCGGCTCGGATTAACCGTCGCTTAACCTCAACAACGGCATCGAGGATGGCCATGGCTGCTCCACCCGATCCTTTCGCTGCACTGGTTACCGCAACCCCGGAGATCACTGAAGCGGTTCTGTCCTGGCAACGCCACCTTGCCCAGGAGCGCCGGCTGGCTGCCAAAACCGTCGAAGCCTACAGCCGCGACGTCGAGCAGTTTCTCGCCTTTCTCACCCATCACCATGGCGAACCACCGGCGATAGCCGCGATTGCGAATCTCAAGATCGGCGACATCCGCGCTTTCCTCGCGGCGCGGCGCAGCACCGGTGCCGACTCACCGACGATCAACCGCAACATCGCCGGCCTGCGCTCGTTCATTCGTTTCCTGGAGCGCCAGGACATGGCCGAGGGCTCTGCCGTCCGTGCTATCCGACCGCCGCGGCGGCGGCGCTCGCTGCCGCGTCCGCTATCGCCCGAGCGCGCGCTTGCCGTCGCGTCGCCTGATCACGCCCTGGACGAGGAGCCCTGGATCGCAGCCCGCAATGTGGCCGTCCTCACCCTTCTCTACGGATGTGGCCTGCGAATTTCCGAAGCGTTGGCATTGAGCCGCGGCGAAGCGCCCCGCGGCGACAGCGACGCCCTGCTGATCCGCGGCAAGGGTGGCAAGGAGCGTCTGGTTCCGGTGCTGCCCGTCGTTGTCGAAGCGGTGAGCGAATATTTGAGGCTTTGCCCGTTTTCCCCTGGCACCGATGCGCCGCTGTTCCTCGGTGCGCGCGGCGGCCGCCTCAATCCGCGGATCGTCCAGCGGACAATGGCCGGGCTGCGCTCCGCTCTGGGCCTGCCGTCGACGGCAACACCCCATGCGCTGCGTCACTCCTTCGCAACCCATCTGCTCTCCGGTGGCGGTGATCTGCGCACCATCCAGGAACTCCTCGGCCACGCCAGCCTGTCGTCAACCCAGATCTACACGGAAGTCGATACCGAACGTCTGATGGCTGCATATAACGCCGCCCATCCACGGGCCCGCTGATACTAGAGCGCTCCGCCTTTAGTCTCTTATGGCTTCACTCTTGACCAAAATGGCGAAGATTTTTGTCACCTTGCGTGAGCCAGCGCCGGAACGATGCGCATTTCGGTGATGGAGCATGCAGCGGCGATGGCGGCTCGGCCGAGGCGGGTCAGGTAATAGCGATAGGTGCCGGCGACGCGTTTGATGAGGCCGAGTCGGCGCATGCGCTTGAGTTGGCGAGAAGGGGCTTATGATACAGGGACTCAAAAGGGCGATGTGCGTCAGTACTCTGGCTGTTGCATGTGCCATCTCTGGAGCGGTGGCTGCGGATACGACTGCCGATGAAAATGCCATTCTTGAAATCTGGTCGACCTACAGTGCCGCTCGTGTAGCGGGCGATGCAGAGACTTGGCTTAGCCTATGGGATAGTGACGGCAAAAGGATGGCTCCGGGTATGCCCGCAGCAGGGTTTGAAAAATTCTCGCAAGTCATCCCCACTGTATTTGCGCAGTCACAGCCCCCATCTATGTCAATTGTCGCGGACGAAGTCGTGGTCATGGGCGACTGGGCGTTCTCCAGTGGGAATTTCAAGGTGGGTAAAATAGTCGACGGAAAGTTCCTCACCATCTTCCGCCGACAGGATGATGGCAGCTGGCGCATCTACCGCGACGCATTCAACATGAACACCGAGTAGTATGGCTTTGCGTTCCTCCCCACAAAGGCGAGGGGCGCACCCAAGAAAAAGCGCTAATTTGGATACTGCTTTCGAAAGGCAGCTTAGTCCGCAGTGTGTGAATTGGTCTACCGCAAATGCTGCGCCGTGCGCGAGCGGCACGAATGCGAAAGTGGCACTGCGGCAATTGAGAGTGCGATGAGTGGCCGGTTTGGGCCGGAATCGGCCGGTCATCTGAGGGCTCATCGCCTTCATCCGAGTCTTTCACTCGGATCATGGGCTCACACGCCAACGCTTTCCTTCGAGCCCGCCGCGATGATGTCGTCAGAGGGGACCACACCACCGAACTTCGTCGCGATGTTCTTCAAGGTCACCACGTGGACGTCTGGGGCGAAGGACGATACGGCGTCTTCGGCAACGATCACTTTGAAGCCTTCGTGGAAGGCTTGCCGGACCGTGTCCTCGACACAGATCTGGGTGACCGTGCCCGTGACGACGATTCCGTCGACGTTGTAGGACAGCAGCAGGTCCTTGAGATTGGTCCGGAAAAAAGCGCCGTACCAGAATTTGTCGATTCTGGGGATCGTCCGGACGGCGATCGGGTGATCGGGTTCATCAATGACCGCGATCACCTCCCGCTCGCCTTATCTGCTTATCGATGATCATCAGAGCCGAGCGGTTGAAGTCGAAATCAAAGGGCAGGTCCATGGACATCATTGCTCTCCGTAAAGGTGACGAATCTCGTTCGCGGTGGCTTTCCCACTCCTCGAGGTGGACTTGCACGGTGGGCTCCGCAAGAACCAAGGGAAGCAGTGACAGAGCAACTCCTGGCTCAACCCGCTCCAGCCCTGCCTACGCCGGCCTCGATGAACTGAAACGAGCGGGCGTAAGCGGCATAAGGATCTTTGAGGTCGTGGACAGCCACCGCGAAGGGCTCGAAGCTGACGGGGCCGTTGTAGCCCGCGGCCATCAGTTCGGAGACTTGCGAGACATTGCCAAGGCGGTCCTCGTCGTCGACCAGTACACGGTCCGGGTCCCGCATCTCCGAAACACTCGGTGCGGGGTCGACAACGCCGGAAACATGCACGATCCCGGTGTAATCGGGATAGATCGGGCCGCCGCCTGCCAGCGTGTGGTGGAAGGTGTCATGAACAATCCTGAAACGATCCTTGACGCCGAGGTCTTCAATCGCGTCGACCACCTCACCCTTGTCGCGTAACGCGCAGATCTCAAAACCCAGTGGCTCGATCAGGCCGATCAATCCATGCTCCTCCAGTAGGGGGCCCAACTCGCGCAGGGCAACCCGTAGATCGGCTTGTCGCTCGCCGTCACCAATGCCCTTGCCGTCATTGCGCGCGATCAGGCTGACCATCTCGGCGCCACACGTCTTGGCGATCTTTGCCAACGCTGCCGCTTCGCCGCGCTTGTCATCCGACCAGTCGTTGAATGCCTTGACTTCGGCCAATGCCAGAATACGGAGTCCGGCCGACGTGGCCGCGGCTCCGACATCCTCAGGGGCGGCGCCATTGAACAAATCGCCTTCGAGGTCGTTGCGGAACTCGACGCCGACGCAATCCAGGCTTGCGGCAAGCTCCAGAAACGCTGCCCAGTCCAGGTTCGGCGCAGCCATGTGATTGAGCGCACGCTTGAGCATCAGCCGGCTTCCTCCTGTCGATTGTCGTTCACCCGGATTGCGCGACCGGTCTCCGCGCTCTGTTGGGCTGCATCCGCCAGGATCAGGGCCTGGCGCCCGTCCTCGCCGGAAACCGATGGCTGTCGACCTTGTTCGATAGCATCGAGGAATTCGTCGAGTTCGGTTCGGAAGCTGTCTTCATATCGTTCGAGAAAGAACAGCTTCAGCCGATCCAGCGCACCGGTACCGGACTCCGACCAGCGAAGGAGCCCGCTTTCCAGCTGATTGGAGGTTTGCAGCATGCCTTTCGAACCGAAGACCTCGACCCGCTGATCGAAACCATAGACGGCGCGGCGGGAATTATTGATCTGGCAGAGCTTGCCGCTCGCGCTCTTGAGGCTCGTCACGGCCGTGTCGAAATCTCCGGCGTCCGCTATCGCCGGGTCGACCAGATTGCTGCCGAACGCGCTGACCTCGACAACGGGCTCGCTCAGGAGCCAGCGGGCCAGGTCAAGATCGTGAATCGTGCTGTCGCGGAAATAGCCGCCTGACGACTTGACATAGTCCACCGGCGGCGGCGCCGGATCACGGCTGGTGATGACGATGATCTCAATGTCGCCGATGTCGCCCGCGTCGATCGCACCCTTCATTTTCCGGTGAGTCGGATCGAAGCGACGATTGAAGCCGACGCCAAAAGGGACTCCGAGAGTCTGCATTTCGGCGAGGCAATCGTTGACGCGGGCGATGTCCAGATCGATCGGCTTCTCGCAGAATACCGGCTTGCCGCGCCTGGCGGAGGCAAGGATCAAATCGACGTGCAACGTGGTGGGGGCGCCGATGATAACGGCATCGACGTCGGGTCGGTCGAGCGCCGTGTCGGCGTCCGTTTCGACACGGGCACCGTATTGTCCTGCCAGAGAAGTGGCGGCTTCCTCGTTGATATCGACCACGCTCACCAGGTGCGAACGCGGATTTGCCGCCACATTCGCTGCGTGAAGCTGCCCGATCCGGCCCGCCCCGAAGATGCAGATGTTTGTCATGAACCCCTCACTCGTTTTGGTCGGATTTCAGCCGCAAACCGGTTGCGCGGTCGAACAGCATTGCTTCTGCCGCATCCGCTCGAGCGCTCAGCCGGTCTCCGTTCACGACATGCTTCGACGGACTGCCTCGGAGGTTGACCCGTTGCCCGGAGACGTTGAGTACGATCCGCTGCGCGTCCTCGATCATCTCGTGCGCCCTCACGGTCCCGTCCAGTACGGTGCCGCTGTCGGAATCCTCGGCGATCGTGAAGGCCCGCGACGGCAGGGCCAATATCGACTGGCGGTTCGTGGCAAGATCCGCTGCGCTCTTCAGGCGGTCGGGCAAGACCAGTTCAGCCCCGTTGATCTTTGCGACGAGCCTGTCGCCGGATCTGCCGAGCTCCACATCCAGCAGCGTCCGTGGCGGGTCGCCAAGGAAGCCGGCCACAAAGCTCGTTTTCGGATCATGGTAGACATGCATCGCCGGGGCCGCCTGCTCGATGCCGCCGTCGCGCATGATGACAAGCAGATCGGCCATCGCCAGGGCTTCCTGC
>JAAEOR010000557.1 GCA_024222895.1 Hyphomicrobiales bacterium | reverse complement strand
TCTGTTGCCGAGCCGAGCCAGAGCCAGTTGGCCGTAAAACGTGGTGGGGTGTTTCCCGGCGCGCTGATAGGCCTTGCTCGCCTCGGACCGGTTGCCTGCTTTTTCCGCTGCCCTGCCGAGCCAGTAGTCGGCCCGTGATTGACTGAGAGGGCGCGAGGATACCTCGTGAATCGCGGCGAAGTGTTTCTTGGCTGTGGCCGGGTCGTTCAGGTATTCCAGGGCATACCAGCCGGCGTGGAACTCAGCCTCGGCGATCGGCGCACGGCTTTCGGCGGCATGGCCGGCGGCGATACGGTAAGCCGTCTTGGCGTCGCCTTCGTCGAGCATATCCCGCGACACAATCCGGCGCTCCACCCACCAGGCATCGCCGTCCAGAAGTTTTGGGTCGCTCGGCGCTGTAAGAAGCAGCTTTGCCGCCTCGTCCAGTTTGTCGGTGCGTCGCAGGTATCGGGCGCGAGCGTAAGTGTAGAGCGGATCCTTACGCTTGGCGGCCGGCACTGCACTCAGCGCGTTCGCCATGTTCTTTCGGTTGTCGACCGCAACAACGGCGGCGGCCAGGGCACGTTCGTCCTTGCTGACGTAACTGGCATTGCGCAACGCAGCCGAGTTCTGCTCTTCATAGAGCAACCGGTTGCTCCGTGCCTTGTACTCGGCCGTCGTCAAAAGCGAGCCGAATTCCTTGCGAATCCTGGCTTCCGTCTCGCTTCCGAAACGCCGCTCGCGCCAGTAATCGCGAACGACTGCTGCGGCGCTCGACTTGTGCCCGGCGGCTATGTGGGCGCGGGCCAGTAGCCGGAGCCCGGCTTCGGTTTCCGGCTTGCGGCCGTCAAAAGCTTTGATCACCGCATTGGCGTCAGGCTTCTCGCGCACCAGTGCCTGTTCGAAGCGGATTTGCAGGAGCCGCTGCCCCGGCCAGTCGGCCAATTTGCGCCAATTCTCGGCGACATGGCTGGCGGGGACGTTATGATCGCTGATTGCAACCAGCCAATCGATGACTTTGGTATCGACCGGGTTCGGCATCGCGTAAGCCGCCGCCGTGGCGGCAGCAGGGTTGCCCTCGTCGAGAAACTTGACGGCGTATCGAAGTCCGATCGTGTTGAGGTCGGCCGGCTTGCTCGCGGCTGGCCGCCGGGTCGAGGCGACCGGCGTGTAGTCGATCTGTGGACTGTCCGAATCCTCGATCGCACCAGGGTGAGCATCGTCGGAACCGTCAATAAAGCGGCCGATCGGATCGAGCCTGGCATCAGAATGGGCGCGCTGCGGGTTCAGTCGCGGCAGCGGAACGTCGGCAACGCGGATTGCTTTTGCCTGTGCTGCCGCATCAGGGGTGGGCAGGCTTGACAGCAAAAGCGCTGGAACCAGCACCGATCCAGCCAACAGAGCTGCCCGCCGCCCTGCGGCTTTGCCGTTAATCATCTTCATCACCATCTCCGCAGCCCGACATCCAGCCAAGACACCAGAATTACCCGCCCGACTCAAACAGAACCAGATACTATTTTGCCATAGTGAACGATTGCTTGACGAGCCTGCTAACCCGGATCGTTCTTGCCCGACCGCTCCACCCGGAATATGGTCGCGCCAACTGTGACAAGAACCGCCGAATTCTGGCAAGGATGTGGCCAAAATGTTCAAGGGATCAATCACCGCACTGGTAACGCCGATGCGCGACGGCGGCATCGACGAGGAAGGATTTCGCGCTCTGGTGGATTGGCAGATAGAGGAGGGAAGCAACGGCCTGGTCCCCGTGGGGACAACGGGCGAGAGCCCAACTCTGAGCCATGATGAGCACAAACGCGTCGTTGAAATGTGCATCGAGGTTGCCGCCGGGCGTGTGCCGGTGATTGCTGGCGCAGGCTCCAACAATACCTCGGAAGCGGTTGAGCTTGCTCGTCACGCCGAGGCGGCTGGGGCCGACGGGGTGCTGGTCGTCACGCCATACTACAACAAACCCAACCAGGAAGGCCTCTTTCAACACTTTAAGGCGATCAATGATGCCATTGGAATTCCTATCATAATCTATAACATTCCACCGCGCTCGGTTGTCGATATGTCGGTGGAGACGATGGCGCGCCTGTACGAACTTGACCGGATTGCCGGGGTGAAAGATGCGACAGCCAAGATCGATCGAGTGAGCCTGCAGCGCGCCGCGATGGGGCCGGAATTCAACCAGTTGTCAGGTGAGGATGGAACGGCAATCGGCTTCATGGCGCATGGGGGGCACGGGTGCATCTCGGTCACGTCGAACGTCGCTCCCAAGATGCTGGCGGTATTCCAGAAGGCGTGTCTGGCCGGTGATTTTGCAACGGCACTCAGCTATCAGGACCGGCTCATGCCGCTGCATCGTGCTCTGTTTCTCGAGCCCAGCCCCGCCGGCGTGAAGTATGCGCTGTCTCTCACCGGTCGGATCCGCGATGATCTGCGGCTGCCGCTGGTCAAGGTGTCGGACGCGACCCGAACCGAGATTCGTTCAGCGATGGTCCACGCCGGTCTGATCAATTGACAAACTGATGGCAGCCAAGAAAGAGAGGGAGCCCTCGCGGATAGCTGCGGCCAACCGGCGAGCCCGCTTCAATTATCAGATTGGGCAGACCTTCGAAGCCGGGCTGGCACTGACCGGAACCGAGGTCAAATCGTTGCGCGCCGGTCGCACCAATATCTCAGACTCCTATGCCGGCGAACGAAATGGCGAGATGTGGCTGTACAACGCCTACATCCCGGAATACGGGCATGCCAACCGTTTCAACCACGAGACGCGAAGGCCGCGAAAGCTGCTCCTGAACCGACGCGAGATCAATCGGCTGGCCGGGGCCGTTCAGCGCGATGGTATGACGGTGGTGCCGTTGAAGATCTATTTCAACGACCAGGGCCGTGCCAAGATCGAGCTGGCTCTGGCGCGGGGTAAGCAGCTGCACGACAAACGCGAAACAGCCAAGAAGCGCGACTGGGGTCGCGAGAAGGCACGTCTGATGCGGGAGAAGGGATAGCGCTTGTCAAGGCCCGCCGGTGCTCTACGACGGGTTAATACCAAGGGCGGCTAATATTGACTCCGTGCGTTGGGTTTAATTGAAGAAAGGAGTGCTTCGATTAGCAAGTCGTTTCCGATCTCGCGGGGTGGAGG
>JAAEOR010000556.1 GCA_024222895.1 Hyphomicrobiales bacterium | reverse complement strand
GAATCGACGTGGGCGTCAGCGAACGTCTTCGCAAATTCCTTGACATCGAAGCGGCTGCCGATGCCCGGTATTCTTTCGGAGGTGTGAAAGTCCAGGTGAACTTGTCGGTAACGCATGCTGTCGCTTTCTCGGTTTCAGAATAAAGCAGTTAGACTGCGGTACTCTGGCGCTCCGGGAACCGAAGCGTCAGCCCGGTCGGGCCGAATATGAAAACATCGCGCGGATCGATCGACAGGCGAATCGATGCACCATAGCTCGCCGCCGACTGGTGAGCGCGGTGGACGGCGATGTAGCCCTCCTGGGATTCCGAATCGACTGTCGCCAAACCAGCGCCATCGACATAAAGCAGCGTTTCGCGACCGAGGCTTTCCACCACCTTCACCGACGACTCGATAATGATCGCGCCGGCCTCTGTCGCATCTCGCAATGCTTCAGGCCGCACGCCCAGAACCGACTAGCCGCCGACCGCCGGCACGTCCGCTACCGGCTCGTCGGGAACCGCAAGGCTGAGCTTTTCGGAGACCCCATCAAGAGACGCGACGATCCGCTTCCCGTCTGTCCCCTCGGCGACCTTGGATCGGAAAAAGTTCATCCGCGGCGACCCGAGGGACCCGATATCCACACCTGCCCGCCCTCACCTTTCCTCCAGGAAGTCGCATGTTCGCGCCAGACGTTCCATCAGATGAGCTGCGGCGGTAACCGGTTGATAGCGCGCCGGTCGTTCCGGCGATACGCAGGCTGGCAGGCAGGCAATTCCCGCCTCCGGATTAGGGTCAAGGAAGAAGGCCACCGAGTACCGGTCCGCACCTCGATTGAGGACGCGATGGGGCGTCGAGACATAGACGTCGTTGGTCCACCGCATCAGGGCATCTCCGATATTGCAAACGAAGGTACCGGGCATTGATGGAACCAATATCCACTCTCCTGAGCGTGTTTGCACCTGGAGTCCACCGACCGAGTCGGTAAGCAACAGTGTGAGATTGCCGTAGTCGGTATGCGCACCGGCCCCCATCTGTCCCGGCTCAAGTGTTGCGGCCGGGGGGTAGTGGAGTAGCCTGAGGACTGCCATTGGCGCATCCAGCTTGTCATCGAAGAACCCGGCATCGACACCAAGATCGGTGGCGATTCCACGGTGCAGCCGCCGTCCCAACGCCCAGACCGCATCGAAGTATTCAAGCATCGTTTCTCGCCAACCGGGCAGGGTTTCGGGCCACAGATTGGCGCCTCGGAACGGCTCGCCGGCCACCACCCGAGTATCGTCCGGTGCCAGATCGAGCCCGATGTTGAACGCCTCCTTGAGGTCGGCGGGTCTGGTCGGATCGAGACTCTCGCCACCGGTCGCCACATAGCCCCGATTGTGCCGCGACTGCCGAATCGACAAGCGCTCCTTCTCGGCCAGCGGCAGCGCAAAGAAGCGCTCAGAATCCTGGAAAACAGAGTCGATCAACGACACGGGAATGTTGTGACCGGCCACAAAGAAGAACCCAACATCGCGCGCGGCGTGGCCGATTTGCGCACCAATGAGCCGGATATCGTCGCTGGAAACATCAACTATTGGAAGCGAAGCATTGGCGGCCGGCACTGGATCATTCCTGTCTCTTGGGAGCATCGTGAGATGGACCTGAATCATACCGCGTAGCAGCGAGCCCGGCGAATATTGCATTCTGCTGCGGCAGACTGCTACTGAAAGCCGTCAATCGCAAATGCACGCTGTCAGAGTGCGTACGCCAAATGCTCAAGCGTGACGGAGTGTCGAAATGCACATTGCGTGCTTGATCCGTGGTGCGGCTCTCGTCGCGGTCGTCGCCGCCGCAGCGATGGCTTCAAGCTACAGCCACGCCCAGAAGGCCAAAGTCGATCTTGCCGGAAGGACGATCACCATCGTCGTCGGCTTCGGGGCCGGTGGCGGCCACGATGCTTTCTGTCGGCCGGCGGCGGATCTGCCGGTGGGATCAATTGGGCGGACCCGCCAAGTAGAGCGAATTTGGCATTTGAGTCCCGTTTGTGGCCAGGCTCGCGTTCAAATGTCAAATTCAAAAGCTCCACTAGGATCAGATAGTTGCCAGTGGTCCTTATGACTCCGACATTTGCTCGGGCGGGGGCTGCAGGAGGGTAGCAAATGTCGGAGTCGGACCACTGGTGTCAGCCGCCCACGGTCGCTGTGACGAAAAGCCATTCGGGTGTGGAACCTACGAGCGCCCGATTCGGCCACAAGTCCCGCACCAACTCGGCGAGTGGCGTTGTGCAGGCATTGCCATATCCCATTCGCCGAAGGGCATCGGTCGCCTCATCGGGGCGTCGGGAAGCGGGAAGCGGGAAGCGGCTGAACATGGGGCGGCCGATCCCCAACCGAAGTTCCTCGTTCCTGCGATCGATGCGCGCATTGTTCCAAAAGTCGAAAGTGACTTCGCTGCCTGGAGCCAACCCGAGATGGGAAGGAGACAGGAGCCTGCGTGCTACCTTGGTTGGAAGTTGGAAGACGACCCCTTCCATAAAGACGGCTGTGGGCCGCGACGGATCGAAGCCCTTCGTCACGATCAGGTCGGGAAGGTCTCTGCTGCCCAGATCGGCACCGATCGTATCGGCGTATTCAGGGTAGGAAATTCCGTTTTCTCGGAGGAGCTTTATTTTCCACTCGATTTTATCCGGAGAATCGACTTCGATAACCCGAACACTTCCGGTCAACAGAGCCGGAAGCCACAATGGACGCGTATCGTAGCCGACACCAAGGATCAGGAATTGATCAATCCGGTCGGCCAGAACAGTCATGCGACGGCTGACGCGTTCGTAGCGAGCCATGCTGAGAGGAACAATCCTTCGATCGGCCGCAAAAGTAATTCCCGCCCGTCTGCGAATGCTTTTAGTCACGAAAAGATGAGCATGCGGATCGGCGACGCCGGTGTATTCGGCCAAGTATTTCTGACGGTAGTAGACCATCCCGCCTTCAAGATCGCCGAGGGCATCGTCTTCGGTTGGCCCTATTCCTCGTCGACGTTCCGAGTTCGGCGCCATACAGCCGGTTTCCTACAAATGGCGGGAGTTCAGACACCAGGGTCCCACTTACAACTCCCCTACCATGGCGCCCGCAATTCCGGTAACCAACGAACGGCGCATCGAGAATCGTCAGACAGGAAAATCCCATGCAGAAAACTCGATCCATCCGCTCACTCGCGGCAGCGACGGTCATTGCCTTCGGCACGGCAATTTCCGGCGCAAACGCGGCGGATGTGGACTTTTCAGGCAAGACAATAACCATGGTGGTCGGCTTCGGCGCCGGCGGTGGCTACGATGCCTATGGCCGCTTGGCGGCTGATCACATCGGCAGGTTTCTTCCGGGCAATCCGACGATCGTTGTCGAGAACAGCCGGCGGGCGGCGTCCATTTGCCCTGCGTTATAGAGCCGAAAAGCTTCGTCCATCGCCTGGCCAAATGATATCCGTCCGGGATTGGGACCTCTGTCCGCGGTCGAACTGCCGGCTGGCCGGCTGCGCGGCGGAGGCGGAGGCGTTGGTCGTGGACCCGGGGCGACCGGATCAGGCGCTGGTGGTGGTGGCGGGGTCGATCTGGCCGGAGGTTGCGGAGTGGTTTGAGACGGCTTTGCGGCAGGCTGAGGCGAACCGGTCTGTTCCTGACTGACGCGCCCCGATTCGACCGGTGCGGCACGGCCAAGCAGACCGACCGAAAGGTTGTGTCCGCTCCCCGACGCGGCTTTGTTACCGGCTGGCTTCTTCACGTCGTTCATGCGGTGGCGCTCCGCGGCCCGGGCGGGAAAATCAGCAAACACCCACGGCCATCTTTTTGGGTTGGTAGCGGCAATTGGCGACTGGTTGCAAGGCTTATGACCTGTTAAGAACGCCGCAAAGTGCCTCGCCGGCCGCGGTGCCGGCTCGGCAATTTCAACCGATTTGGAAGGGCGTATTTGCGATGAGAGGCTTTGATTTGCAGCGCGAGACCGAAAATGGGCGCCCGGCGCTCTCCGGCAGAGGCCGCCGCGCGCCTGTGGCAGCGGCGTTTCTGGTCGGCGGCCTTGCGCTGGCCGCCGCATCGTCGCCGGCCAATGCGATTACGAAAACCGAAAAGACCTTCAAGGGCTGGACTGTCACATGCGTCGAGGACGACGAATCACAGCGAAAACGCTGCTCCATGCAGCAGTCGCTCATCCGGTCGCAGGATCGCCAATTGGTCTTCTCCTGGACGATCCGGAGAAACCAGGAAGGGGAGCTGGTTCAGGCTGTAGCCGTCCCGACCGGTGTGTCGATCAAGGAAGGCGTCCGTCTGTTCCTCGGCGATTCCGACCCCCAGACGCTGGGTTACGACATCTGCGGCCCGCGCGTCTGTTTTGCCCAGGTCCCGTTCACCGAAGAGCTGATCAGCGCCGCCCGCGGCAGCAGCAAGGCCTCGGCGAGCTACGTCCGCGGCAACAAACAATTGATGCAGGTCGATCTCGATCTTGACGGGTTCACCGCGGCATACGACTACTTCATCGAACAGTTGTCATCCTGAGATAGGGGCCGACAGCAGAGCCGGTTGAGCCCTCCCGCTACGAGCCGCCACACAACAGTCCATGTCGCATCGCGATGAGCCCTATTTCGAGCCACCGAACGAGCCGCCCGAACGCGGGCCGGCGCCTCGGCGGCCGGCAGAAGAAGAATGGTCCGAGCGGGACGAACGCTGGTCCCGCGATCGGCGCGAGCCGGCCAGGCAAAAACCAAAACGATCTGCAATCCGCCGAATCCTGATCTTCGTCATCGGTGTCATCGTTCTCCTCGGTTTGCTGGGAGGGGCCGGCTACCTCGCCATCAGCCTCGGCTGGATCGATGCCTCGCGACTGGGGTTATCAGGGAGCGGTATTCCCGGCCGGCCGCAGTCGCCCGATGCAGAAATCATCTTCTCCGGCCGGGCGGGCGATCTGAGCGCGGCCGAGGGCAATATTGTCCAGGAAGACACCTCGGTCAGCCCGCCAGTGATCTGGTTGCGTTCGAGCCTGAAGCAGGCCAGCCCGGCCGGCGCTTCCGACGGTGTGTCCCTGCAGATTCCGTCATCACTGCTGCCTCGGATCGAAGGACGCAACGTTCAAATCACCGTTTCGGCACGCACAGGCGGACGTGGAGTGCCGTCACCGTTCGCCGTCGCCTACTCGGCCGGCGATCGTGGCAACAGTGGCTGGGTGGTGTTCACGCCCACTCGGGCTGTGGACGACTACAGCTTCAGTTATCAAGTGCCGATCGGCGAGGTCAGTGATCCGGACAATCGCCACTACATCGGCATCTGGTCGGACATCAGCGGCGGCAACGCACCGCTTGCACTGGATCGTATCAGCATTCAGCCACGTTAGCGTCCGACACAGATGTCGGCGCTTTGATCGATCTCATTCACCGGCCGGTGCAATCCGTGGTCCTATTCGTGGGCAACTGATCCGTCGCCGGTTCTGGTCGTGAGGAGGCACAAATGACATTTGTCGCAACAGTCGGGGAGATTCTCGTGGAAATCCTGGCGGACACGCCCGGAACGGGATTTCGCCACGCTCAGCCGCTCAGCGGTCCCTATCCCAGCGGCGCTCCGGCGATCTTTATCGATCAGGTCGGTAAGCTCGGCGTCCCCTGCGGAATCGTCGGCGCGGTCGGCAACGACGATTTTGGCTGGCTCAATATCGACCGATTGCGGTCCGACGGCGTCGATGTCTCGGCGATTACCGTGATTGACGGCGCCACAACCGGATCGGCATTCGTTCGCTACCGCCGCTCCGGCGAGCGCGATTTCGTCTACAACATCAAGGACAGCGCCAGCGGTCAGCTCATGATCGACATGGCCGGCGCAACCCTGCTCGATAAAACGACCCACTTCCATTTGACTGGATCATCAGCGACGTCGGAATCCATCCGAGAGGCAGTACGCGTGGCGATCGAAACGGTGAAGGCCCATGGCGGCACTCTCTCCTTCGACCCCAATCTTCGCAAGGAACTGCTTGATGATTCCGAGCCCCGCGCGTTTTTCGATTGGGTCCTGGAACGCACCGACATATTCCTGCCGAGTGGCGAAGAGGTCTTTCTTTTTGCGTCCGCGCGTAAGCCTGAAACGGCAGCGAATGAGTTGATCGCCCGCGGAATTCCACTCGTGGTGATCAAGAACGGAGACCGCGGCGCTGCCGCCTACCAGGAAAAAGGAACCGTCGCGATGCCGGCCTATCAGGTCGAGGAAATCGACCCGACCGGCGCCGGCGACTGCTTCTGTGCCGCGTTTGTCGCCTGCCATCTCAACGGAAAAGACCTCGAGACCAGCCTGCGCTACGCCAACGCCGCCGGCGGCCGGCAGGTCACAGCACGCGGTCCCATGGAGGGTACCTCGAGCCTTGCCGAACTCGACGAATGGATCAGCGCCACTGCGACGACAACATCGGCCTGAGACGTCTCCCGCCGGTGCAGCATCGCGGCTTCGGAGGCCCTGCCAAAAGCGGCTTGACAATCAGCTCCGGGTGTAATTGTCTGGCATCTAATCTCAACCTGTCAGGCAGGTTTGCTTCGAATGTCGGTTAGGATCGCTGTAGATGACGTGCGCGCCCCCGGTGGACTTGTCCCGACGGTGATGGCGGCGCTTCAGGCTCATATACGCTCCAACAGCCTGGAACCGGGCGATGTTCTGCCGAGCGAGAACGCTTTTGCCGAGCAGATGGACGTCTCGCGGGCCGTCGTCCGGGAAGCGTACCGATCCATGGCGACCCTGAAGCTGATCGACATCGGCAACGGCCGTCGCGCCCGGGTGTCGACAATGGATCCGAGCGTTCTGGCGCTGATGCTCGATCATGTTGTCCAGACCGACCAGATTTCCGTGCAGCAGATCCTCGATGTACGCCGCACCGTCGAAATGCGCACCGTCGGGCTCGCTGCGCTGCGCCGCACCGATGAGGAAGCGCGTCAGATCACCGACCTGGCGTCTGGGATGCGATCCGACTTCACCAGGCCAGACCGCGTCATGGAACACGATATCGCGTTCCACGAGGCCATCGCCCGGGCGTCCCGTAACCCGATGTTCGCTCTGATGGTCGGTTCGTTTCACGTGATCACGCGAGAGACCTGGGGCATCGGGTGGCGGGCCCGGGCAACCGACGACGAGCGATTCTCGTCGGTGGCGTGCCACGAAGCAATCGCGGCCGCCATCACGGACCGCAATCGCGACGCGGCCGAGGTGGCGATGGCTGAACATTTCGACAAGACCGTTTCGATCCTGCTCACCGCAGGCATCAACTAGGCCGACAGGAGCGCCCGTCCCGTGAAGATCACCTGCATTGAGTCGGTCCGGGTCGAGGAGTTCGCCAACCTTCTCTGGGTCCGCGTGCACACCGACGAAGGGGTGAGCGGCCTGGGTGAAACGTTCATGATGGCCGCAACGGTCGAAGCCTACGTCCATGAAGTCGTGGCACCGAAGATGCTTGGACGCGATCCATTGGCGATCGATCGCATTGCCAAGGATCTCGTTCCCTATGTGGGCTTTCGCTCGACCGGCGCCGAAACCCGTGGCAATTCGGCCTTCGACATCGCGCTCTGGGATATCTTCGGCAAGGTGACCGGGCAACCGATCGCGCAGCTCCTCGGCGGCTTCTCCCGCCAGACCATCCGCACCTACAACACCTGCGCCGGCGGCAACTACATCCGCACGGCCAATGGACAGCGCTCCGACAACTGGGGCATCGGCAAGACCAACGCACCTTATGAGGACCTCGATGCTTTCCTGAACCGGGCCGATGAACTGGCCGAAGAACTGCTGGCCGAAGGCATCACCGCGATGAAGATCTGGCCATTCGATATCGCGGCCGAGGAAAACGACGGCCAGTTCATCACGACCGGCCAGCTCAAGACGGCCCTCGAACCGTTCGAGAAGATCCGCAAGGCGGTCGGCGATCGCATCGATATCATGGTCGAGTTCCACTCGCTGTGGCAGCTGACGCCGGCGATTACGATCGCCAAGGCGCTCGCGCCTTACAACACTTTCTGGCACGAGGACCCGATCCGGATGGACAGCCTCGGCGATCTGCGCCGCTACGCCGACGCGTCCCCCGCGCCGGTATGCGCTTCTGAAACGCTGGGGAGCCGTTTCGCTTTTCGCGACCTTCTGGAAACCGGGGCCGCTGGGATTGTCATGCTCGACATCGGATGGTGCGGCGGGTTGTCGGAAGCCCGAAAGATTGCCGCGATGGCAGAGGCCTGGCACCTGCCGGTGGCGCCCCACGACTGCACCGGGCCGGTGGCGCTGGCCGTCAGTACCCACCTGTCGCTCAACGCGCCGAACGCGATGATCCAGGAAAGCGTTCGGGCCCACTACCACACCTGGTACCGCGATCTGGTGACCGCCGTGCCGGACGTGCGCGCTGGCATGATCACCGTTCCAACCGGACCGGGACTTGGGCTCGATCTCGCCCCCGATCTCGCCAATCGCTTCACTGTGAGTACCCGCGCCTCAACGCTCGACTAGAGGCCGGGACAACTGAAACCATGGTCAACCCAAGGGAGGAGTTCCAAACCATGTCGAAACTGAAATTGCTGACTATTACTGCCGCGCTCAGCGTCGGACT
>JAAEOR010000555.1 GCA_024222895.1 Hyphomicrobiales bacterium | reverse complement strand
TCGCTGATGGGTAGCGGTGTCGGCCTTGCGACCGGTGTACTTGCCAGCCGCCTTGGCGAGCTGGACGCCTTGGCGCTGGCGCTCGCGCCGCGTCTCGTAGTCATCCCGGGCCATCTGCAAGGCCAGCTTCAGCAGCAGTTCCTGTACCGACATCAGCACGATCCTAGCTACACCATCGGACTCGTCCACCAAGTCAGATAGGTCGACCAGCCCCGGCACCGCCAGCCGAGCGCCTTTGGCCCGAATGGAGGCGACCAATCGCTCGGCTTCGGCCAACGGCAGTCGGCTGATCCGGTCGATCTTCTCGGCAACCACCACCTCGCCCGGTTGCAGATCAGCGATCATCCGCAGCAGTTCGGGCCGATCAGCGCGGGCACCCGACGCCTTCTCTCGATATATGCCAGCGACGTAGTAGCCAGCAGCTCGTGTGCTGCGCTCAATATCAACCTGACGGGTGAGATCCTGTTCGTCGGTGCTGACGCGAAGGTAGAGGCGAGCGACTTTCATAGGAGATGGCCAAGAAGGGTATACGTATCTTGTCCACCCTAGACCACATAGCCAACAATTACCAGGAGCGATGTTATTTAGCCTGTAGATACTTGGCTATTCAAATTGGCCATATAGCAATATTATTGGGCTTTCGCGGTGGCTTCATGAGGGCCTCGGTACTATGCCAGTGGCCTGGATGCGATCGTGGCAGGGCTAGATTTGGACTGACGGAATTTTCTGGGGTTTGGGCT
>JAAEOR010000554.1 GCA_024222895.1 Hyphomicrobiales bacterium | reverse complement strand
GCGAAGACGCTCTCGATCGGGTTGCTGGTGTGCAGGTGGTCCCAGTGCTTGACTGGGAAGTCGTAGGAGGTCAGCAGCGCGTCCACAGTCTTGGTCAGACATGCGACCGCCGGGCCGTATCTCACCCCCTATTTTTCCTTGAACGTCTCGATCGCCTTCATGGCGTAAGCCCGGGTCTGTACGTCCGCGGGGACGCTTTGTCATCAAGGTGGGAGTCCTTGTCATGTGAAGTCACGAGGTTCGAGCCAGGCGATCATCGACTGTGCCGGGATGTCGATTGTCGTCATCATTGCGATGGTCCAGGAAAACGATCGCCGAACTGGATGGCAAACGGGCTCATCGCCGTGGTCGATTCGGTTCCTCGCCGCCACCGCAGGCCGGCATTCTTGATTGCCAGGTAAAGCAGCTTCAGGGCGGCATCGTCGTTCGGGAAGCTGCCACGGGTCTTGATGATCTTGCGCAAGCTGCGATGCAGCGCCTCGACTGCGTTGGTGGTGTAGCCGCCTTTGGTATGACCAGCCCGATCAGGCCGCCCGTGCTTCGAACAGGCTAACGGTGCCGCGGCAGGTTATGATGACATCGACAAATCGGTCCTCGAGTGCTGCCGTCAAGTCTGCCGTCGTGTCCGACTCGTTGCAAAAGACACCCTTGCGATTATAGAGGCGCATCAGGGCGCTTGCCGCCGCGGATCGGGGCGCATCATCCTGAACGATTGTCGCCCCGAACACGCGGGCACCGGCCGCAAGAACCGGTTTTAGATGGTCGAAAACGATCGCCTTTTTGTTCATGTCTCCCGGCAGGCAATGCAGCAGGTATGACAGCGCAACCGAGTCGAACGGGCCGATTGGCGGCAACGGCTGAAAGATGTCGGCAGTGACCTCGGTCGGTGCGTAGCGGGCTATGCGGCGCGCCGCCGCGGTCAGGCAGTTCGGATTGAGGTCAAGCAGCGTGATCTTTGGCCGGGGGGCCGGCCAGGCGACGCGATCGAGGAAATAGCCGGTGCCGACACCGACATCGACATCGAGATGGTTTGCCGAGATGTTTCGCTGGTACATGGCCAGAAGCGCGGTGGTCGGACACCGCCAGAGGAACCGATTGGAAAAGCCAAGGACACCCCAATCATAAGTCCCCAAGGTGATCGGCGTGTAGATCGCCTGACCTGCGGTGATTGCTTCGGCGCTCGGCATAATGGCCCCGTCGTGTCGGGTGAAGGCTCGTTTTGCTTGCCTCTTGTACCCAACTCGGAGCACGATTTGCGAATCAGCAACGGGAATGACGGCACAGTCGATGCGTGAGATCGTCTTCGATACGGAGACCACAGGCCTGGCCGCCAACAATGGCGACCGGGTGGTCGAGATCGGCTGCGTCGAATTGTTCAACCATATCTCGACCGGGGAAACGTTTCATCGATACGTCAATCCGGAGCGGTCGATGCCATTCGAAGCCCAGCAGGTGCACGGGCTTACCGATGCATTTCTGTCCGACAAGCCCGTGTTCGCGGCGATCGCCGACGAACTGCTGGCATTCCTCGGCGACGCCCCCCTCATCGCTCACAATGCCGACTTCGATCTTGCCTTCCTCAATGCCGAGTTCATTCGCTGCGGGCGTCCGCAGATTTTGCCGTCGCGAATCATCGATTCCCTCATGCTTGCTCGCCGAAAGCATCCTGCGGGACCAAATTCCCTCGACGCGCTCTGTTCACGCTATTTCGTCGACACCAGCCGTCGGACCTTTCACGGCGCTTTGCTCGATTCCGAACTCCTGGCGGAAGTCTATGTGGAACTCATCGGCGGTCGCCAGGCAAGCCTCGGTCTCGCCGATGCCGCTGGCTCTGCCGCCCCGGGCATGCCTGGCCAGTCGATGCGAAGCGTGGAGGCCCGGCCGGTTGCACGCGCGTTCCGCGTGACCGAAGACGAACGCGCCGCTCACCGCGAACGCCTGGCGCGGCTTGGCGAAAACGCGATCTGGCTCACCTATCTCGGGGCAGCTGATGCCCCCGCGATCACCCCAACAGCCGGCTGACCATACGGGCCGTATAGTCCACCATCGGCACGATTCGAGCATAGTTCAAACGAGTTGGCCCGATGACACCCAGAACGCCGATGACGTGCTGCTCGGTGTCGCGATAAGGCGACACAACCAGCGACGAGCCGGATAGCGAGAAGAGCTGGTTCTCCGATCCAATGAAGATGCGAACGCCGTCGCCCGCTTCGGCCAGGCCGAGGAGCCGGATCAGCTCGCGTTGCGCCTCAAGGTCATCGAAAAGACGCCGGATGCGCTCCAGATCCTCTGCCGCCGTTACGTCCTCAAGCAGGTTGGCACGGCCACGCACGATCAGCGTCGCGGGGCCATCCGCGCCCACTTCAGCCCAGGTGGCAAGTCCGGCCTCGACCAACTTGCCGGTGAGCACGTCTAGCTCGGCCCGTGACGCAGCCTCCCGGCGCTCCAGCTCCGCCCTTGATTCCGAGAGGGTTCGGCCTCCCAGTCGGGTGTTGAGGTAGTTGCCTGCCTCAACGAGGGCCGATGGCGAGGTGTTCGGATCGAGGTCGATCAGCCGGTTCTCGACCGTGCCATCCTCGCCAACCAGAACGACCAGGGCGCGGGCCGGCTCGATGCGGACGAATTCGACATGTTTCAGCCGCAGGTCGGTTTTCCCGGCGAGTACGACCCCGGCACCACGCGACAGTCCCGACAGGGCCTGACTGGCTTCACTCAGGAGATTCTCAACAGTGCGGCCTGGTTCGGCAGCCCGCATTTCGGCTTCGATCCGCCGGCGTTCGTCGGCCGAAATATCGCCGATCTCGAGCAGCGCATCGACAAAGAACCGCAAGCCGACTTCCGTCGGCATTCGCCCGGCCGAAGTGTGAGGCGCATAGATCAGGCCCAACTGCTCCAGGTCGGCCATGACATTGCGGACCGAGGCGGGCGACAATGAGACCGGCAGTAACCGCGAGATATTGCGCGAGCCGACAGGTTCACCGGTGTCGAGATAGGCTTCGACGATCCGCCGGAAAATCTCCCGCGAACGACGGTCGAGGCTCTGAAGGGCCGAACCCGGCGAATCGCCCGCCCCGGCTCCGAGCTGAAAATTGGTAGGTGGCTGATTT
>JAAEOR010000553.1 GCA_024222895.1 Hyphomicrobiales bacterium | reverse complement strand
TGGCGGATGGCCGACCGGAGTCGTCGCGCGGCTGCTCGATACCGCTGGCCAGGATCGGAACGTTGTCCGGTTCGGTCACGACGATCCTGGTTTGCTCGCTGCGCTCCCGCAGGACACGCGACACACCCTTCAGCGTGCCGCCGGTACCGAAACCGGTGACCCAGTAGTCGAGGCCGATGTCCCGGAAATCGGTGAGGATCTCCTCTGCCGTGGTCCGCGAATGCATGTCGGCATTGGCTTCGTTCTCGAACTGGCGGGTCAGGAACCAGCCGTGTTTGGCCGCCAGTTCCTCGGCCTTGGCGATCATGCCGGAGCCCTTTTCGGAGGCCGGTGTCAGCACCACCCTGGCGCCGAGAAAACGCATCAGTTTGCGGCGTTCGACGCTGAAATTTTCGGCCATCGTCACCACCAGCGGATAGCCTTTCTGCGCGCAGACCATGGCAAGCCCGATGCCGGTATTACCCGAGGTCGCCTCGACCACCGTCTGTCCCGGCTTGAGCGCGCCACTTTGTTCAGCCGCCTCGATCGAGGCCAGCGCGAAGCGATCCTTGACCGAACCCAGCGGATTGAAGGCTTCGAGCTTGACATAGAGCTCGACATTCCTCGGGCCGAGATTATTGACCCGTACGATCGGGGTATTGCCGACCGTTTCGAGGATCGAGCCTTTGATGCCCGGGACAACGCCCGCATCGATCCGGGGTG
>JAAEOR010000552.1 GCA_024222895.1 Hyphomicrobiales bacterium | reverse complement strand
TCTTCTCTGCGCTATCGGTTCGGGCCTTGCAGCGTTTCTCCCTGTCGACAAAACACGTGCATTTCGATACGACCTCGGTGAACCTGTACGGTGATTACCGCAATGCCGCGGATGATGCCGCGCCGTTCAAGATTACGCACGGCTACAGCAAAGACAAGCGCCCGGATCTCAAGCAGTTTGTGCTCTCGCTGCTGTGTGTGGGCGGGAACGTGCCGATCGTCGGCAAACTGGAGGACGGCAACGCATCGGACAAGACGATCAATCACCGCGTGCTCAGCGAAGTCTCCCGGCACATGAACGAGCATGGTGTCGCCGATGAGGCGTTCATCTATGTGGCGGACTCAGCCATGGTAACCGAGGAGAATCTGGCCCAGGCGGGTCTCTTCATCACCCGCCTGCCTGCCACCTATAACGAATGCGAGCGCGCCATCCTGGCCGCGGTGGATGCCGGGCGGTGGACGGATATCGGATGCATCGCGCTGACCCCGGCGAGCAAAAACCGGCCCAATGCCGCCTATCGAGTCCAAGAGCAGACGGTGACCCTGTACGACAAGCGCTATCGGGCCATCGTCGTTCACTCCAGCGCCCACGACAAACGCCGTCAAAAACGTCTGGAACGCGAACTCGCCGCCTCATTGAAGGAGGCCAAAGCAATGGCGGCGGCCCTC
>JAAEOR010000551.1 GCA_024222895.1 Hyphomicrobiales bacterium | reverse complement strand
GACACGACGACCAGAGGACTCTCTCAGAGTCACATCGGAAGTCTGTGGGTCCGCTGGCACATCAGGTGTCATCGACACATCGAACAGCGACGACCAGCCGACACCAAACACCCCGGTTGTCTCGTCCAGCGAGCTGTACGTACGCCGAAGCTCGAGCCCCTCATACCCCCGAGCCGCCTCCACATCGACGCGTTCGTGAACGAAGTTTCCCGTCGCGGTCGCCACCGGATCAGCAACCAGACCCAGCTCGTCACCCTCCATCCCGAACAGCTTCCTCGCGATGAGCTGAAGGCGAGCGCGGTAGGGCAGCTCGTAGCCGGCAGCCATGTAATGCGCCGCCAGCTGACCATGGGCCAAGTCATAGCCATACAGTGCGACTTCATCGATGTTTCCATCAAACTGACCGCTGTGGTGGTTCCCTTCCCTGCCAATTGCGATATTGCCGCCGTTGTAGCAGTTGGTGGACCCGGTCGACTCCTGGCCCGCGAGCCCACCGTCGATGTAGACCTTCACGACTGACGCGTTCATCGTGGTCGCAATGTGATGCCACTGCCCGTCATCCACCGTGGTGGTGCTGACCGCGTGCTTCGAGTTTCCGTCCCCGCATGCGGGAAATGACATGCCGCGAACCTCACCGCCCGAATCCACTATCAACGCCATCCCCGACCACCGTGAACGCATGACCGTCCCGCCACCACCCGCGGGAACCTTGACCCACGCCTCGATCGTGTACTCCGGTGGCGTCAACGAGTTCTGCTTGCCCATGTACAGGTAATCCCCGGACCCGTCGAAGTCCAAAGAGCTGCTCGCCGCGCCGAGCGCCCCCTCCTCATATACCGGATTGCCGCTGATCGGCGCGTTGATCCCGCCAACGACGTCAACGACGGGGTTCTCAAGGTCCTCGATTGGCCAGTACGCCAACGGACCATCCGCCAAGACGGCGTCCTGATACGTCGGGGGCGCGCCGCCACCCGCAGACGGAGCAGGAACAGGCGCCAGAGGCAACAGCCCACCCACCAGAACAGATACCAGCGCCACGATCACAAGCCGCTGAACCATCACTCCCGACCGTCTCCCCGAAGCCTTCGTGCCCATCATCCCCATCCCCAGACTCACTCAGGTGGCTCCGCGCCACACCCACCAAACACCCCAGCCAACAACGCCAGAACAACAACCAGAACCGCAGCACACCGCACGTCAACCCGCCGAAACATCAACATCCTCCCGCCAGCCCGCCAACTTCGGCGCACTGTCTACCACTCGCATGTGATGAGATGGTGTCGCCTGTCACGAGCACCAGCGTGGGCGTGACGCAACGGCAGTGGCGCCAGCGAACGAGCCATCAAGCCGTGCGGGGTCGGCCATCTGTTCTGCCGCTGTCACCCGGTTGGTGGCGACACAGTGCGAAGCGTGGTTGACCACCACAAATCCGCGGTCGACACCCTCGTTGCCCGTTTCGGTGATCCCCAGCCGGGCGAACCGGGCAGGCCTCGGCCGATTCGAAGTTCGCGATCATGTTCGCGGTGTCGCCAATTCCCTTCTCCCCATTCAACGAATCGGGGCCTTCCGATGCTTCTCGAGGGCCTGCCCGCAGTCGTACGCCCACCGGTCGACGAGCCGGTCATGG
>JAAEOR010000550.1 GCA_024222895.1 Hyphomicrobiales bacterium | reverse complement strand
CGTCTTTCGCCCGTTTCGGGCGGGTGTCGACCACCGAGATTGTCCGTGAAGGGCAGCGGTTGCTGGCCGTCCAGGTGGCAATCACCGATTCAGGGATCAACCCGCAGACCGTGATCGCCGCGGCCAGCGAGGCCGGCCTGTCTGGCGCTTTTATCGTTTCCCGCTAAAGTCGGCTCCCCGTGAACCGGATGCTCTCTTCGACCTTGGCGGGCTGCCGGCTGATGAGCGAACCAACGGCAAGCGAAATGCAGAGATCTCATCGCGCCATGTCGGAGTTGGTCTCCGGCCTGACCAGCCTGCCGCTGACGGTGATCGTTCTGGCAGGGCTGGTCCTCCCGGCAATCGCCCAGTCCTACGAGACCAAGGCCAAGCAGGCTTTCCTGATCGACTACGAGACCGGCACGGTCCTGTTCGAGAAAAACGCCGACGCCCGGTTTCCGCCGGCCAGCATGGCCAAGTTGATGACATTGGCGGTGGTGTTCCGGGCGATCGACGAGGGGCAGCTGAGACGAGACGCTGAGTTCACCGTTTCGGAGAACGCCTGGCGGACGGGCGGAGCCGTATCGCGAACGGCGACCATGTTCGCCGAGCTTGGGTCGTCGATCGCGGTCATCGACCTGATTCGCGGCGCCATCGTCCAGTCGGCGAACGATTCGTGCATCATCATGGCGGAAGGCTTCTCCGGGACGGAAGAGGCCTTTGTCGATCTCATGAACCGCGAAGCCAATGAGATCGGGCTGGTGAACTCCAGGTTTGGCAATTCTACCGGGCTGTCCGGTGTGGACCACTATGTGTCGGCGCGCGACCTGGCCCTTCTGGCGGCTCATATCATCGGTGAATATCCGTCGCTCTACGGGATCTTCAGCGAACCCGATTTCACCTGGAACAAGATCTTTCAGAAGAACCGCAACCCCCTGATTGCGATGAACATCGGTGCCGACGGGCTGAAGACCGGCTTCACCGAGGAATCGGGGTACGGACTGACGGGCTCTGCGGTCCGCAACGGACAACGCCTCATCGTCGTCGTCGGTGGAATGGAGACCGACAAGGCGCGGGCACAGGAGGCCCGCAAGCTCCTCGACTGGGGCTTTCGGGCGTTTGAACCTGTCAAGCTGTTCGATAGCGGCGAGGTTATTGCCGAGGCGCGCGTTTTCGGCGGTTCCCGGCGCGGGGTTGGCGTCGTCAGCGAGAAGTCGGTCGATCTCCTGCTACCGCTCGGCCTGCTGGACGTCGTCAAGGCAGAGATAGTCTATGAGGGGCCGATACGGGCGCCGGTCAAGGCCGGGCAGCCGGTCGGCGTCTTGCGGTTTGCGACGGCAGAGGGAATGAGCAAGACACAGCCGGTGTTTGCCGCCGAGGATGTCGGAGTCGGTTCGCTGCCGCAGAGATCACTCGATGCGCTTGAGGAGCTACTTCTCGGCTGGTGGTAGGTGATCGAATCGGATGGTCGCTCTTCAGCTTTGATTCTTCGTTCTTTCCGGGCGAAAAAGTGCACACACTTTGTCTGAAAACGCTCTATGACGCCCTATGGCCGCCAGGTTCATCACATTTGAAGGCGGGGAGGGTGCCGGCAAGTCGACACAGATCCGGCAGCTGGCTGCGCGCCTGCGAGAGCGCGACATCCCGGTGATCGAGACCCGCGAACCCGGAGGTACGGAAGCCGCCGAGGCGATCCGCAGTCTGCTTCTTTCGGGGTCGATCAAGTCGCTTGGACCCGAGGCGGAAGCCCTGATGTTTGCCGCTGCCCGCGTGGACCATGTCGATCGTTTGATCCGCCCGGCTCTGGCCCGTGGCGACTGGGTGCTGTGTGATCGCTTCTTCGATTCGACCCGTGTCTATCAAGGCGAGGCCGGCGGGGTAGGTCCAGCAATGCTTGATTCTCTGGAACGCATCGCAGTTGGACGCTGCCGCCCGGACCTGACATTGGTTCTGGATCTGCCGGCCGAGGTGGGGCTCGGCCGCGTCACATCGCGGCTGAAAGAGTCGGGCGACCAACCTGATCGATTCGAGGTTGAGGACGTCGACCTCCACGAACGCCGCAGGTTGGCCTTTATCAGCATCGCCGCTCGGGCGCCGGAACGGTGCGTCGTTGTGAATGCCGATCGGCCAGAGGCGGCGGTGGCCGAAGATGTCTGGCGCGTTGTTGACCTCCGGTTCCTGCAGGAGGCGGCCTGATCATGGCAACGCCCAAAACCGACGAGTTTCCGCGTCTCGACAGCCTCGAGGGTTGGCCCGCTCCGGAAGCGCAAACGCAGTGGTTCGGAGGCGCGGCGGCTGAAACAACCCTTCTCGACGCATATCGTGGCGGCCGTATGCACCACGCCTGGCTGATTGGCGGACCGAAGGGCATCGGCAAAGCGACTCTTGCTTATCGATTTGCCCGTTTTGCGCTGGCGAATCCGGATCCCGAGTCCGCCGATATGACAACGGCCGCCGATCTGGACATTGCCGCCGAGTCAAAGACTTTTCGGCAGGTAAGCCACCGGGCCCATCCCGATCTGCTCCCGCTCGAACGGGCGTATCGGACCGACCGCAAACGCTTTCTCACCGAGCTTAGCGTTGATCAGATCCGCCGCACCGTATCGTTTTTTGGTTCGACTAGTGGCGGCCAGGGTTGGCGAATTGCCATCGTCGACCCGGCCGACGACATGAATGCCAGTGCGGCCAATGCATTGCTGAAGATGCTCGAGGAGCCGCCGGCCCGCTCATTGTTCTTCATTCTAAGTCACACGCCGGGTCGCCTGCTGCCGACCATTCGTTCGCGCTGCAGGCACCTCGAACTCCAGCCGCTGGCGCCAGATGCAATCCGGGCAGCCATCGCTGGACATCGTCCGGGGGGGCATGACGAAGCGGACATCGCCATGGCGGCCGACCTTTCGGACGGAAGCCTGCGGCGTGCCATTCTTCTGCTGGAGGCCGGTGGCCTCGATGTCCACCGGGCATTCTCGGATTTCGCTTCCAGTCTTCCCGACGCCAGTGTCGCCGCCATGCATGACCTTGCCGACAAGGTCGCCCGGCGCGGCGCCGACGACGCTTATGCCAGTTTCCTGCATGGGGCGAGAGGGTGGCTTAACCGCCGCGTTCGCGGGGTGAAAGAGCCGTACGGACAACCACCGACGTCAACGATTGCGGCCGTGCCGCTTGCCAGATGGGCGGAGGTGTGGGAGAAGATCGATGTTGCGTCGGCCGAGGCCGAAGCGCTCAATCTTGACCGAAAACAAGTCGCCCTGTCTGTTTTGATGTCAATCGCTCACGCTGCTCGAATGTGATCCTGCTATGACGGCCGCCGCGGTCGTCGATGGTCGTTTTCGAACACATGTACCAGGCAGAACGGTGATGAGCGCAGAAAAATACTACATTACAACCGCGATTTCCTATCCCAACGGCGCGCCACATATCGGCCACGCCTACGAGGCGTTGGCAACTGACGCCATCGCGCGGTTCATGAAGCTAGACGGACGTGACGTCTACTTTCTCACGGGAACCGACGAACACGGTATCAAGATGAAGCAGACGGCCCAGCGCGACGGCGTCGGGCCGCGCGATCTGGCCGATCGCAACACACCATTGTTCCAGAAGATGGTGCGCGAGCTCAATTGCTCCAATGACGACTTCATCCGCACCACCGAGCCGCGCCACTATGCGGCTTCGCAAGAGGTCTGGCGGCGGATGGACACTGCGGGCGATATCTACAAGGACACCTATTCCGGCTGGTACGCGGTCCGCGACGAAGCCTATTATGCCGAGTCCGAAACAGAGTTGCGCGATGACGGCGTCCGCTACGGTCCACAGGGCACGCCGGTCGAGTGGGTCGAGGAGGAGAGCTACTTCTTCCGCTTGTCCGCCTATCAGGATCGGCTTCTCGCCCACTATGATGCGCATCCGGACTTCATCGGGCCGGCCGAGCGACGCAACGAAGTGGTCAACTTCGTCAAGAGCGGACTCCGTGATCTTTCAATCTCACGGACGACATTCGATTGGGGCATCCCCGTTCCCGGTGATCCCGCCCATGTCATGTATGTCTGGGTCGACGCGTTGACCAACTACATCACGGGAGTCGGCTTCCCTGATGAGCCCGGGCCGTTCGACCGCTTCTGGCCGGCTGATCTTCACGTGATCGGCAAGGACATCGTACGGTTCCACGCCGTCTACTGGCCGGCATTCCTGATGTCCGCGGGAATCGCGCCGCCGAAGCGGGTCTATGCCCACGGATTTCTGTTTAACCGGGGCGAGAAGATGTCGAAGTCGGTCGGCAATGTCGTCGACCCGTTCACGATGATCGATTCCTATGGGGTCGATTCCGTTCGGTATTTCTTTCTCCGGGAAGTCCCGTTCGGCCAGGACGGCAACTACAGTCACGAGGCGATCGTCCAGCGGATTAATGCCGATTTGTCCAACGACCTGGGAAACCTTGCGCAGCGATCGCTGTCGATGATTGCCAAGAATTGCGGCGGTTCGCTCCCGACGCCGGGTGAATTGGCGACCGAGGATCAGACGCTTCTGGCCCAGGCGGATAGCCTGCTCGACCAGTGTCGGGCTGCGATGGACGGTCAACAAATCCACGTCGCTCTCAACGCGATCTGGTCGGTGGTGGCCGAGGCCAACCGGTATTTTGCCGCATCGGAACCGTGGGCACTCAGAAAGACCGATCCTGCCAGGATGGGCACTGTCCTCTACGTCACGGCTGAAACAGTCCGCCAGATAGCGATTCTGGTTCAGCCGGTTATGCCGGACTCGGCGGCGAAGCTTCTCGATCTGCTCGGCATCGCCGACGACAAGCGAGATTTCACGGAGCTCGGGCAGGGTGGTCGTCTCCCGCCGGATGTTGCCGTCCCGGCACCACGCGCGGTCTTTCCGCGCTACGTGGACGAGACCGATTAGCCGTTGCTGCGGAGACCAGATGGCAGGCCACCGCATCCCCGTTCTGTCCTCGAGGATCGTCGCTGCCTCGTGCTGCTGCGGAGTCGACGACATCGCGGTGCCGTCGGCCGAAGGCAGACGGAAGACCGTTTTCAACGAGCACACGCGGCTGTGCCGGACAGACCTTGCCATCTGCGATTCCGGTGACGGCGGCTTGACTTTCGCCCGTGCCGTCGAACCGGGCGAGCGGGCACCGGCATGATTGTCGATAGCCATTGCCACCTTGATTTTCCCGACTTCGACGATGACCGTGACATGCTGGTCGCGCGCGCTCGGGAAGCCGGGGTCGAAACAATGCTCACCATTTCGACCCGCGTCTTGAATTATCCTCATTTGAAGCAGCTCACCGAGCGATATGACAACGTCTACTGCTCGATAGGCACCCACCCGCACAACGCCGCCGACGAGCCGGATGTCACCGCCGAGAATCTGGTTGCGATTGCGGCCGACGCAAAGGTCGTGGCGATTGGAGAAGCCGGGCTGGACTATCATTACGACAACGCTCCGCGGGTGGCGCAGCGGGAGTCCTTTCTGCGCCATATCGCAGCAGCGCGAGCCACCCAACTACCGCTGGTGATCCACGCTCGTGACGCGGATGACGACATGGCGTCCATTCTGACCGAGGAGACGGGGAAGGGCGCCTTCCCGGCTATTCTCCACTGTTTCTCCTCGGGACCGGCGCTGGCCCGTCTTGGTATTGCGCTTGGCTTGCATGTTTCGTTCTCCGGGATCCTGACCTTCAAGCGATCGGACGAGTTGCGGTCGCTGGCGGCAGAATTGCCGCTCGACCGACTTCTGGTAGAAACGGACGCACCCTATCTGGCGCCTGTGCCCCATCGCGGCCATCGCAACGAACCGGCCTATGTAGTCGCGACCGCCAACGTACTGGCCGATGTCCGGGGAATGTCACTCGACGATCTGTCAGCGGCCACGACTGACAATTTCTATCGTCTTTTCAAGAAGATCGGGCGCGAATAGGCCATGCCTTATCGCGCCACCATTCTCGGATGCGGATCGTCACCGGGCGTACCGCGCATCGGCAATGATTGGGGCGCCTGTGATCCGGACGAGCCGCGTAATCGCCGGAGCCGTTGTGCTCTGTTGATCGAGCGTGTTGGCGACGGCTCCAGGCCAACGCGAGTCCTGGTCGATACCGGCCCGGACATACGTCCCCAGTTGCTGGCCGCAGATGTCGACAATGTCGACGGAGTCATCTACACGCACGCCCATGCGGACCATCTGCACGGCATTGATGATCTCCGCGCGTTCTGGCTGAACAGCCGCAAACTGGTTGAGCTTTATGCCGATCCAGCGACGGCCGAACGGATTGAACAAGCATTCGCCTACTGCCTGGCTGCACCAGCGGCCGGCTTGTATCCGCCGATCCTGCATCTGAACCGGATTGCACCATACGAGCCGTTTGCCATCGATGGACCCGGCGGGCCGGTCGCGATCCAGCCGTTCGAGCAAGATCATGGACCCGGCGTATCTCTTGGATTTCGTTTCGGGACTCTCGCATATTCCTGTGACGTGAGCGCGTTGACGGCGAAAAGCGTTGCGATGCTGGACGGCCTGGACACCTGGATCGTGGGAGCGCTGCGACGCCAGCCCCATCCAAGTCACTTCACCGTCGCTCAGGCTCTTGACTGGATCGAACGTCTGCGACCCGCACATTCGATCCTGACACATATGAACAACGATCTGGACTATCAGACGCTGAAGGACGAACTGCCGGAAAACGTCGAGCCGGGATATGATGGTATGCAGATCACTTACGGATTTCGGAATGTCCAAGACGAAAAAGTTCCATAATATACGTTATGCGACTTTCGGAGATGTCTCCGGGGAATCGCGACCAAGACTGTTATGGCTGTTTTTTCAGATAGAAACAGTCTCTTCTTCAATCTGTTGATAAGAATTCGGGTTGAGTCGTGCCTTCTCATCCGGCGTTCAGCCACAAGGAGCTTCAGTCTTTGAAACCCGGACGAAATATAGAACGACTGATCAAGATCATGGCGGCGCTGCGGGACCCGGAAACCGGATGCGCATGGGACAAGGAACAAACGTTCGCGACCATTGCCCCCTATACGATCGAAGAAGCCCATGAGGTAGCCGATGCAGCGGCGCGCGACGATATGGGCGATCTCTGCGACGAACTCGGTGATCTTCTTCTCCAGGTGGTTTTCCATGCACGGATGGCTGAGGAAGTCGGAGCCTTTTCGTTTCCCGACGTTGTCGAGGCGATCACGACCAAGATGATCCGTCGTCATCCTCACGTCTTTGGCGACGAAGACGCGCGGGCTAGCGGAGCGGCCAAAGGCATGTGGGAACGGATCAAGGCCGAGGAAAAGAGGGAACGTGCGCTGAGGCGTGGCGGTGATGAGGAACGTCCATCGGGCGTACTCGACGACGTCGGGAATGGACTGCCGCCTCTCCTGCGCGCGGTGAAACTACAGGAAAAAGCATCAACGGTCGGCTTCGACTGGGACGATCCGCTGACGGTCCTGGCCAAGCTGCGTGAGGAAATCCGTGAGGTTGAGGACGAACTCGAAGCCGGCGCCGGGCCGGATCGTGTTGCGGATGAGATTGGCGACCTTCTTTTTGCAGTTGCCAATCTCGCACGGCATCTGGCGATTGATCCGGCGCAGGCACTGACCGGGGCAAACGCGAAGTTCACGCGCCGATTTGCGGCAATCGAAAAGGAACTCCGGGCACAGGGACGAAAACCGATCGAGGTTGACCTCGCCGAGATGGAAACACTCTGGCAGGCTTCCAAGGTGGCGGAAAACGGTTAGGTCGGCCGAGGCCCAGGGCGGCGAACCCCTCGATCATCTCCACCGGCCAGGTCGGATTGAGCGTCGAGTTCGCCAGTTGCCCTGTTCACAACCAATGTCTGCGACGCCGCTCCTTTCCCTGACGCTTGTCCAGCGCTGGCGCTATTTCGACTTGAGGTATTCCTTGATCGCTTCGAGCGGTGGCGGCCCTTGGGGCGGGCCGATGATTTACTCCAATTGCAGACGGAAGCGTTCGAGACCCGCTCGGTCTTCCATGAACTTGGCGAAACCCACCGGGTCGGTGTTGTGATCGAAGATCGAACCGAAACCGTTCTTCGCTGGAACGTCGCGTTGCACCGGCTATTGGTAGGCGTTCTCCTGAAAACCCTTCGACAGGATCCAGTTGAGGTTCGTAAGATGACATTGGTCGGACATGGCGTTTCACGGCTGCCCGACTTTTTCGTCAAGAAGGACATCGAAGACGGCCGATTGGTGCATTTGCTGACCCGGTTCATCAATGAGGAAGTGGGCATCTACCTCGTCTATGCGCGCGAGCGACATCGCAACGCCGGCGTACAGGCGGTGATTGACTTTGTCATCGAGGAGTTGGCTCCGGCCGATCCGTGAGTGGAATACGGTCAGGTCGCCCATTCAACCGGACGGCGATGGTTAGGCGACCAAGTGGGCTTCGGAAAACGCGTCCGTGAAGTTCTTGACCGCGGCCTCGCGTACTCGAACGCGTGCGATGATGGATCCGTCAGGACGATCCTCGCGGTCGGTGACTTCGCCGAGGGCATAAAGACGGTGAAGGCGGGAAGCCTGCTCGACCGCCAGCTCGACCTCATAGACAACTTCGCTGGCCGATATGTGACCCCCAACCACAGCAAGGAGCTCGGGCAGACCCTCCCCGGTCAGAGCCGAAATCGAAACGACGGTCGGCTGCGAGGGTTTGTCGTCGGGACCGTGGGTGACGGTTCGGGGCGGTTGCTGCTCCGGCGGCAGCAGATCAACCTTGTTCCAGATTTCGACGACCATGCTTGCGTCGCGAATATCGACGCCGAGTTCCGCCAACACGGCCGCGACATCATTCGCCTGGGCTTCGGTGTCCGGGTCGGCGACATCGCGAACGTGCAAGATCAGGTCGGCTTCAGAGACTTCTTCCAGCGTCGCTCGAAACGCGGCAACCAGAGAGGTTGGTAGATCCGCAATAAAGCCGACCGTATCGGACAGTACGGCAACTGCGCCATTTGGAAGCGAAACACGACGCATCGTCGGATCGAGTGTCGCAAACAACCGATCTTCGGCAAAAACGCCGGACGAAGTCAGCGCATTGAACAGTGTGGATTTTCCGGCGTTGGTGTAACCGACCAGTGCAACGACGGCCGCTTCGGCGCGCTTGCGCGTGCGGCGTTGCAGCCTCCGACGTGTCGCCACCGATCCGAGCTCTGCCTTGATCCGGTCTATCCGTTCGGAGAGTGCCCGCCGGTCGGCTTCAATCTGTGTCTCGCCCGGCCCGCCGAGGAACCCAAATCCGCCGCGCTGGCGCTCCAGGTGGGTCCAACTACGAACGAGGCGACTCTTTTGGTAGGTCAGGTGGGCGAGTTCCACCTGCAACCGCCCTTCCCTCGTCCGTGCCCGTTCGCCGAAAATCTCAAGAATCAGCCCGGTCCGGTCGATGACCTTGGCCTTCCAGGCCCTCTCCAGATTGCGTTGCTGAACTGGAGACAGCGGGTGATCCACAACGACGAGGGCAATATCCTCTGCAGCGACCAACGCTGCGATCTCGTCGACTTTTCCGCTGCCGAAGAGAGTAGCCGGGCGAAAGGCAGACAGTGGGATCGCCGAGGCCTCGATCACCTCAAGGTCGATTGCCCGAGCCAGTCCAACGGCCTCCTGTAGGCGCGCCTCGCTGCTGCGGCGGGGTTGGTCGTGCCCCTTTGGCGGGCGGACAATCGGCGCCAGGACGAGAGTCCGCTCACCCACCGGGGCGCCTGGGCCGGCCGCGTCGCCGCTGCCTATCTCGCTTCCGTTCAGGCCGGTCACTGGCCCTCTGTTTCTTCCGTCGGCGGCTCAAAGAGTTGCAATGGAGAACCGGGCATGATTGTCGAGATGGCGTGCTTGTAAACGAGTTGGGAATGTCCGTCTCGCCGCAGTAGAACGCAAAAGTTGTCAAACCAGGTGACAATGCCCTGGAGCTTCACACCATTGACAAGAAAAATCGTCAGCGGCGTTTTGTTCTTTCGAACGTGATTGAGGAACGTATCCTGAAGATTCTGCGCGCGATCCGCCATTTTTCGTCTCTTTTTTGGGCAGGCCCTGCCGGAGTAGCGTCAACCTATGGCCCCTGGCCGGATGGCCGAGTTTGGGGCCAGCGGACATCATTCAGCGCATCACCTAGGAATTCTTACGGCACAAGTGAAGACCACACCGGCCCGATTTCGGCGTAATCGTGGAAAACAGCCCTCAATCTTGCTGTGATTGGCCCCGGTTGCCGCCGTCCAATCGCGTGGCCGTCGATTTCCACAACCGGCATGATCGAAAGCGACGAGCCGGTGAGGAAAGCCTCCGAGGCTGTTTTTGCCTCCGCAACCGTAAATGGTCGCTCTTCGATTCGCAGCCCCTCCCCGGCGACCACCTCGAACAGCGTACCGCGGGTGATGCCACGCAATATCCCGCGATCTGCGGGTCGGGTTACCAATGTCCCGTCCTTTTGCACGATCCACGCATTTGTCGCTGACCCCTCGGTGACGAACCCGCCCTTGTCGATCAGCCAGGCCTCGAACGCCCCGGCGTCGACGGCCTTCTGTTTGGCCAGTACGTTCGGCAACAAGCCGACGGTCTTGATGTCAACCCTTTCCCACCGATTGTCCGGCAGCGTGATGACGGTTACGCCTTGATCGGCACGTCTTGTCATTTCGATTGTATCGCTGCGCCGGGCGGTGACTACGATTCCCGGTCGGACAGGTGCCCTTGGGAAGGCATGGTTGCGAGCCGCTACGCCCCGCGATACCTGGAGGTACACAATACCGTCCCGGACCCGGTTTCGTCGGACCACCTCCCTCATGATCGCACCCAATGCGGCCTGGCTCATCGGCATCGGAATCTGCAGCGCATCAAGGGAACGGCCGAGGCGTTCCATGTGACGGCGTTCGTCGATGATTCTTCCGGCCTTGATTTCGCAGACTTCGTAAGCCGCATCGGCAAACTGCAGGCCGCGGTCTTCTATCCGCACCGATGCGACACCGAGCGGCATATACTGGCCGTTCACATAGGCTGTTCTGGTCATATCAGGATCGCCAATAGGCGAGGTTAAGGGCGCCGATCAATACAAGGACCTCAAAGCGCCCGATAATCATGGTGAAGATCATGACAAGTTTGGCGGTAACGCCAAACTCAGCGAAGCTTGGCCAGCTCTCTTCGCCCGGCCAGCCACCGGCATAGAGCGGGCCGATACTCGAGAACGACGCGATCGCCGCGGTCAACGCCCCATCAAACGCCGGCTCGGAGGTTGCGATCAGAAGAGTGGCGGCGAAGACGACGAGGATGGAAACAACAAGGCCGCTCCAGATCGACTTCATCACCTCGAAGTTGAAGGAGGCGCCGCCGAACCGTGCCCGGCGGACCCCATGCGGGTAGACCAGTCGGCGCAGCTCTTGAAACGACAGCGTAAACATCCCGCCGATGCGGTAATATTTCAAACCGCCGGCCGTCGAGATTGCACCGCCGCCGATGAGTGCCAGGAGCAGTACGGCAGGCGCCGGCAGCAGGGAAAGTGCGCCTTCGGCCGGGACGAAGCCCGTCGTGCTGACAAGTGAGGCGCCGGTGAAGAGCCCATCGCGCAGTGCCTCCAAAAGTTCCATCCCGCCAATGTGGGAGGACCGGGCCGTAAACATTACCGCGTAGAGCGCCCCTACTCCCATGGCCACGCCGATTACCCAGTAGCTTTCGCGGTGACCCGCCGCCAGCGCCCAGCGCCCCTCGATAACCATGCGATGCCACACGATGCTGGTTGCCCCAATCAACATGAAGACCATGACGACGACGTCAGCAAATGTCGAACCGTAGTCGGAGAAATCCCCGTCAATCGGCATGAACCCGCCGGTGGAAACCGTCGACAATGCCAGACACAGGGCATCGAAGGGGGGAAGATCGCTTGCCAGGAGCAGGATTGCACATGCGAAGGTGACGACAAGATAGGCGCCGACAACTTGCCTCAGCGTGCCGGAAAGACGCGTCGCCCGTCCGTCCGTGCTCGTCACCAATGCTACATGAGGGCTCGAGATTCCGCCTAGGCCACTCGGCGCGATGACAGTTACGATTGTTATGAGCGTCATCAGTCCGCCCAGCCATTGAAGCTCGGCCCGGAAGAACACGCCGCTCAGACCAAGGGGTTCCAGGGTTGGCAGAACTGTCGCGCCGGTCGTCGTATAACCGGACACTGCTTCGAACAGACCGGTCATGAAGTCGACATTGCCGATGCGCATCAGCGGCAGGGCTGCGATAAGCGAAGGGATCGTCCAAATCGCCAGAATAAGGACGAATCCGTTGACCCGATCGAGCCGGCGGACCCGTCCGCGCAGAGCAAAAAAAACGGCGCCGGAGAGAAACCCGACCATGCCGGCGAGGACAAGAAACACGGCTGCATTGCGCGGCTCACCTGCCGCAAGGCCGATAGCCGCGGGAACAAATAGCGCGATTGCGAAGCCGATGAGGACCTGCGCCAGAAGGAAGAGAACACCAATCATCCGCAGCGATCAGAAGAATTCGAGGCTGACCCGGAACATCTGCTCGACCTGGCGTACGCGCTCGGCCGTCGCGAAGATGATCACACGGTCCTTTGCGACGATCTGAGCCTCGCCGCTGGGCATGATGACCTCGCCGTCGCGAAAGATCGCGCCCACGCGAATCCCGTCCGGAAGGTCGAGGTCGCGCAGCGCCTTACCGACCAATGGCGATGTCTCGAGGGCCTCTGCCTCGATGACCTCGGCAAGCCCGTTCTCGATGGTATGCACGCCGCGGATTCGTCCACGACGAACGTGCTGAAGGATCTTGGAAATCGTTACCGAGCGGGGGTTCACCGTTGCATCGATGCCAAGGGTCCCGGCAAAAGCGGGGTATGACCGGTTGTTGATCAACGCCATGTTGCTCGCCGCACCAAGCCTCTTTCCCATCACGCAGGCGAGTATGTTGACCTCGTCGTCATTGGTCAGCCCGACCAGCATGTCGGCGTCCTGTACGTCGGCTTCCTGGAGCAGATCCTGGTCCAGCGCGTCGCCGTTGAGAACAACCGTCCGCTTCAGAGAGTCGGCGATGGCAATCGCCCGTTCCCGCGAGGCTTCAATGATCTTTACCTTGGCGCGCGAACCCCTGGTTTCCAGGGCGTCCGCGACATAGAGCCCGATGTTGCCGCCACCGGCGATGACGACCCGATGGGCTTCGGGCTCCTCATGGCCGAAGATACCAAGGGTCCGCCTTACCTGTTCGACCTGACTGATGACGTAGACACGATCGCCGGTCAGCATGGCGTCGGAGGACCGCGGCACGAATAGTCGCCCGTCGCGCAGAATCCCGACGACCACAGCCTGCAGGTCAGGAAACAGTTCGGTGAGTTGGGACAGTGGTGTGTCGACGACCGGGCAGTTGTCGCCGCAATCAATTCCGAGGGCAATGATCTCGCCATTCGCAAAGCGGACCGAGTCGACCGCGCCTGGCGCCTCGAGCCGACGCAGTATCAATTCTCCCACCTCGATCTCCGGCGAAATTATCACGTCGATCGGCAGGTGGTTGGACGAGAACAGATCCGCCCAATGTGGCTGGAGATAGCTTTGAGCCCGTATACGGGCAATCTTGGTCGGGACGTTGAACAACGAGTGCGCGACCTGGCACGCGATCATGTTGACTTCGTCATACAGGGTTACCGCGATAATCATGTCCGCCTGATCGCCGCCCGCCTGGGCGATCACTTCCGGATGAGCGCCGTGTCCGATGAAGCCCCGAACGTCCAGCGAATCGCGAATGGTTTGAATAAGCGCTTCCGAGGTATCGATGACCGAAACATCGTTCTCCTCGGCGGCCAGGCGCTCGGCGATGCCAAAACCGACCTGGCCGGCACCGCAGATCACCACTTTCATCGCATTCCCCCTGCCCCAGCGACTCCGGCGATTATCCTACGCCGAGTGTCTTCAGTTTGCGATGCAGTGCCGATCGTTCCATTCCGACGAATTCGGCGGTTCGTGAAATGTTGCCGCCAAACCGATTGACTTGCGCCTTGAGATATTCGCGCTCGAAGATTTCGCGGGCATCACGCAGCGGCAGCGACATCAGGTGCTCGCCGCCGTCCCGTCCAGGGGTTGTTGGCAACATCTCGCCGATCTCGGCGGGCAGCATTTCAGCGGTGATGGCTTCCGCTGCGTCACCACGAGCGAGGATCAGAAGCCTCTCGACATTGTTGCGCAGCTGGCGAAGATTGCCTGGCCAATCATGGGCCTGGAGAACGACCATCGCGTCATCTCCGATCTCCCGTTGCGGCAGGCCGGTGGCGCGCGAAATCAACGCCGCAAAGTGTCGAACGAGTGCAGGAATGTCATCACGGCGCTCGGCCAGGGCGGGCACGCGCATCGGTACGACGGCAAGGCGATGGAATAGATCTTCACGAAAATCGCCGTCGGCGATGGCCCGCTCCAGATCGCGCGCCGTTGACGAAACCACGCGGACATCGACGCTAACTTTGGTCGAGCCACCAACTCTCTGGAACGATTGGTCGACCAGAACCCGCAGGATCTTGTTCTGGGTTTCGCGCGGCATATCTCCCACTTCATCAAGGTAGAGTGTGCCGCCGTGGGATTCCTCGAGGGCACCGATCTGGCGCCCGGCGCCATTCATCGATTCGGTGCCGAACAATGCCTCTTCCATCCGGTCGGGTGTGATCGTCGCGGCATTGAGGACGACAAAGGGCCCCGCCGCGCGTTCCGACAGCCGGTGTATGGCGCGCGCAACCAGTTCCTTGCCGGAGCCGGACGGCCCGGAAATCATGACCCGGCTGTTCGCGGGAGCGATTTTCTCGATGAGCTGGCGCAGGTGATTCATGACCGCCGAATCACCGATCATTTCCGGTGCCTCGCCGGAGCGCTCCCGCAGGGCCTCGACTTCCTTGCGCAGCTGCGAGGTTTCCAATGCCCGCTCGGCAACAAGAACGAGTCGATCCGATTTGAATGGCTTCTCGATATAGTCATACGCACCGCGGCGAATGGCAGAGACGGCGGTTTCGATATTGCCGTGACCGGAGATCATGACGACGGGCAGGTTGGGATGCTCCGTCTTGATCTCGTCGAGTAGCGCCAGTCCGTCGATACGGCTGCCCTGCAGCCATATGTCCAGGAACACCAGGGTCGGCCGGCGTTGGCTGATTTCCGCCAGGGCCGAGTCGGCGTCGGCGGCCGTGCGTGTCCCGTGTCCCTCGTCGGACAGAATTCCCGAGACGATGTCGCGGATGTCCGCTTCATCGTCGATGACCAGGATGTCAGTTGCCATTGTGCCGCCCCTTACCCCTGCACTGACGCCTGATCCGCGCCGACTGGTTCCGGTGTCACCGAGGACGCGGCCGGTATGCGAATGCGCACCAATGCGCCATGTCCGCCCGACTGCACCTGCGGCGCATCGAACAATTCGATCCGCCCACCGTGTTCTTCAATGATCTTTTTGACGATGGCGAGGCCGAGGCCGGTGCCTTTCTCGCGTGTCGTCATGTATGGCTCCAGGATTCTGTGACGATTTTCCTTGGGCAGTCCGATACCCGTATCGACAACATCGACGACGATCCAATCACCTTCCTGTCGGCCGCTGATCGATATTCGTCCATCGCCCCTCTCTTCCGGTGGAAGTGCCGCAATGGCTTCGGTACCGTTCTTGACCACATTGGCGAATGCTTGTGACATCAGTCGGGCGTCGAGGTCGCCTGACAACGGAGTGTCGGGGACATCGACGGTGAAGGTGATCTCCGGATGGGCGACCTCAAGAAGGAAAACCGCTTCCCGTATCGAGTCTGACAGGTTGCGACGTTCGATCGTGGGCTTTGGCATGCGGGCGAACGATGAGAACTCATCCACCATTCGGCCGATGTCGCCGACTTGCCGCACGATCGTGTCGGTACACTGGTCGAAAATCTCGCGGTCTTCGGTGATCGCTTTACCGAACCGTCGACGCAGCCGCTCAGCCGAAAGCTGGATCGGAGTCAGCGGATTCTTGATCTCATGTGCGATACGGCGCGCCACGTCGGCCCAAGCCGATGTGCGTTGAGCCACGACCAGGTCGGTTATGTCGTCGAGGGTAACGACATAACCGCGCGATCGGTCGCTTGGATCTTCCGTCGTCACCCTCACATTGATGGTGCGCTCCCTGCCGCCCCGGGTGAACGCGATCTGATCGCGATGCTCCGGCCGCTCACCTTTTGTTGCGGCGGCCACGACGGATCCTAGTTCCGGCACTACCTCTGCAATCGGTCGGTTTTCCACTGGTTCGCCACCCAGTCCCAGCATCCGTTGCGTGGTTCGGTTGGCGATCGTGATTCGCTCGTCACCGTCCACGCCGATGACACCTGCGGTTACGCCCGAAAGGACCGCCTCGGTAAACCGTCGCCGGCTATCGATCTGTTCGTTGGCGGCCAGCAGTTCTTCCCGCTGGGTGCGAAGCTGAGACGTCATCGTGTTGAATGTCTCACTCAGGGATCCAAGGTCACCCTCAGACCGTTTCGCCGGAACACGAACGGACAGGTTGCCGGTGGAAACCTGTTTTGCCGCGTCGATCAGTCTTCGAATTGGAGCGACGAGACGATTGGCAAAGCTGATTCCAAGCCAGATGGCCGCCAGGAGAACAACCAGGGCAACACCGAGATAAAGGATTCCGAAGGCAAGCTGGATGCCCAGTCGCGTTGATTCCAGAGCGTTGTATTGTTGGATACTGTCGGCTGCCAGCGCGACCTGACGCAGGACGGCCGCCGGGATAGGCCTGAGGGCGTACAGGAAGACGTCGTCATACGCCTCAAGCATTACGACGCCGCCCACCATGTTGATGGATCCGGGCGTGATCAGCGCTGGTTGGCTGCGATCGGTCGCCGCCCGCTCGATGGCGGAAGGTGGCGGTGGTGGAAACTTTGCCTGGGAACCGAGCCTGGCCTCTGAGACAATCTCACCTTGGCTATCAACCAGAAAGGCGCCTGGCAGCCCGCGCCGCTCTGCGTTGACTGAGAAGAACGCCTGGAACCGGTCCGGGTCGTCGATCAACAGCGGACGGGCCCTTTCGAGTTCGCCCTGCAAGGAGATGATGTCGCGATCGATGAGGTCGACCTGCTGGTCGATGAATGCCCGGGCGATGGTCTCGGTGTTGTCAACGATGGCCCGCGTGCTGGTAGAAAACCAGTTGTCCAGGCCGCGATCGAGCGTTACGCTGGCCACAATGGCAACGAGTATTGCCGGAGTTGCCGCCACGACGCTGAATAATGCAACAATCCGGATGTGCAAACGCGCCGCCGCTCGCCGGCGGCGTCGAGCTGAAACGAGGACTGCGATCTCCCAGCCGATGATCAACAGGAGAAACAGCATCAGCCCGCCATTGGCGGCGAGCACGATGGGCACCACGGTCGCTGTCGGTGCGATCGGCGTGAGGCCCATCAGGATAAAGAATGTGACGGCAGCTACGACCAATGCGAGGACAACGCCGACGTAACCGACCGTCCGCACGATACGCGATATTTCAAAAGTTCGGCGACTCAGCGGAGAACTGAGAAGTGACGGAGTCTCGACGGACATTGCACCCCGGCTGAGAAAGTGCGGCTTCGGTAGCATAGGCCGCGAACCATGATGGGACTACGTCAGCCTGAGGCCAGATTGCAACAATAATGTGATCGAAAAACAACAGCGCCAGCGCGCGAATCTGCGCCGCCTCGCGCATGGAGTTCGAAAAATCGCCCGCTAGTGACCGCCGCGAATGATCTGGATGTCCAGATCGCGGATTTTCTTACGCAAGGTGTTCCGATTGACTCCCAGTAACTCGGCCGCCTTGATCTGATTCCCGCGGGTTGATGCCAGCGCCGCACTGATCAATGGATTCTCCACCTCGCGCAGGATCCGATGATACAGCCCGGGTGGTGGAAGACTATCGCCAAAACTCTGAAAGTAAGTCGACAAGTGCTTTTCGACTGAAACCGAGAGCGCCTGGTCCTCGTCGTCTTCGCTGCCGGACGGTGCCGGAACCGGCTGGTCGAGTTCGGCCTCGACGATGGCATCGGTGATCGTTTCCTGCGGATAGAGCGCAGCCAGTCTACGGATCATGTTTTCCAGTTCGCGGACATTGCCCGGCCAACGATATCGTTTCAAACGCTCCATCGCCGACACCTCGATCCGCTTGGCAGAGAGCCCCTCTTTCTGAACAATCGAGAAGAAGTGGCGAACCAGATCCGGCACGTCCTCACTTCGCTCGCGCAGCGGCGGCAAGCGGATCGGGACAACGTTGAGGCGAAAGAACAGATCTTCGCGAAACAGGCCCTGATTGATCAGGATTCGCAGATCCTTGTTGGTGGCGGCGACGATGCGGACATCCGTCTTGATTGCCGTGCGTCCGCCGACAGTCGTGTATTCCCCCTGTTGCAGAACCCGCAACAACCGCGTCTGGGCCTCCATCGGCATATCGCCGATTTCGTCGAGGAAAAGGGTGCCGCCCTCCGCTTGCTCGAAGCGCCCGGCGCTGCGGGCCTGGGCACCGGTGAAGGCGCCTTTTTCATGCCCGAAAAGCTCGGCTTCGATCAGATCACGAGGGATCGCGGCCATGTTGACGGCCACAAACGGACCGGTCCGCCGCTTTCCGTAGTCATGGAGCGCTCTGGCGACCAGCTCTTTGCCGGTACCGGACTCGCCGGCGATCATCACGGTCAGGTCGGTCTGCATCAGCCGGGCCAGCACCCGGTAGATATCCTGCATGGCGGGCGAGCGCCCAACCAGAGGGATGTTGTCCGCCGGGTCGGTGTGCTCGGCGTCCACCCGGCGAACCTTGGGCTCGGCGAGTGCCCGGCCGACGATGGTCGTCAGTTCCTTGAGGTCGAATGGCTTGGGAAGATACTCATAGGCCCCTCTCTCCGAGGCACGGATGGCAGTCATGAAGGTGTTTTGCGCACTCATGACGACGACCGGCAGTTCCGGCCGCAGACGCTTGATTCGGGGTAACAGATCGAATGCGTTTTCGTCCGGCATAACCACATCGGTGATCACCAGGTCGCCCTCCCCGGCGCTCACCCAACGCCACAGCGTCGCCGCGTTTGAGGTTAACCGAACCGAATAGCCAGCACGCGACAGCGCCTGATTGAGCACCGTCCGGATGGCGGCATCATCGTCGGCGACAAGGATATTTCCAAGCGGCATGTCAGGCTTCCCTGGTTGGCGCCGTGCCTTGCCGGTAGGCCGGCATCAGGACACGAAAGATCGTCTTGCGAGGCTGTGATTCACATTCGATGACTCCGCCGTGGTCACCAACGATCTTGGCGACGAGGGCCAGCCCCAAGCCGCTCCCGTTGGCTCTGGAGGTGACAAAGGGATCGAAAAGATGGGACACCATATCGGGCGCAACGCCGGGACCGTTGTCGCGGACACAGAATTCCATCGGCAGCGTTACCTTGTCGGAGTTTCCGGCGACTGACAGGCGCACGCCGGGCCGAAATGCAGTCGACAGAACAATCTCGCCGTCGGTCGATTGGCCGATCGCCTCGGCTGCGTTCTTGACGAGGTTGAGGAATACCTGAATCAGCTGATCGTGATTGGCGTAGACGGGCGGAAGCGAGGGATCGTAGTCGTCGATGATCCTCAGATTCCGTCCAAATCCGTTCTTGGCGACGCTGCGGACTCGATCCAACACGACGTGGATATTGACCGGCTCGCGCTCAATCGGACGATCATCGGAGAACACCTCCATTCGGTCGACGAGTTTTACGATTCGGTCGGTTTCATCGCGGATCAGCCGGGTTAGCGCCCGATCGTCGTCACCGACCGACGGCTCCAAAAGCTGGGCTGCGCCACGGATTCCCGACAATGGATTCTTGATCTCGTGGGCGAGCATCGATGCGAGCCCGGTCACCGATCGGGCAGCACCGCGGTGGGTCAGCTGCCGGTCAATCTTGTCTGTCATCGTGCGTTCCTGGAGCAGCAGGGCGATATCGTCCGACCCATCGCCAACCGGAGAGGCATAGATGTCGACAACCCGTTCTCCGCCGTTCCTTGGGGTGCCGATGTCAACGCGGTACTCATTGACAGCGGCACCGCGGTCACGGACCTGCCCGATGAGCGACAGCAACGGGCTGCCGAAGGGCACGAAATGACTGATCGGATGACGCTTGAGAACGTTCGTCGACGCTTCAAAGAACGTCTCGGCCGCAAGGTTGCCGTCGACGATCACGCCCTCGGGTCCGATCAGAACGACCGGGTGCGGCAGCGCATTCAGAACCAGCCAGGCCGGGCGGTCGCCGGATTGGTAGTCCGAGGGCACTGCGCTCCCGGTGTTCATGCGGCCCGCCGGATCGACGCCTGCTCGAAACAAGCCCGGATCAGCTGCCCGACGGCCACAGGTTGCGTTTCGGTAAGCAGGGCCTGACGAAGACTTCGGGCTGGCGTTAGGCCGTTTCGGTCGATGTACCAGGCAAGATGCTTGCGGGCGGCCCGAATCCCGACGCGGGGCCCGTAGTGGTCGAGCAGAGCTTCATGGTGGTCTTGAACAAGTTCGCAGAGGCCTGGCGGGTCGGGTAGCCGCGGCGCATGCCCGGTTTTTGCGAATCGTGCGGCGAAACCGGGGAACCAGGGGCGCCCGCAAGCGCCACGTCCGACCATGACACCGTCCGCCGAGGAATATTCCATGACCTCAACCAGGTCGCCATAGTCGTCGATGTCGCCATTCGCGATTACGGGAATGGACACTGCCTCACGGACTGCGCGGATCGCGGTCCAGTCAGCCTTGCCGGAATAGAATTGGCATCGCGTTCGTCCGTGCACCGTGACCATGGCGATGCCCGAGTCTTCGGCGCGGCGGGCAAGTTCAGGCGCGTTGATCGTCGCGTCGTCCCAACCAAGCCTCATCTTGAGGGTCACGGGCCGTGATGTTGCGGCGACCGTCGCATCGATGAGGCGCAACGCATGGTCAAGATCGCGCATCGCCGCGGAACCGGAATACCCGCCGGTCACCTTCTTGGCGGGACACCCCATGTTGATGTCGATGATATCCGCTCCCGCGTCCTGCGCGGCCCTGGCACCTTCGCCCATCCAGTACGGTTCGCGTCCGGCGAGCTGCACGACATGGACGCCGCCGCCGGCCTTCTCTGCCCGCAGTCGCGCTTGCGCGTCGCCCGCAGCGAGCTTTTCCCCGACTGTCATTTCCGAAAATACGAGGCCGGCGCCATAGCGAAGAGCAAGCGTCCGGAACGGCCGGTCGGATATTCCCGACATCGGTGCAAGGAAAATCCGGTTTGGGACCTCAACGGGCCCGATTGACAGCGGCTGGGATAGAGGCGCGGCGGAGCTTGGAATATGCATATTCATTAGGCAACACTGTGTCTGCATACATCTTAGTCATATCTGTTGCGCCTGCAACCGGAGAGAGTCGGCATCGTGCGGTTTTGTGATATGAACCGGCTTGTCTTCCGGTTACCCATCTTCGGATCACCAATTGATGAGCCGTAGCACTGTTCTGATTGTCGCAGCGGGCCGCGGTTCTCGTGCTAGCGGTGGCGAAATACCCAAACAATACAGACAGATCGGCGGTGTTCCTGTTCTGACACATTCGCTCAATGTCTATCTGTCGCACCCCAGGCAATTCACCATTTCCGTCGTCATCGCGCCGGACGATGCCGCGCTGTATGACGCGAGCGCGCACGGCGATTCCCGCCTGCTTCCGCCAGTTCAGGGCGGCGCCACGCGACAGGAGTCGGTTCTTGCAGGTTTGCGCAGCCTTGCGGACGATTCACCCGACACGGTCCTTGTTCACGATGCGGCCCGTCCGTTTGTTACCGAAGACCTGATCGAGCGGGTCGCGTCGGGGCTTGAGCGGGATGCCGCCGTCCTACCGGCAACACCGATCGACTCGACGCTGAAGTCGGTCGACGACAATGGTGTGGTGACCGGAACCGTACCCAGAGCGGGGCTCTATGCGGCGCAGACGCCACAGGGGTTCCGGTACCGGACCATCCTTGATGCCCACCAGAATGCAGCCGCGGCGGGACTGACGTTCACAGACGATGCTGCTGTGGCCGAATGGGCCGGGATTCCAGTGCGGATCGTCTCCGGCGAGGCCGGCAACGTCAAGTTGACGACTGGCGCCGATGTTGATGCTGCTGATCGCCGGCTTGTGTCGGAAGCGGCCCTGTCTGTTGGCGAGGTGCGTGTGGGGTCGGGGTATGACGTCCACGCGTTCGGCCCGGGAGACAGCGTGATGATCGGGGGAGTCCGGATCCCCAACGAGCGGGGTGTGATCAGTCACTCCGATGGTGACGTGGTGCTCCATGCCCTTGTCGACGCGATCCTCGGTGCGATTGCCGACGGCGACATCGGCGTCCACTTTCCGCCGTCCGACCCGCAGTGGAGAGATGCACCGTCGGACCGGTTTCTGAGTTTCGCGGTTGATCGCGT
>JAAEOR010000549.1 GCA_024222895.1 Hyphomicrobiales bacterium | reverse complement strand
GTAGCCAAGCCAAAGGCCGTAGCCAAGCCAAAGGCCGTAGCCAAGCCAAAGGCCGTAGCCAAGCCAAAGGCCGTAGCCAAGCCAAAGGCCGTAGCGTCAAAGAAAACGGCAGCCGGAAAGATCAGCGAAACGCCCGCTGCGATCAAGGCAGCTCCCAAGCCGGTGCAGACCGCGCCGGTCCCTCCCACCACCAAACCCGTCCACGCAAAAGCGCGCCTCCCCGCGCAGAATGGAGAAGAAACCAGCATGCCAGCAAAGAAGCCGGGCGTCCGTTCCGATTTCAAGACCGGAGAGCACATTGTCTATCCGGCCCACGGCGTCGGCCGCATTGTCGGCATCGATACCCAGGAAGTGGCGGGCATCAAGCTCGACCTGTTCGTGATTTCGTTCATCAAGGACAAGATGACGCTCCGGGTGCCGGTCCCGAAAGCAAGTTCCGTCGGTATGCGCAAGCTCGCCGACCCGAACACTGTGAAAAGAGCACTGGAAACCGTCCGTGGCCGTGCCCGCATCAAGCGGACAATGTGGAGCCGGCGGGCGCAGGAATACGAAGCCAAGATCAACTCTGGTGACCTGATTGCCATTGCCGAAGTCGTGCGTGATCTCTTCCGCTCCGAAAACCAGCCGGAGCAGTCCTACAGCGAACGGCAGCTCTATGAGGCAGCCCTCGATCGCATGGCCCGCGAGATTTCGTCCGTGGGTCGCATCTCGGAGACCGAGGCTATTCGGCAGATCGAACAGAATCTCGCCAAAAGCCCCCGTCGTGGCGTGAAGCCGGAAACGACCGAGACCGCCGAGGTGAAGGCCGCTTAAGATCCCGTCATTGACGAGAATCCCAGGGCGCCGGTTCACGACCGGCGCCCCTTTTTTGTGACCCGAGCCCAGCCGAGCAAGACCCAACAGCGGCGTCACGAGATCGTGTCTTGGTCAGAGACTCGGGCACACCACTCTTAAGTGGGAGCCGCGTTCATCGGGCGGCTGTCTAGCTCTAGCCCGAGTGCATCTCGACCGGTAGCAGTCGCGTCGGGATACACTGGCCAACGCCTCTACTATCTTGTCTTGACGATGCCCGATGGTGCCATCGAAGGCCTTGTCCGGCCATCGTTTTCATTGAAACGGCCGTAATTGATCACCGAGTAATTGAAGCAAGACGGTCGCCCGGCGGATCCATCCGGGTCATCAAACCTAATCGTAAAACTTTCGACAAGTTTTTGTTTGTCTTTGTCAATATTTTACAGCCGCCGGCCGGCGACACAATGTCGTTTTCTTGTTGTAAGACGCCTTTGACTTGGTATGTTCACACAACTTTTTCACGAAATAGTGTGGACACGGTTGTACAATCCGTGCCTGAATTTGGTCAGACCACTAAGCCTCTGAGAGGGAGACGGCCGATGGCCGGTGCCGGAACACAAAGCGACTTCATAAAAAAGGCCATGAAGGCGCCCTATCTGGAGCGGCAGGAGGAGCATGATCTCGCCGTGCGTTGGCGCGAGGCGAAGGATCAGGAGGCCCTCCACAGCCTGACCCAGGCACACATGCGGCTGGTTATCGCAATTGCCGGGCGCTTCCGTAATTTCGGACTGCCGATGGGTGACCTGATCCAGGAAGGCCATGTGGGCCTGCTTCAGGCGGCGGCGCGGTTCGAGCCGGATCGTGAGGTCCGCTTTGCAACCTATGCGACCTGGTGGATCAGGGCCTCTGTCCAGGATTACATTCTACGCAATTGGTCGATCGTTCGCGGCGGCACATCTTCATCCCAGAAAGCCCTGTTCTTCAATCTTCGCCGGTTGCGTGCTCGCCTGTCCCGGTCACCGGACCCGCGGCCGCGAGAGGTGATGTACTCCGAGATTGCCACGGCGATCGGCGTGTCCCGCAACGACGTCGAGGTTATGGATTCAAGGCTTTCGGGCCCGGATTCGTCGCTGAATGCGCCCGTCCATGAAGGCGAGAACGGCGCTTCGGACCGGCAGGATCTTCTGGTTGATGATGTCCCGCTACCCGACGAAGCGGTCACCAAATCGATCGACACGGAACGGCGGCTGGGATGGCTGCGATGTGCCTTGACGGTGCTCAACGAACGCGAACTGACGATCGTCAATGAGCGCCGGCTTCGCGATGACGGCGCCACATTGGAAGCTCTTGGGGTCAGCCTTGGCATTTCCAAGGAGCGGGTCCGCCAGATCGAATGCCGCGCGTTGGAAAAGCTCCGCGGCGCGCTGCTGCGCGAGGAGCCGGACCGGGCGAACTTCGTTTAGTTTCGCGAATTAGTCGGCGACGATCTTCACCTCGGTACCGGCTCTGATCGAAGCGCCGGGTTCCAGATTGTTGAGGGCCCGGAACAGCGAAAGCGGCCGGTCCACCCCTCGCATCCGCTGGGCCAGCGATGTGTCGGTATCACCGCCGCGCGCCGTGATCACCTTGATCCGGAGTGGTTTCAGCCGTGCCAGGGCGCGCTGGTCGAGCTGCTCGAAACTCGACACGGTCGTCGACGCCGCTTCGATCAGGCCTTTCGTCGCCGCCTCGTTGGCAAAAATGAAGCGGTACGTCGCGCCGCTTTCGGCTTGTATGATGGCAATACGAAACGCCCAGCCCTTGGCGCTCGCATTGGCAGAGGCCGCCGGCATGCCATTCACGGTGAAGCGCTTGATGCTGGTCTCGTCCAGACCATTGATCCAGCCCGAGGCGAGATAGCGTCCGAGATCAGCGCCTTTGACCAACGCCACGGCATCGAACCGGAGCGCCGTTCCGTCGGCCCCGGTGGCAAGCACGGCATCGCTGGTATTGTCGATGACAAAGCCGTCCGGCACGGAGAAGCCGACACCCAGCGACGGATGGATAAAGGTCCGATCGCGAACATAGCCCTGGCTTGGGTCATCCCCGAAGATCGCCCCGTCAATGCCGCCGAGATAGCGATCCCGATCGGTCTCGCCGATACCCGGCGCACCGAACGCGCGGGCTGCGCGGGTCGCGAAGGCGACGCGTTCCGGTGTCGAGGGATGGGAGGCGAGAAAATCGGGTGCCTTCTCCATGGTCGGCCCGGACGACACCCGATGGTTCGAGAATCGCGCCATTGTTGTCAGGAAGCGCCCCGCCGCGAAGGGATCATAGCCGGCCCGGCCGATCGTCTTGACGCCGATGGCATCGGCCTCGAGTTCCTGTTGCCGCGAAAAGCTCGCCAACGACCGCTGGCTTGAAGCCAGGGCCAGGCGACCGCCGCTGTCGCCATCGAGAACGTCGGTCACGACGCGGCTGACGATCACGGCGTTGCGCGCCTTGTTCTGTCTTTCCACGGCATGGTTGGCCGTGACATGGGCCATCTCGTGAGCCAGAACCGCAGCAACCTCGGCGGAGTCGTTGGCAAGCGTCAGGAGACCGCGAGTGACGTACAGATAGCCGCCCGGCAGCGCAAAGGCGTTGATCGCCGGTGCGTTGAGGATGGTGATCCGATAGGCCTGATCCGGTTCGTCGGAAGCGGCAACCACCCGGCCGACGATCCGGGCCACCGTGCGCTCAAGCTGGTCATCGTGATAGATGCCGCCATAGGCAGCAACAATGCGCGCATGTTCCTCAGGCCCGGCGGCAAGATCCTGGCTGACGATCGACGCATTCGGACCGGTGCTTCCGGCAGTCATCAAGGTGTTGCAGCCAGCAAGCAGCGCGCCGGCAAGCACCAGCGTACCGAGCGTCGCCGCGCGGCGGCGGAGCGCCAAGGCCATGTTCCTTGAGAAAGCCGCCGCCGTGCTCATCACCGGTCGTCCAACACCTCGATCGCAACCGGATGGCCAATCCGGATTGCCGGTCCGCCGCTCTCCTCGATGACACCGCGAACCCGAACGCGGCGGTCGGCAATATCGTCCAGTTCATACCCCGATTCGGCCAATTGATCGGCCAGTTTTCCGGGAACCATGATTGTAAAATCTTGCCAATACACCCGACCGAAATCGAGGAAAACCATGGATCTGCCGTGTCCGACCGATAATACCCGACCCTCAACGATCTCATATAGGCCGTTTCGATCCCAAAGCGAAGGATCATTGGCGTCTCGAACCGCGTGATCACCATCGGCCCACAGGCCGGATTTCGTCTGCCGTGCGGCGTCTTCGGCCTCAAGCAGCGCCGGCAGACAGGATTCCTCGCCCGGGAAAGGCCGGACCCGGGCGAAACCCGCGCCGACCAGTGCCGCCTGCAGCCAGACACCGTCGGGGGTGAAAACGTGCACGTGGCGCCGGCCATAGCGATCCGGACCGGGCCCCACGGCAGCAACCGACAGGTCTCGACCACGCGTCTGCCCGTCCAGCCAGTCCCTCGCCGAGCCGGCGAAAGGCGCTGCAAAACCGTCTTTCTTCGCCGCCTCTATTCCTGCCAGTCGCACAGTTTCGCCCGCAGTTGTCTGAAGGGTGTCGCCATCGACGGTCCTGGCCGCTCGCACGATTTCCGTCGGCACGAGCTCGCACTGCAAGCCCGCCTCGTCAGCCGGGATCGCTGTTGCCGGCGCCAAGATCATTGCTGCCAGAGCGACCAACGCCGCTCGAACCACCCAAAAGCTCACGAAAGTCGCTCCTTGCCGGCCACACCGACGCGGGGGCGATGCACGGCGCATCGCCGATTTCTTGCAGCATCGGTTGCACGGCGTTATGACAAGTCATCCGTTGCTGTTCGATGAACCAGCCGGTTGGCGGAAAAAGGGCCCCGTAGCTCAGTCGGATAGAGCATCAGATTCCTAATCTGAGGGTCACAGGTTCGAATCCTGTCGGGGTCACCAGTAACATCAATGGTTTATGGATTTCTTGCGTCGCGGCTTAGTCTCTTTCTAGTCTCACTTTTGCGAACTGATCGGGCACTGATCAACCGGCATCACCCTGACGGCGACAGGCCCCGCACTAACGGCAGAAACTGCTCCGACCGACGCCGAAACATATACATGACTTCGCGACGCAACCGGCTGGAATGATGCCCAGTTCTCCGGCTTTGGCTTAATCACGTAAACAGATCAGAGTGCGTCCCCGTGCGCACGAAAATGATTTCGTTGGCGCCGTCGTCGAGCTGATAAACGAGCAACCAATCCGGGGCGAGGTGGCACTCCGAATAGCCGCTGTAATTGCCACCCAATTTGTGCGGCCTACAGGATGCAGGAAGCGTCTTATCGTTGGCCAACAACGCAGCGATTTTTTCAAACGTTTCGGGTTTCAAACCCCGCTTGAGGCAAAGCTGAAAATCTTTCTTAAATCGACGTGAGAGTATGATCGTTCGCATACTCTCCTATTTATCTGAATCGGCCTCTAAGTCCTTCAACATATCGCCTACTGCGGTCTTGCCCTTATACTTCGGCAAGCGACCAACCTTACGATCGGCGACTGTTTCTTTGATTGCTCTCACCGTCGTCGCATTAGGGATAAGTGCATCAAACGGCAAACCCTGACGCATGACGACCTGCCGATACGCCATCCTCAAAAACTCGGTCGGCGAAAGCCCGATCTTCTTTAATACACCTTCCGCCTGGTCTTTAAGCTCAGGCTCGATGCGGGTACGCACAGTGGCGGTTTTGGTCATCGTTGTGTTGTTCATAATTGATTGATCTTAATCGCCATAAATGTAGCACATTCGGGGTACAGGTTCAAGCCACTAGCTGACGCTCTACTAAGTGTTGCAGGCGCCCGAAACTAATCGCGCGCGCCCAAAAAACTAACGGTTCGCCGGCTGCAATCGCCCTCGAATCCAACAAAAAAAGCTGAGTAACGGATTACTCAGCCCACCGGCAAATATATGCCGGTAATTGGCCCCGCCAACTGTCTCGGCTAACGCCGACTTCGACGCTCCACCACCCAACAACATTGGGGGCTCCGGGCTCCGATCCGCCAACGGCTGATCGTCACCTGTAGCATCGAAGTCGGCGTTATCACTCCACTCGCTTTTCCTAAGCTCTCGGCAACGCCGCTCGCTAAGAAAAACTGGTGGCGACAGTTGGCGGCAACCAACCCAACTTCAGCCTACGCAACTTTCGGCATCCGGCTCATGAACTGACTATCGTCAGCACTCGCCGGATCAACACCCACGGGCAGCACGACCGACTGGACGAGCATCACTTGCGCCACCCGATCGACAACCTTCATCCGGGCAGCATCAGCCCCCCCGTCGAGCATCACGATGGCGCTGATCGTTGCCTCGCCCAAAAGCGCAACTTGCGCCTCGGAGATCGAGGAACCGAGTAACGCCACGGCCGGGATACCCCGCTCGTGGAGCCGAATGGCGTCAAAGACGCCCTCGACAACCACCACCTGGTTGGCCTGCATTTTCAGCACCCGGTGCAGATTGAACAGCACCGATGTTTTGCTGAAGCCTGTCGGCAGCTTGTATTTCAGCTCATCATTCGGCCGATCGTCGTCATCAGCCCACCGCCCGCAGTAGGCGACCAACTGGCCCGCCTCATCATGAAGCGGTACGCACCAGCGCTGGCTCATGACGCCGCGGGAGCAATAACCCATCTCGAATTTCTCGATGGTTGCCGGCGATAGACCCCGGCTTTTGCCATACCCGTGATCACGGTTGAGTTTGAGCTTGAAGCCAAGCGGCTTTAGTTGCGGCACCTCGTCGGCGTCATCGTCGAACAACGGTTCGTCGTTCTCCAATGCCGCCTTTACGGCCGCCCCCGCTTCATCATCATTCGCAGCAGCCGGCTTTGTCTCACGGGCCTTCTTGCTCGCCCGGCGACCGTTCGCTTTCCGCTTCTCACGCTTGGGTGGAGCAACTTCGATCCGGCAGATCTCGGCCAGGCTTTCCGCCGCGTCCCGGAGCGAACTCCGGCCGGGGTTCGTATCGGCCAAAACCTTCTGTACGAACTCCAGGATGTTGCCCTTTTCGCCGCAACTGGCGGCGTGGCAGGTGAACACCTTTTTATCGACGTTCACCGACATCGACGGGTTTTCGTCGTCGTGAAACGGGCACTTGCACCGCAGCTCGGGGCCGTTGCCCAAAGCTTTGATGCCACAGTGGGCCAAAACGGCTGGGAAGTCTGCGCCGTCTTTTACGTAGGAAAAGTCAATGTACTTACCCAATCTTTCCTCCATTTTCGGGATTAAGGTATCGGATAAGTAAAGCATACAATAAGTATCCAATACTTACAGAACACTGAGTAGATATAAACAATTCGTTTTTGGTTGCCCTTCTTATGACATGTATACTGCAACTATACTTGCGTTCTTAGGTTCATTACCGTTCGATATTTCCGATCCACCACCTACCACCTTACTCTCGAAACCTGCACTGGCAGCCGAAAGAGCGCTTTTATGAGGTTATCCCAAACTCGTTTTATCGCCCTTTCTTTGTTGATTGGAGGTAAGCGTCTTGTGAACCGCGCCTTCCGCTGATTTTGATCTGACGTCACAGTGCTTGGCATGAGCATGGTGATGTCGAAAGAAGTGTCCACTAACGATTTGGTGGACACCAAGGAAGAGCGGTTGGTTGGTAGGCGCCGGCGCTGGCCTGAGGCTTTGAAGCGTCAGATCGTAGCCGAGACCCGTGCGCCGG
>JAAEOR010000548.1 GCA_024222895.1 Hyphomicrobiales bacterium | reverse complement strand
TTTCGGACCATTAGCGAGGTTGCCAAGGATCTGGACCTGCCGCAACATGTGCTGCGGTTCTGGGAAACCCGGTTCGCACAGATCAAGCCGATGAAGCGCGGTGGTGGCCGCCGATACTACCGTCCCGACGACGTCGACTTGCTGCGCGGTATCAAGTTGCTTCTTTACGGCGAAGGTTACACCATCCGCGGAGTGCAACGCATCCTCAAGGAACAGGGTCCCCGGTCAGTGATTGACGCGGGACAGGCCGGGCCGGGCGGCGGCGGTCTCGCCCCGGAGGCGGCGGATGAGCTGATCGCCGACTACCCGCCGGAAGCGGAGTCGGCTCCGGCAGCCGTGCAACCTTCACCCGAGCCCCGCCGGGGGCGCTCGAAACCAGCGCCTGAAGCCAGGACGCCCCCCGTGCAGCCGGCCGATCCGGGGTCAAGTGCCGGCCTCGCGCCGTCCGATATGGCGTTGCTTGAGTCGACGCTCGCGGACTTGCTGGAGTGCAAGCGGCTCCTCGACCAGGCGCGGTAGCCATCGCGACTGCGAAATCCCGCTGTACTTTCCCGTAAATGCGATATACTGCCGGCCTGTCGGAGCGTGGCGCAGTCTGGTAGCGCACCTGACTGGGGGTCAGGTGGTCGTAGGTTCAAATCCTATCGCTCCGACCATCTGTCATCTGTCCATACCGGAGACATAGGTAACACTTTGTACCTGCGACATCGGTGACAACCTCGTGCCGAACGGGTTGTCGATGGTTTGCGGGGTTCTCTGCTCCAAGTCGATGGTACCCTTGGTATCAATCGTTGAAGCTGAACCACGATCTCGGATGCCCGCCTCGCCCTGGCTGAGATTTTCTCGCCACCGTTCCGCTCGGTCCTTTGGAAATCGCTCGGCCTGACGATCGCCCTGCTGCTGATCGTCTGGCTCGCCCTCCAGGCGCTTCTCGCCTGGGCGTTCGACATCACGCGCTATCCATGGATCGAGACCGTGATCGGTATCGTCGCCGGCGTCGGCGTGCTCATCGGTCTCGCCTTCCTCGTGGCGCCGGTCACCGCGCTGGTCGCGGGGCTCTTCACCGATGAGATTGCCGCCGTTGTCGAGCGGACCCATTATCCG
>JAAEOR010000547.1 GCA_024222895.1 Hyphomicrobiales bacterium | reverse complement strand
TCGGGCGACATCGTGGTCGAACCCTTCCTCATCACACTTTCCGAGGACGCGGTCCCTTACGCGCTGTTCCAGCATGAAGGCACCGAGTTCATCTACATGCTGACTGGCCAGGTGCGCTACCGCCACGCAGACCGTGCTTATTTTCTGAACCCTGGCGATACGATGTTTTTCGACGCGTCCGCGCCGCACGGTCCCGAGGACCTGGTCACGCTGCCGATGACGTATCTTTCCGTCATTACATATCCACGGGCGTGATTTCGTATCAAGAAATATAGTTTCCTAACAATTGACCAGGGCAACGGCGCCCCCTAGCATGGTTGGTCATTCCAAGGAGGCGGACGCGCATGTGCGGCATCGTTGGCCTGTTCCTGACGGATCCCGAGCTGGAGCAGCATTTGGGTCGGCTTACCGCTGGCATGCTGGGGACGATGAGCGATCGCGGTCCGGACAGTGCCGGTTTCGCCATTTATTCCGGTGGCAGGGACGGCGTAGTGAAGCTGACGCTACGGGTGCCCGCCGGCGTCGATTTTGCCGGTATCGCAGAGCGCCTTTCCCGTTCGATTGCCGGCTCCGACATCACCGTCCACGATAGCCACGCCGTCCTGTCCGTGCCGGAGGTCGACGAGGCCGCCGTCGACGAATGGCTCGCGCGCGAGGCGCCGGACATTCGCATCATCGGCCGCGGCAGCCGAATGGAGCTCTACAAGGAGGTCGGCCGGCCTGACGCCGTCGCGAAGCGATTTGGACTGCCCACGATGGCCGGCACCCATGCCATCGGCCACACCCGCATGGCGACGGAATCGGCGGTCACCGTCGACGGTTCGCACCCGTTCTCCACCGGCCCGGATATGTGCCTCGTGCACAATGGTTCGCTGTCGAACCATAACGGTCTCAGGCGCCAGCTCGAGAATGAAAGTGCTACGTTCGAAACCGAAAACGACTCCGAAGTGGCGGCGGGCTATCTTACCTGGCGGATGGGGCAGGGCCTGTCGCTCGGCGAGGCGCTGGAAGCAAGCCTCCAGGATCTCGACGGTTTCTACACCTTCGTCGTCGGCACCGAGAGCGGCTTCGGGGTGCTGCGCGATCCGATCGCCTGCAAGCCGGCCGTCCTGGCCGAGACTGACGAATATGTCGCCTTCGGATCGGAATACCGTGCGCTCGCCGGCCTGCCGGGCATCGGGTCCGCGCGGCTGTGGGAGCCCGAGCCGGCAACGGTCTATTTCTGGGAGCGGTGAAATGCCGGATATCGATCTCGGTGTCACGCCATTGCGCGAACTCAACGCCGCGCTCCATCGCCTCCCGCCGGACACCAATGAACGCCACTGGACCGTCGACAATCCCGAAGGTCGTCACGCGGTCGCCGTCGGTCTCGACGCGCCGGTGACTGTCAAGATCAACGGTCCCGTCGGCTATTATTGCGCCGGCATGAACAAGCAGGCAACGGTCGTCGTCGATGGCAATGCCGGGGTCGGTATCGCCGA
>JAAEOR010000546.1 GCA_024222895.1 Hyphomicrobiales bacterium | reverse complement strand
GTCGACGGTTTGTGCCCGCATCAGTGCGCGCGCGGCGCGCCTGCCAACCATTGTCACGACGCAGGACTACTCGAACGGCCAAGGGGAGCGGGCAACGCTAATTGCATTCGATGTGGCGATCTCTGACCCAATGCCCCAGCCGTCGGGTTTGTGATAATTGACGACTTCGCTTTTCCTGAAAGCGCTTCAAGACGATGGTCCGGCGAGTTTCTCGATCCCCCGGTCGACGGAGACCGCGGCAACCAGCAACAGGCCGGTGACGATCAGGCGGGCTTCGTTGGCGACGCCCATCAGGTTCAGCCCGTTCGAAACCGTCGCGATGATCAGGGCGCCGAACAGCGCGCCGATGGCATGGCCGCGACCGCCAAACAGGCTGACGCCGCCGATGACCGCGGCGGCAATGCTCTCCAGCAGTAGCGCCCCACCGCCGACACCGCCGCCGGAAGAGACCGAAACGCCGAGAATGCGGGAGGCTGAAAGAATGCCCGCGAATGCAGCCATGCCGCCGGCGATCGCAAAGGCGATGATCTTGATCCGGTCCACCTTGATGCCGGCACGCCGCGCTGCTTCGGCGTTGTTGCCGATGGCATAGAGGTAGAGGCCGAAACGGGTCTCGCCGCAGATATAGGACATCACACCGAGAAGCCCGACAAAGAGAATGAC
>JAAEOR010000545.1 GCA_024222895.1 Hyphomicrobiales bacterium | reverse complement strand
TGCGCAGCGGAGCTGACGCTGGGAAACAAGAACGACTACCGCGACTGGCTCTATCTCTTCATCGGCTTCTTCATCGGCGGCGGCGTCGCTCTCAGCGGAAGCCTGTTTCCTGGCCGTACTGGCTATGCCGGGGCCATGGGACCCATGCCGTTCGACAAGGATCCGGACAGTAACTCATGGAAGCCGCTGATGCTGGGTGCCTCGCTTTGCACACTCGAGACGCGGCTCACGGAAAGCGGCCTGGACCCTTCGATCCTTTCCGACGAACCGGCCGACTGGCGTCACCTCGGTGCGCCGCTAGACCTTTGGATCGAGGAGGCGGCAACCAACCTCGCCTTTGCGATCGTGACGGCAACGGCCGTCATCGATTTCGAGGCAATCGTTGTCGATGGCGGTCTGCCACCGGACGTGCGCAGCCGCATCGTCGAACGGATCCGCAACGGCGTCACCGGCTTCGACCGACGCGGGCTGCCGCCGATCGAGATCGTCGAGGGAAGCATCGGCAGCGCCGCCCGCGAAATCGGCGGTGCGTGTCTGCCATTGCTTGCCAATTACAGCCGCGACCGCGAGGTCTTATTCAAAGAGACAATCTGATCGGCGTTTGTTATGCGGGTCACGGGCATCGGAGAATCATAAAAAACCATGATCGTTTGCAGCGGCGAAGCGCTTATCGACTTCCTCCCCCGCCAGAGCGTGGACGGCGCCCAGGTGTTTCAGCCCTTTACCGGCGGATCGGTGTTCAACGTGGCGATCGCCCTTGGACGTCTTGGCATGCCCACCGGGTTTCTGAGTGGCATGTCGAATGACTTTTTCGGCACCAGCCTGGTCGACGCGCTCCACGCCAGCAAGGTGGACACATCCCTTTGCGTCTTCAGCGATCGGCCAACCATTCTAGCGTTCGTCTCGCTCACCGACGGCCAGGCGCGCTACGCCTTTTTCGACGACGGGACGGCAGGCCGCATGCTCGCCGAAGACGACCTGCCGGCCATACCGGCCGACGTGGAGGCGATGCATTTCGGCTCGATCAGCCTGATGTCGGAGCCCGGCGGTTCGACCTACGAGACGCTAATTCGCAACGAGAGCTCACTCCGGGTGACCAGTCTCGATCCCAACGTTCGGCCGACTCTTATCAAGAACCGGGAAGGTTATCTGGCCCGGATCGAGCGCATGGTCGCCATGGCCGACATCGTCAAGTTCAGCGATGACGATCTGGACTGGCTGGCACCGGGCAAACGGTTTGAAG
>JAAEOR010000544.1 GCA_024222895.1 Hyphomicrobiales bacterium | reverse complement strand
CCGGTATCACTCGAAAAGCTGCCTTGGGCGGGCTTTGCGGTTGCCAAGTATTATCGCCCGCTGTCATCCGACTGCGCCGTAGCGCGCGACCTGTTCGACCGTATCGTCAACGTTCCCTGCCATCCCGGCATGGCGGAAGTCGCGGATGGCGAAATCTGTCGCTTCTTGAAGACCCTCGGCTCGGACAGCTGAACGCTCCGCGGCTAAAGGCCCCTATCGCTGAAGTATCGGCAGGCGTCCTTGACGAAGCTGTTGAGGTTGCCATCGAGATTCTGGATCAACGCGCCGTAGGGCTCAAGTGCCTTGTCAACGGTGCGGCGCGCGTGTCGGAGTTGTCGTTTGGTGACGCCAACACCAATACCGTTACCCTTGTAGAAACCAACGATCGGCTGATACTCAAAACCGTCATGGGGAACGATCAGGACCGGGCAGCCACAGTGGAGTGCCTCGGCCGACGCTGCGGTCCGTTCTCCGGTAATGAAAGCACGGCTTCGTCGATAGAGGCGGGCGAGTTCATCGGGGCGGCGCATGTTGGCACGGCTGACGACGACGCAATCCTGCGCCCATTCCGGGAGAACGGCGGGGTCGAGTTTATAGCGGACGGAGTAGACGACCGTACCCTTCCGCTTTTTCGGTTTCTTTCGCGGGCGAAACACCGTTCGGTCGACTAATGGCAGCGTTAGCAGTCGTGACTCGTATCCGTCCGGTTTGAACGGTTCGGCGAAGTGAACCAGATACTCGTCAGCGCCATAACCCTCCATTCCGAAGTCAACCAGATATCCGGGTTTGTTGAGCAAGTATCGAACGACTCGCCGGGCCTCATAGTGGTTACCTTTGTAAATCTCCGGATAGACAACGATATCCTGACCGGATGACATAGCGGTCGGTTCTCCGAATGGCGTCAGGAGGTCTGGGTGCGCTTCGCGGGTTGTCACAAATGCGCGGTACCCGAGGCGATTCAAATGGTGGCAGAGCAGATGCAAGCAGCGAACCCCGGAATGCATGTATGTATAACCCGGTGTTTGAATATATATTCTTGGGTATTTCCACTGGCGCGCGTAAAATAACGCCAGGTCCATTATCGGATTTTCCATGCCAGTCTTCAGGTGTGGACGAGTGCCTGCAGCTCTGCCCGATCGACCCACATGAGCGTGTCGAGAATCGAAAGGTCGGGAACGAACGTCAGGGGCCCAGTGTCATATCGTAGGTTCAGGTGCTCATAGAAGCGGAGGTCGATCCCGTCTGGTTGAAACAAATCTTCTTTGATGAGTCCGCGCCCCCCTGAAGCATTCGAGTAAACATCAGCCTTCAATTCCCGTGTAACAAAGTGCCCCCATTCCCCGGCCGTTGGCGGCGGTGATGGCAACGTCAAGTTTAATTCACTCAGCTTGACCAACTCGGTATCAATATTCAGAAAACGTTTGATCTCAGCCAGAGCAAAGAAATTGAGCGTGCCGAGTGTCCTGGGTCTTTGCGAACAGACACGATCGAAGAGCTCCATGGTCTCCTGGTATCGGGGTGAGGCATGCTGATAGACGAGCAGTTTTTCTCGAATAGCGACGTCCCAATCGTCTGTGACTTCGGCATCGGAGACGGGCCCGTGTCTGGCGCTCCGGTGTATTGGCACGGTCACATAACTCCAACCGGTGTGGCGATTGAGGATCCGGTTGCGCGACATCCATGTCCTGCACTCGTACCGGACGGTGTCGAAGACGACCCATAGATCGCACTGACACATATGGCGAAACTGCTCGAAATACGGAAAGAAGTACGGTTGCATCAAGCTCACATGCATCGTCGTTTCGTCGCTCCCGAGCGGAGTGCTTCAGTGGGGAGCGGCCGCTTCCGTGCCGGCGCTCCAAGATACATGCGGCCGGGCTCGGTATCCTTGGTCACCACAGCACCCGCAGCAACAAAACATCGATCTCGGACCGTGACCCCGGAAATGATTGTGGCATTCAGACCGATGACGCATCGATTCCCGATTCGTGCATTACCACCGAGCACCGCTCCGGGCGCGACGTATGTGTAATCGCCGATGGTGCCATGGTGAGAAACCACGGCACCGCTTCGAACCGATGTCCCTTCGCCAAGGGAGCTGAACGGCTGAACGATGGCGCCGTCGAGGACCAGGCATCCGTCCCCGACATCGAGATCCGGCCAGGTCATCGCACGGGAAGCGATGTAGCTTGGCAGTCTGTAGCCCTTGTCTCGGGCGGTACGGCTGCGGGCCTCGCGGAGTCCGTTCATATCTGCATATCCGACTGGGACGAACATGCCGTGCTCCGCGGGCGAAAACACCGTCTCGACAATTTCAAAATCGACAAGCGGGAGATTGTGGAAGGAATCGGCCTGGCGGAATGCTGCGTCCACGGTGAAGCCGACGACCTCATGCGAGCCGTTGTGTGACAACAAATACCAAAGCTGGCTGGCGAGACTACTCGCACCGAAAATTACAACCTTCACAGGGCCTCCGACAGGTCATATCCGCAACGGCAAGGCGGAGCCGAGCGTGAGCATACCGGTTGTCCCGGGATGCGCAATGGATTGCTGCTTCCCTCCGGAGCCGGGAAGAGGCGTGTTCAAACTCCGAATGATCCGAAGCATGAAAGGGGGCCGCGCCGGAGCTGTCTGCGGAAGGATTGCGGAGAAATGCGCCAACCTATGGATCAGATTCTGCAAGCAGAAAACCACGAGATGCGTGCTTCGAAGTTCCGCTGACGCGGAACACTTCAGCATGAGACCATTGTCGTTGGACTCTATCGAAGGACGCACCCATCAATCGCTTCAGGCCTGGAGTTCGGCCAGCAGCTCCGTCAGCAGCTCCATACCGGCGCCCCAGCCCTTGTCCATGCCGCCCATCGCCGCGGCGAAACACGCAATCTCGGCTTCCGTCGCTTCATGCGGCACCCAGGTGAGACGCAGTCTGGTTCGACCACCCTCCTCTTCGAATGTCACGGTCGTCAGCAGGACACGCGGCCAATCGGCCATCATCGGATTTGCGATAATGTTCCAGTTCACATCCGAAACGGCGTGCAGCCAGACCAGTCGTTCCGGCGGTGTGACTTCGCTGTATTCGACTCGCTGATAGTTGGAATTGCCGTCCCATTTCATTTCACCAAGCCAGAGCCCGCCAGGCTTCAGGTCGAGCCGATGAACGATCGTCTCGACATTGGGCCCGTACCAGCGCGGCAACAGTTCCGGATCGGTCCAGGTCTTCCAGACCAGCTCGCGTGGCGCATCGAACTCCCGCTCGAGCACATAGGTCGGCAATTCACTCATTCTCGGTTCCCTTCGTCTCTGCCTTCTTCAGTTCTTCCAGCAGGTCATCGAGCTCATCGAAGCTCGACGACCAGAATTGCTTGAACTCCTCGAGCCAGCGCACTGCGGCTGCCATCGGTTCAGCCTTCAGCCGTGCCGGCCGGCGCTGCCGGTCGACATCGCGCTCGATCAGGCCAGCGCGTTCCAGAACCTTGAGATGCTTCGATACCGCCGGCTGGCTCATGGCGAATGGCGCGGAAAGGTCATTCACGGAAGCTTCGCCGGTCGCCAGCCTGGACAGGATCGCCCGGCGCGTCGGATCGCCGAGCGCGGCGAAAACCGCATCCAGATTCGGGGACTGCGATATGTGACCAGGTTGTTCCATAACCATATGGTTATAGACTGGGTTGCGCTCTGTCAACGCTGGCGCCCGACCAACTTCGCGCTCTAACCTCTCTGAGAACGACCGGTGTTTCTGGAACGCGCCGAAGGCGAAGTGTGATTTGGCGAATCGAAGTGGGTCGAAGGCACTTCGGCGCAAGAGGATGTCACAGCGTGCCCGTGCCTATTGAAAGGTATCCACTCTTGACGCACCAGACCGTCTGGATGGCAGACGCACATCCAGCACCGTTCCGATGATGAGCGGGTACGATATGGAGAACATTGCCACGAAGGCAAGTTCCTCGACCGGGAGCCCGAGAAGTCTCGGCCCCCAAAGTTCCGGGCCGTCCCATATGCCGAAGAAGCCTGGGACGAGGCCCGCAGTGATCCAGAGGACACCGGCATAATACACCGGGTAGAGAATGACCGCGGCCAGTGACAATTGCAAAAGGTGTGGCCGAAGCCCGCCGAGGACCACCGTCATGACGAACATGACGATAAGCAGGACTGCCATCACCCCCGCGCCGGCTAGCCAGACAAGAAGTCCCAGCAGAGCGCCGCCAGCCGAAACAGCGATGAGCCGAGCGATGCTATCTCGCCACCTACCGACGATAATCAACCGCGACCGGAACGGTAGAATCGAAGCAAACCAGGCGCCGGCGCCGAGGCTGAAGCAAACGAGGACGTCCTCGACACCAACAGCGAGGTCGCCGATGCGCTGGGGACTCCAATAGACGCCGTCGAACCAGACAAGAGGCGGAGCGTGCAGCGTCTCGATTAACCCTGCGATGAGTACGCTCAAGCGATACTGCCCGGCCACGGCGAGTGCGATAAGCACGCCCGGAATGCCGACGAGCGTCGACAGCAGGTAACCGTGATCATTGAAGAATTCCATGAGCTTGGTTGCGCCCGGCGGCGCTTCGGTTGCCGTGGCGGTGTCGCTTTTGATAGCTTCTAATATTCGGGCCCGCAATACGAAGCACATCACAACGAACGGTCAGAGTGGCAGAAGCTGAGCTGCCTATTGCAAGCGCCGGGGCGATCGGCAACACCGATCTCGGTCGACACCTTCAGACAAGCGCCCGGTCACCGGACCTGTCACCGCGCGCGGCCGCGCCCGTGGAGTGGTGGTTCGTTCAAGGGGCGCTTGCTACGGCAACGGCAAAGCACGAGCGGCTGTATTTCATGGTCGCGCTGTTCCAGGTCCGCGGGATCGACGGCCGGTCAACACCTGGGCACATGCTTCTGGTCCACACCATGGACGGCGACGGTCGAAACCGATGGACGACGAGCCGGATAACCGAACCGATCGCCGAGACTCATGCCACCGTCGCCCGGCGGCTCGCCGTCAGCCGATTCGGCCCGTTCCTGTCCGACATCGTTATGCGAAGGCACCTACGCGACGTGACGGCGGCGGCGCACCGCCAAGGCATTGCGGTTGCACCCACTCCGACTCGGTTCGAGGGGAGCCCGCTCTTGGTCGACTGGCAAGATTTCGCACTTGCTCAAGACAAGGACGCGTTCCGGCTGACTTTGCCGATCGGGCACGGCGGCGCGACGGCCCAGCTGTCTTTGGTACCGGCGTCGCCGTGGCTCTGCGAAACCGGCGACAAGCTCGACCCCGGTCTGACGCCGCCCTACACCTATCAGTCGTGCCCGCGCCTCTCCGTTGGCGGGGAAATCGGTGGACGCCGGGTCGCCGGACGGGCCTGGATCGACCGGCAATGGGGGGCTTTTGACGGGTGGTTCGTTGCCGATGGCAGCGCCCGTCTCCTCGGTTGGGACTGGATGGGGCTCTCGTTCGACAGTGGGCAGGACCTGTTGTTCATGTTCCACCAGCCGATTGGTTCGGTGACGCCACGGGACGGCTACGCCGTCCTGTTCGACGGAGACTCGGTCCACCGGGTCTCCGGTCGCGTCACCCAGGAGCCGTTACGGTTCTGGACCAGTGCGCGTACGGGCGTCGTCTATCCACTCGACCGGCGGCTTATGCTCCCCGGCATCGGCGGCGAGATCGAGGTGAGGCCGCTAGTCGAAGACCAGGAGATTCCCGTCTTCGGGGTGCCGGCGATTTGGGAAGGCGTTGTCCGGGCGGAGGGGCGTATCGTCGGCAAGTCGGTTCGCGGAACTGGCCGGCTTGAGCTGTTCGGCCACGGATTCGCCGATACGCTGCCACGCTACCTCGCCCGCGAAATCCGCCGCCGTTTCGGGATGCAGGCGAACGGGTCTATCGTCCCCTGAGAACTTCGGCGGGTGCCATGGCCGCAGTCCTGGCCGCAGGGATCAGCGACCCGATGAGGCCAATCGCAAGCGTGATCGCTGCCGCCTGGATGAGGAGTCCCGGGCGGATCTCCGGCGCGATGAACCCGGCGATCGTTGGTGACAGAGCCACGGAATAGGCGACGGCGACGCCGACCACGATGCCCAGCAACCCGGCGGCGAGCGACAGGATAGTCCCTTCGAGCAGGATCAACAGGATGATCCGCCGCCGCGTCCAGCCGATCGCGCTCATAATGGCAATCTCGCCGCGCTTCTCATTCACGGACATCGACATAGTGTTGAGGATCGCGAAGATCGCGCTGATCAGGGCCACGGTTGAGATCGACAAAGAGAGGACGTCGGCGAAGCGGGCGAAGGTGTAGTCGGCGGCAAACTTCTCAGTCGTCTCGATCGCGTAGCCATGGAAGTCGCGTCGGAGTGCGGCGATAGTCGTCTCCTTCCCTTGTTTTGTGGCGCTTGGATCGAGCCAAACGTTAACCGATGTCGCCTGACCCTCGCGGAATGTGAGTTCCTGGGCGTCCGCCAACGGAATGAAGGCGAGGTTGCGGGTGAGCACCGAGGTCGATTCAATTGTCCCGACGATCGGGAAGGCCGTTTGGAAGAGAACGATTTCGTCGCCGACGGCGAGGCCGAGGCGCTCTGCAAGGCTTCCTCCAATCAGGGCCGGCCGCTCGTCGGTCGGCACCGGCAGCCGGCCGTCGTGTATTTCGAGCGTCTGCCAGGGAAAAGCATCCATCGGCCAGGACACGACGATCACGGACGCGCCGCTCTCGAGCGAGGTCATCCGGGTCAGCTCCACCGAGGCCGCGGCAACGCCCGGTTCCTGAGCGATCGCCTCGGCAAGACGATCCGAGACGACCGACGACATCGGGTCGACAGCGCCGCTTTCTGTGACGATGACATCAGTTCCTCGCACCTCCAGCGACGCACGCAGTGTCGCTTCGACACCGCGCGCCAGGCCAACCAACGCGACGAACGAGGCGACCGCGAGTACAATGCCGACGACGGTCGCGAATGTCCGAAGCTTGTTGGTGCCGAGATTGCGCCAGGCAAGTGAGACGAGCGTCATGCGCGTTGCCTTCCCCGCTCTTCAATCGACATACCGACCTCGCCCGTCTTGAACAGCGAAACGACGGTCGCAAACAGAGGCAATATCCGCTTCGTGGGTAACCATGATAACGGTCGTGGCTTCCTGTTCGCGCAGGGCGATGAGCAGTTCGACAATCCCCCTCGAATTGACGGTGTCCAGCTCGCCGGTCGGCTCGTCGGCGAGAAGTAGGCGTGGCCGGTTGGCGAGGCTACGGGCGATCGCGATGCGCTGGCGTTCGCCGCCGGAAAGGCCAGCCGGCATCCGGTCGCCGAAATCAGTGGCGTTGACCCTGGCGAGCAGGTCTCGCACGCGAGCGCATCGCGCCCGCGCATCCGGCTCGACCCCGATCATGGGAAGTTCCACATTCTCCGCCGCGGTCAGCCGGTCGAGCAGCCAGTCGTCCTGGAACACCAGACCAATGTGCCGGGCCCGGAGCCTGACCCACTCGGCCGATGACGCCGGCGTAACACCGTCGATCCTGACCGTGCCGGCGTCGAGTTCGATTAGACCGGAAAGCGCGTAAAGCAGGGTTGACTTGCCGCTGCCACTCGGCCCGATAACAGCAATCATGTCGCCAGGATTGGCATGGAAGTTGACCCCGGCCAGAGCGCGAACCGTGCCACCACGGAAGGTCTTGACCAGACCGTTGGCCGCGATAATCGAGCTGTCGTTGGGTTCCGGTGATATCGCGCGGGCGTTGTCGGCAGCGACCATCAGGCGGCGCTAACCAGGACGCCGGATTTAAGGTCGCGCACAAGCGCCCGAAGCCCCCGTTCGTGAAGAATCTCGGTGAAGAGCTTGCGCTGCCTTGCCGAAGCGCGAGCGCCGTCCACCTCGACGTCGCAAATCCGTTCCCTGTCAGCGCAGAAGAACCAAAGAGTGTCGCGCACCTTTTTTCCCGTCCGAATCCGGCTGATCACAACCGCGACCCCATCCGGTCCTTTACGCGAGCCCAGCACGCGGGAAGTGGAGGCGCCGGTCTTGCGCACCCCGAAGACGAAGCTGTCGGCCAGATATGTTCGATAAGCGTTGACGTAATCGGCCAATGCAGTTCCGGTGAGTTTAGCGCCGTACGTGCCGAGCGCTTCGCGAGCCATAGCAGTTCGGTCGAGGTATTGTGACTCAATCGCCAGAAACCGCCTCGCCATTTCCGCTTCGGATAGCCCCGACGCTGACAACCAATCGATCTGACCGAGCATTGCCGCAACGGTTTTCTCCGCCGGCTCGGCCGCCTGCATTGTTTGGCCCGTCGGCGCGAGCAGAACAGCAGCCACCATCAACATTGCGGCTCGCGCGGCGATGAAGACCCTCCAACCCGACGGATTCGACGAATGCATCATAGGCAGCATTATGAGAAGAAGATGCCGCTCGCGGCAACACAGGAACACACGGGCGGGCGGAACCGAGGCACCGCCAACCAAGTGCCGCATGAGCCCGGTGTCCGGTGAGGAGCACATACCGTGTTCAACGATGGAGGTATCACGCGCGTGGCTCGTGTTTCCCAATTCCATTCATATCTTAAGCTCGACCAATGTTTGTCTAGTGCATATTGACGCAGTTCGGGCTAACCCCGCGGTTGCCGATTGGGTTGGCGGGAAAGCCGAGCTCGGACAAGGCCGTTTTGTTCGCCGTCGGTTCGGTGTCGGGATTTTCTAGGAGCGGCCGATCTCACGATCGAGGTGCCGTCGGGCGACATAAAGCGCCAGAGCGGCAGCATTGGAGACATTGAGACTAGCGATCGGCGCCCGGGTCGGCAGTCGTGCCAGCCGATCGCAGGTATCGCGGGTGAGGCGCCGCAATCCCTTGCCTTCGGCGCCAAGCACCAGAACAATCCGTTCCCCGACCATGGCGTCGTCAATGGTTGCATCGGCTGCCTCGTCGAGGCCGATTCGAACGAAGCCGGCGTTCCCAAGATCCGTGAGGGCGCGGGCGAGATTGGGAACGACCACAGGCGGAATGACGTCGAGCGCGCCGGATGCCGATTTGGCCAGGACCCCGGATTCGGGCGCCGCATGGCGGGTTGTCGAGACGACCCCGTCGGCCCCGAGGGCTGCAGCGGATCGCAGGATCGCACCGACATTGTGCGGGTCGCTGATCTGGTCAAGACAGACGAGGAGTCGGCTATCGGCGAGAGTTTCGATGTCGCCGAATTCCAGTGGCGCGACTTCCAGAGCAACGCCCTGATGGACGGCATCGCCGCCGAGCAATCGATCGAGTGCGCCGGGTTGTACCTGTTCGACGCTTGCAGGAATCTGTGCCCCTGCGTCGCGCAGCCGTGCGAGGCCGTTCGGGGTCGCCACCACCCGATCGATCCGCCGGTCGGGGTTGGCCAGGGCCATCAGGGCCGGGTGCAGGCCGTAGATGAAGTAGCGGTCGGTGGTTGATTTGCCGGCGTCGCGACGTCTTCGGGGGGCGGCGCGACGCGAAGGTGGGCGAGGGCGGTTCTTGGGTGGCATCCATTCAGCTTATAGGCGCACCGGGTAGCAGCCTCAATCGCAGCCACCGATGTTGGCGCTGATCAGAACAGGTTGACCGGCTTGGACCGGCCGAGATCGTTGACAGCCAACGCAGTCGTCGCCATAAACGCGCCGCGGTTTCCCGTTGCCACCGCGTGTGGACACGTGAAACCGGAATACCCGTGATCGAAACGGGGGAGTGTCCCGAGTGGCAAAGGGGGCGGACTGTAAATCCGCTGGCGTATGCCTTCGTAGGTTCGAGTCCTACCTCCCCCACCATCCGGTCTCGGCCGATGCCTCGTGGATTGCGACGTGCAGCCAGGAGTGATGGTTTGCGGGTGTAGCTCAATGGTAGAGCAGCAGCCTTCCAAGCTGAGGACGAGGGTTCGATTCCCTTCACCCGCTCCAAAGGTTTCTCCATATTTTTCAATAGGTTGAGAATATCACAGGTAACAGGGGCAAAAGTCCTGGCGAAGGGCGCACCTTGGGGTCGGCCCTGGGTGCGATGGAATGACTCGGTGGTGGGATATGGATTCCCGAATCGGTCGTTTTCTGTCTCCCTCGCGGGATGCCGCTAGCGGACATCGATGGCCTTTCTATTACCGCGCTCAGGCGCTTGGTGGTGACGCTGCTGGAACGGGTGGCGGTGCTTGAGCAAACCGTTGCTGCACAACGCGACGAGATTGCGCGTTTGAAGGGCGGGT